>NZ_QJOT01000001.1:0-489777 GCF_013393165.1 Paenibacillus sp. 79R4 | reverse complement strand
TCGTACTTCCATTTTACCAAAGAGCGGTTTCTTTTTGTTTGATGAAATGTAAGAGGGTGCCCCCTCAGTCATCTATGATGACTTTTGGGACACCCTCTTCTCTATTGCCAATAGCCGGAACCGCCTATTCTGTTCATTTTCTATGGGCGCTTGCACGTTCCTCTTCTGCCCTTCTGCTCCTCTTCTCATTCCAGCTTAAATCCACGCTGCTCCAAAAACTCCTTCATATGAAGACGCGATGGATTCGCCAGCTTCTCGGCCATCAGCCTGGACCACGATGTATCCTTGGCCCCACCCGTACGCTCGCGCAAATACTCGCTCATGATCTCATCATATATAGCAACCTGCTTCTCACTTTCAGCGCTGTCATATTCCTCCCAATGCAGAACTGCCGGCTGAGGCAGCCTCGGGCGCTGACCCGGGCCTTGATCCGGATAACCCAGACACATGCCGAAGATCGGAAAGGCCAGCTCTGGCAATTGGAGCAGTTCAGTCACTTGCTGAATCTGATTGCGGATTCCCCCGATGTAGACGATGCCAAGACCAAGCGACTCGGCAGCGATAGCTGCATTTTGCGCCGCCAGAGCAGCATCAACTGCAGCAACAATGAAATTCTCTGTCGCTGCTTCGTACGATTTTGAATCCGGCAAATGATGCCGGGCAGCATTCTTCAGGCGGGACAAATCCGCACACCATACCAGAAAGACAGGGCATTCCACAATGTAAGTCTGATTGCCGCTAAGCTGCGACAGCTTTTGTTTGCGCTCCGGCTCTGTGACAGCTACTACGCTGTAACCTTGTACATTGCTGGAGGTCGAAGCCATTTGCGCCGCACTAATGATTTGCTCGACGATCCCGCGGGACACCGGCTTGTCCGCATATTTGCGGATCGAGCGGTGCGCCATTAACAACTTGATGGTCTCATTCATGCTTTTGCCTCCCTTCATGCTGTTTATGGTTATAGCTAGCCTCATTCATAAAAGATAAGTCACTCTCCTATTATACAACTTAACTATTCCCAAATAAGAAAAACCAGTCCAACACGGAAGACCGTGCCGGACTGGTTGATGAATAGATAAATTTATTTATAGTATGAAGTTGTTAAAGGCACAAACATGGCCCCATTACTGAGTACATCAGCATAAATATACAACTCATTAACGCCTGCGATATCTACCTCAATCGTCTTAAGACCGTCGCCCACCGCCACTTTCTCGGTCGTCAGCTTCACATCCTTCTCACTGTCTTCGATGACAAAGTTATCGATATCTTCACCAACAGCCGCGACCTGCAGAACCAGCTTCTGATACTTTCCCTTCGGATATAGCATAAAGCTGCTGCTTCGATTCCCACTGGCATTATCGAAATAAGCTTCCTTATAATCCTTGCCCTGGTAAGTCGTCTCTTTCGGGTCCTTCGTATAATACATGTTATCGAAGCCTTTGGCGATCGCTACGCCTTCTGCCTTCTCACCCAATTCCACCGTATAGGTCTCCGGATTATAGGATACAGCGACTCCTACGATATCAGCGACTGCACGGACAGGCAGATATGTCGTTCCGTTATAGGTAAGCGGAAGAACCGCATTCCCTTTCTCATCCCTTGGCTGCACAGGCGTTCCATTGTATTTGAGTTGAATGCTGCTGTTTAGGTAAGCTTTTACCTCCTGCAGTTTTGCACCTGCATATACACCGGTTCCGGCTGTCAGCATCAACGCTGCCACCATGGTACTAATCATCCACTTCTTCTTCAACAGATCCTCTTCCCTTCTATAAAAATGGATTACTGCGCACTCCTATGAAGAATATAAAAATTTAATTTACTAAATTCAAGTTACTTATTAACTAAATAACGAAGAATCCACCCGACTTTAGTACTGTTTTCACATTATTAATTTACAATATATCCTAAAAGTGATATCATACAAATATCAAATTAATATTAAATAACTGTTGAGGAGTGCTTCACTATGCTGAAGGAAAAACAATTATCTTATTTGAACGGATTTGTTGCGCTGCTATTCTTCATTGCCTTTGCGGGCGCTGGAGTATATCTGTTTACCATTGCTACGCCTCTTCCCATCATCCTCGGCGCCATCTCTTGCGCAATCGCCTTTGTGATCCTCACCGGGCTTACGATTGTGCAGCCGAACCAGTCCGCTGTCGTGACCTTCTTCGGGCAATACCTTGGTGTAATCCGCAATAGCGGATTCTATATGGTAACCCCTTTTTCCAACCGGAAGAAAGTATCGCTGCGTGTACGTAACTTCAACAGCGCCAAGCTGAAGGTTAATGATGTTAACGGCAACCCGATTGAAATTGCTACCGTGGTTGTATTTTCGGTCATTGATTCCGCTAAAGCGCTCTTTGAAGTTGATGAATATGAAACCTTCGTAGAGATTCAGAGCGAGGCTGCCCTGCGTCATGTAGCCAGCAAATATCCTTATGACCAGTTGGACGGTGACGGTTTCTCCTTGCGTGGAAACACGGAAGAAATCGCTAAGGAACTGACCGAGGAGCTGCAAAACCGCTTGGCGATAGCCGGTGTCAAGGTGATCGAGTCCCGCTTGACACATTTGGCTTACTCCACAGAAATCGCCAGCGCCATGCTGCAGCGTCAGCAAGCCGAAGCCATCATCTCCGCTCGCGAGAAGATTGTTGACGGCGCCGTTACGATGGTTCAATTGGCGATTGAGCGCCTGCAGGCCGAGAGCGTCGTTGAATTGGACGATGAACGTAAAGCTGCTATGATCAATAACCTGCTTGTCGCGGTCGTATCGGACCGTTCCGCCCAACCTATCATTAATACAAGCAGTTTGTATTAAATGGAGCCCCATTCACGATGGCTAAGAAGAAGAGCTTCCCGCTGCGCCTGGACCCCGTCGTATATGAAGCTTTGGAACGCTGGGCGGCTGACGAATTCCGAAGCGTGAATGGTCATATTGAATATGTACTACGCGAGGCCCTACGGAAGGAAGGGCGCTTGCCCTCACCCCAAATGCGTGTCAAGGAGGCCTTGGAAAATGACGCGGACCAAGATTAAATCTGTTAAGCCTTGGTGGGAATCAAAGTCGAAGTTCCTGCTGCAGGAATATGCGAACCAATATGAAGCCACTTTTATAGAAGCATCTTTCAAGAATTGGAAATACACCGGACGGCATGTGCTGATTCAGCTGCCGCAGGGACGGGGCCAAATGTATCTCACAGTTACCGATTCCAACTCGAATAGTTCCAATACAAACAGCGGTCAAGTAGTCGGGATCAAGTATAAATACAAACCGAGAAGAAAGCTTGAATGCTTGCTGAGCTCGATCAAAAGCCCTCTACTTCTGATCCTGCACGGGAATTTACGACAAGTGACTTTGCCGAATCCCCTCAGCAAATCGTTCCATGCCGGAGCCTCTCACCCCAGTCTGTTAAGAGCTATTCTGAAGCATGAAGGTATAGCAGACCTGCTGGAGGATCATAAGGGCTTCCGTCTCAAGGCGCGTGTCAAAGAGCATGAAGCCCAGCTTACCTTCTCGGAGACGAATAAGAAAGCCGATATCGTGTTCCTCCGAGGATGTGTCCGGATCATGGAATCGTTTATCGAAGCTATGTATGAGCAAGGTATCGTCCACGTGGGGAAATAGAAGTCGAGCAAGCGGATGCTGTCCTGCCACTGCATCCGCTCCTCTATATAATGAAACCTTTGAACACCTGTACCGTAAGAATATGTTAAGACAGAATGACTGTTACACCTTTAGTGGAATTCTGGATACAATGACATGGGGAGGTAAAAATGAAGATGAGAATGAAGAAGCGCCTAGCGATTTTCGTGATGGCAGCCCTGTTGCTGACATTACTCGTGCCTGCCGGAGCTTTTGCCGCCGAGAACAGTCCTTCTTACGAGGCAACCAAGCAATTGGCAGCGCAGAAAGCCGATCTGCTGACGAAGAATTATGGTACTTACAGCTTGCAATACGCACTCATTGATCAAGGGAAGATTGTAGTATCCGGGCAATCCGGCATTAATCATGCGTCAGACAATACCCCATTAACAGCTGATTCGATGTACGGCATCGGCTCTACTAGCAAAATGTTCACAACCGTTGCGGTGATGAAGCTTGTTGATGAAGGAAAAATCGATTTGGATCAGCCTTTGACTGCCTATATTCCTGAGTTCAAAATGAAAGACGATCGATATAAAAAAATCACTCCGCGTATGCTGCTGAATCATTCCTCCGGCTTAAGTGGCTCAACACTCGTCAATGGCTTTTTATTCGATGATAATGATACATCCGGATATGACAATTTGCTGAAACGACTGGAGGTACAGCGGCTGAAGGCTGATCCGGGCGCATTCTCCGTTTATTGCAACGACGGCTTTACTCTAGCAGAAATATTAGTAGAGAGAGTTAGCGGCATGGACTTCACAGACTTCGTACATAAATATATTTCTGAGCCGCTTGGTATGAAAAATACAAAAACTCCGCAAGATGACGTGAATCATGCGCAGCTGGCTGGCGTCTTTTCTCCTAGCTATCAGGGAGAGCTTCCTGCGGATACGGTTAACTTTATCGGTACCGGTGGTATTTATTCCACAGCCGAAGATCTTGCCCGCTTCTCGCAAATCTTCACAGGGAATGCCGACGGACTTCTGACAGAGAAATCAGTGGCAGCCACGGCCAAAGCAGAATATAAGAACGGGTTGTGGCCGCAAGAGGCAGATAGCTCAATCGCCTATGGATTAGGCTGGGATAGCGTCAACCTGTTCCCGTTCAACGATTACGGCATTCAGGCTCTGACGAAGGGTGGGGACACCCTGTTGTCTCACGCTTCGCTGGTCGTATTGCCCGAGCACAAGCTGTCTGTAGCGATCCTCTCTTCCAGTGGTTCGAGTTCACTAAATCAGGTTATGGCCAGTGGGATTCTGTTAAGTGCTCTGCAGGAAAAAGGGATCATTAAAGAGTTGAAGCCTGCCAAGTCATTTGGCGTACCTGTAAAAGCCAATATGCCGGTGGAGGTATCGACAAATGCAGGGATCTACGGTACAGCAGGTCAGTTGATCAAGCTGGATATTAGCAAGGACGGCGAGTTGTCCTTAAGCTCGCTTGCAGTACCTGAAGCTCCGGTTCAGAAATTTACTTATACAGCAGATGGCTCATTCGTCAGTGAGGACGGCGGTACGAAGCTTAACTTAGTCACAGAAGACAACGGACGCACTTACTTATGGGTTAGATCTTATACAACCATTCCAGATCTTGGCCAAATAGCTATGTCCGACTATCAGGCGGAGAAGCTGGAACCAAATGAATTATCTCCTGAGATCGCTAAAGCATGGGAAGCGCGTGAGGGTAAAACCTATTTTCTCGTAAGTGAAAAATATACCTCTCAGGCCTACTTCATGCAGCCTCCTATCGCTTATATTGCAACACTTAAAGATATGCCAGGATACTTAATGGCCAATAAGATCACAGGTGCCAATGAAGCTCTGAATTTGTTGAACATCCCGACATTGATGGGCAGAGACGCAAGTGATCTCATCTTCTTCACAGAGGACGGTGTTGAGTACCTGGAGGCTGCCGGAAGCCGCTTTGTAAGTCAGGACAATGTCGTACCGCTCTATATCGGCAAGCAATCGAAGACGAAGATTCAAGAGAATGGTCAAACGAGATGGTACACCATTCCGGAAAAATCGGCAGGCAAGACACTGGCGGTTAACTTGCCGGAGGCAGGTTCCTTTGCAGTCTATGATGCCAGTGGAGCCTGCGTAAATTTCACTGTAGTCAGCGGCGTAAACGAAGTGGTACTGCCGGAAAATGGTTTCATCGCCTTTATTGGCGACCCAGGCTCACAGTTTGAAATTTCATTAAAATAAACATAAGCCCCACAAGTTATGAACTTGTGGGGCTTACTGTTTTGATATACTAGTACGGGGTATATTTCGCGCGGATTACTTCATCAATTTATTTACGGTGATCAGCAGTTCATCAACTACATCCATCTCACCAGCCTGAATCCGCTCAATCACGCAACTCTTCATATGACCCTCCAACAGCAGTTTGCCAACACTATTCAGTGCGGATTGAACCGCTGCGATCTGATTCAGAACATCATCACAATACGTATCCTTCTCGATCATGCCTTTAATGCCACGGATTTGACCTTCAATCCGGTTCAAACGGCTCGTCAAATTGCTCTTCACAGCTTCGGAATGATGGCTATGACGGACATGGCCCTCGCCCTCATCGCCGCAGCACTCCTCAGTCGCGCCATGCTTCTTGTCTACTTGTTCCGCCATGTTATCACCTCGCTATATTGGGACCTTTACATCATAATATCGCAATCCAGGCAACCTTTCAATCGGTTGCAGGCATTAGACAGCAATGCCCTGTCCCATCCGTCGATACAAAAAATCACCCTGCCCCTTCGAAACAAAAGGCGCAGGGTGATTCTTCTGACTAGATTAGGCTGAAGCCTCGTCTTGGCTTTATTGATATCCCCAGATCATGGTGAATAGCGTACCGAAGAGGGTTACAAGGCCAACGAACAGAGCATATGCAATGTTGGTATACAATGAGGTCTTGGACCCGGTCTCGCCGATATGCATGAACATGAACAATTGGACGCCCATCTGGATCGCCGCACAGACAAGCAGGATCGTCATACCGACAGCCAGTGGCATATCCCATAGAATGACGGACAGAGCGACGACCGAAAGGATCAGCGAGAACACATATCCCATGACATGGTGGACAGGGAATAATTTTTTCATGTCACATCATTCCTTTCAGATATACGAAGCTGAAGATAAAGATCCAGACAACGTCAAGGAAGTGCCAATAAAGCGAGAAAATAAATGATTTATTCGCTGTATCAAGCGTGAAGCCCTCGCGTTTGATCTGTATCATAATGCCTGCGCCCCACAGCAAGCCCAAGGTTACGTGGGCACCGTGCGTACCAAGCAGAACAAACAGACTGGACATGAAGGCGCTCGTGGAAATCGTTGCTCCTTCATTAACATAGGTCACGAACTCGGTAATTTCTACCCCTAGGAAGATCAGACCCAGCACCAAAGTGATGAAGAAAAAGACCATAGCTGCCTTTTGCATTCCGTGGCGCATGCTGTTGATCATCAGACCGATCGTGAAGCTGCTTGTGAGCAACACGAAGGTCTCGATCAGCACCGGACCGATCTCGAATATTTCTTTACCGCTCGGGCCGTTGCCGGTCCGATTCCAGAGTGTGAAATAGACGGCGAACAGCGTTGAGAACAACACGATTTCCGCGCCAAGGAACAGCCAAAAACCGAAAATCCGATTACTGTTCTCTTCTGAACGGTATTCCAAAGGCAAAGAGTTATCTAACTTCATGCCTGTTCACCCCGCAATCTAGCTTCCGTTTCTTCAATTTCACGAACCGGGATATGATGCCCGTGATCGCGTTCGAACGAACGAACTGCCAACATTACAATTACACCAAGCCCTCCGATAATCGCCGGAATCCACCAGCCGAATATCATAGCAAATCCAAAGAAGAAGAAGATCGCTCCGAGTATAACTGGCTGACCGCTGTTATTTGGCATATGAATCTCTTCATAATCGCCTTTATAGAGCTGATGTCCGCCCTTCTTATGCTCCCAGAACGGGTCAAGCCCTTGAACCGTAGGAGTGATGGCGAAGTTATAATCTGGAATCGGACTATGCGTACTCCATTCAAGCGTACGTGCGTTCCAAGGATCGCCCGTCGTCTCTCTAGGCGCATAGCGGAAGCTCCAGTAAATGTTATAGACCAGAATAATAAATCCAATTGCCAGGCCAAAGGCGCCGATCGTTGCGATCATGTTAAGCGGTCCGAAGCCTGTATCCGCCGAATAAGTGTACATCCGGCGCGTCATGCCCTTGAGTCCAAGGAAGAACAACGGCAAGAACGTTACGTTGAAGCTGATTGCAATGACCCAAAATGCCAGTTTGCCTTGACGCTCGTTCAAGCGGAATCCGAACAATTTCGGGAACCAGTAATAGAAACCGGCGATTACGGCAAATACTGTACCTGGAATCAACACATAGTGGAAGTGGGCAACCAGGAACATTGTATTATGGTACTGGTAGTCGGCACTCGCCATTGCGAGCATGACACCGGTAACCCCACCGATCGTAAAGATCGGGATGAACGCAAGCGAGTATAACATCGGCGTCGTAAACTCTATCTTCCCTTTATGGAGCGTAAGCAGCCAGTTGAATATTTTCACCCCGGTCGGAACCGCAATGAGCATCGTCGTTATGGAGAATACGCCATTGACCATGGCCCCATGACCCATCGTATAGAAGTGGTGAGCCCATACGAGGAAGGACAGCAACGAGATGATAACCATACTGCCTACCATCGATTTATATCCGTAAAGGTTCTTCCGCGAGAAGGTCGAGATTACTTCACTGTAAATCCCGAACGCCGGCAGAATAACGATGTATACTTCCGGATGCCCCCATACCCAGAACAGGTTGGCCCAGAGCATATCCATACCGCCGTTAGCCATCGTGAAGAATTGAGAGCCGAACATTCGGTCGAACATCATCAGCGCCAGCGCTATTGTAAGAACCGGGAACGCGAACAAAATAATAACGCAAGTGATCAAGACTGACCAGGTGAACATCGGCATCTTCATCAGCTTCATGCCAGGCGCACGCATCTTCAGGATGGTAGCGATAAAGTTAACGCCTGTCATCAGCGTACCGATACCGGCAATCTGAATCGCGATCGAGTAATAGTTCATGCCTACCGAAGGACTGAATTCATTGCTGGCCAGCGGGAAGTAAGCTGTCCATCCTGCATCCGGCGAGCCGCCGATGACGAAGGATAGGTTGAACAGCATGGCTCCGGCAAAAAATAGCCAGAAGCTGACCGCATTTAGTCTCGGAAATGCAACGTCGCGCGCGCCAATCTGCAGCGGCACAACTACGTTCATTAAACCAATAATGAACGGCATTGCCATGAACAGGATCATAATGACCCCGTGAGTCGTAAATATCTCATTATAGTGCTGCGCATCAAGAAGTCCGTTCTCTGGAACCGCAAGCTGCGACCGCATGAGCAGCGCGTCAACGCCGCCGCGGAACAGCATCAAGAGCGCACTGATAATATACATGATACCGATTCGCTTATGGTCAACCGTTGTCAGCCACTCGCGCCATAGGTAGCCCCATTTTTTAAAATAGGTCAAGCCGATGACAATAGCCAAGGATGCAACCACGATGCTGACCATCGCACCATAAATCATCGGTTCGCCAGTGACGAAAAATTCGTCCCATTTCATGTCAAGCTTACTCCCTTCTGTTCCCTAATTTCCGTGCGAGGCATGTTCAGCCCCGTTTTCATTCGTGTCGGAGTGGTCCATATTCATATCCATATCCATTTCGGAATGATCCATTTGTGTGTCGCCGGAGGAGTCTCCGCCATGATTATGACCTGCATGCTCACCCTCAGGCGCCGGACTGAATTCCAAATGTGTCGAAGAATAGGTCTGTCTGCCTACCTTCGCAGTATCCAGCAGGGAATTGAACTGCTCTTCAGTCAATGGAACGGCTGTATTCTTGACCTCATTCACCCACTCGCCATATTTCGCATTCGACATCGCCAGAACTTCAAATTCCATATCGGCAAACCCTTTACCGGAGAAGTTGGAGTTCTTACCCATAAATGAGCCTTCGTGCTCCGCAACGAGATTGAGCTTGGTGACCATATCGCTCATCGCGTATTTTTGTCCGCCTAATTGTGGAACCCAGAAGCTGGTGATCGGTCCGTAGGAGTAGAGTCTGAACTCAACCGGACGATTCGTCGGAATGTTCACATAGTTAACTGTCTCAATTCCTTCCTCCGGATAACTGAAATGCCACTTCCAGTTGGAGGATGATGCATAAATAACTAACGGTTTTTGATCTTCATAGCCCGCCGGTACCTTATCCAAGGCATTGGTAGTCCGAACTGTAACGACCGACAGGATCGTAACGATAATGATCGGAATAGCTATCCATGTGAATTCCAGCCATTTGCTGCCCTCTACATGCGGCGGTTCATAATCCGGAGCCGATTTGGAAGCACGGTACTTCGTAAGCATAAAGATGTACAAAACATACACAACCAGCAAGATTAGCGCCATGACCAGCATTGAGAAAATAATAACATTAGACTGCGTCTTCGCTACCGGCCCTTTCGGGTTCAATACGGCCAGCGAATTACAACCGGTCAAGAGGACAAGAAACGCTGAGAAAACGACCAGCAGCAATCCTTTCCTTTTCATAAAATTCCGTTACCCCTTTCCAGCAATATCACGCACCACCCACTCTTCCAGGGATGGTAGTATTAATTATCTAACACTATGTTAGGTAAGCTATTAAACAATAACAATTCATAGCTAATTACATTTATACTAAAAATTTACATTTATTTTTCGTTTTCTCTCTTTAGATTTAGAACAAAAGTTCAAATTCGTCCAAATTTGATCGTATTTTAGCAAATTCGTCGATTTTGATAATTGTTCACATTGCCCCTTCTTTAAGGTATTGTTCGATGAATTGTCATATTTATTTGAATAGTTCGTGATTATTATCACTTACCTTATTGATCTATAAGGTAAACTCTTGTTATGGAATTTTATTACTTTGATGCTTTTTTCTTATTTCCCATCTCATCCTTGTCCTGCTAGTGAATTAGGCGTAACATGCGCTTCTCCAGCGATATCAATCCGAAGATATTGCCGTATTTCGCAGCTATTATGTCATTGTTCACTCATATTTTTTGGCATTCAGCCTATATAAATATATACACAAAAAAGCGCAGGCCAGGGGACGAACTGCCCCGCAGCTTGCGCTTTGTATTTATGATCTGCCCGCTGAGAATTGCGGGACAGCTTCATTCTGTCATTATCATTGGCCTCAAGTTCATGCCTTTTATCAACTGTCCAAGTCCTTGAATAAAAATTAGGCACAATATCGATAAGCAGCCTGTCCCTATTGGGCCAAAGCTTTCATAATCGATTCAATACCGTCGATTTTGGCCAATGCCATAGGACCCGGAAGCGAGGGATCCTCCAAGAAGTACACCTGATCTTGCTTGACGGCATTCAGGCTGTTCCATACTCCATCGTCCTTCAAATCATTGCGGACACCGCCTTCAACAGGCGTCTGCCAATTGTTGATGAGAAATAAATGATCCGGGTTCAAGTCAGCCAATCCTTCCAGCGTCAGCTGCCCTATATTGGAGGTTAGGCCAGGCGGCGGTGTCAGCCCGAGGCCTTTATAAAACGGATCAAATCGGCCGTCGTTCCAGGTAACGAATTGCTTTTTACCCGAATACATCGCGAACATAACCGTTTCATTCTGGCGGAAAGCTAACTTTTCTTTGTACTCTGCAGACTTGCGATCAAACTCCGCCAGCACCTCATCCGCTTTCTGTTCCTTGCCTATAATTCGGGCGATTTCCTGCAGGGTTTCCCGCCAATCCCCCGCTTGCGGCAGCACAACCGTCGGTGCGATCTTGCTTAATTGTTCGTATTGATCCGCCATGTCGTCCGCTGCAAGAATAAGATCGGGACCGGAGGAGAGCAGTCTCTCCATATCCGCTTCCATGCCTAGATCAATAACCGTTTTCCCGGCCAGACGTTTACTCAAGCTTGGAAAATTGCTCATAATTGTCTCGACCCCTTGAGCCGAGATCGGATATTCATCCAGAACCGCCAAATAATCGACAAATGCGATGTATGGCGTTGCGATTTTTTTCGGCCTGGCTTCAAGAACGGTCGTACCGCTTAAATGCTTAATTGTCAGCGGATATTCCTCTTCGGAAGCCGCTGGCTTCGTTTGAACCGTTCGCTGATTCCCTCCGTTTGCTTTCGTTGCGTTTTCTCCCGTTCCTTCAGCATTTTGTACGCCGCAACCTGCCATTCCTATCGACGCAGCCAGCAATAACAGGACTGCCATGCTCTTTATTCCCTTCATCCGTTTGAACCCCTCCGTATCGCATGCTCTTCCAACAGCTTCCTTATAAGAGCATCCATTATAATGATAATGATTCTCATTATCTATGGAAGCATTTTAGCATGCTACCTCGGCTAGTCTCTACCACCAGGCGGAATATGTGCAGCGGTTAGCGGGATTTAGAGCGAGGATGGGTATCGGCCAGACTCTGTTTTGACCTCCTTCATAAACAAACCGGGATTAACTCCATATTTACTTCGGAAGGCTTCTGCGAAATAACTGGGGTTAAGATAGCCAACCGCGCAGGCTGCTTCACCAACATTGACCCGCCCCGTCTGCAACATGAGCATCGCTTGCCTTAATCGCTCGTCTTTCAAATATCCAAAAACGGTCGTACCATATAATTCCTTAAAACCGGCCTTCAGCTTAAAATCGTTAAGGCCAATCATTCGCGACAATTCCATCAGTGTTGGCGGATCGACTAACCGCTCCTTCATAATTTGCCGGGCCTCTCGCAGCTTATCCATCTCATCCCGCGACAATGACACCGCTCGGGAAGACTCCTCTTCCTCCTTCAAGAACAAGCGGCAAGCCAGCGTAAAGATCTCCAGCGCATGGCACTCCAGCTCCAGGTTGCTGACTCCAGGCTTGTCGACGGCAGACGCGAAGCGCTTCATCAGAAAGGAAACAGCAGGCCCAATCTTCTCTTGAAAAACCCGCAAGTGCCGATCGCCCATAATCCGCTCAAAATCAATCAATACGCCTGTATCCCATGCCTGTTCCATAAAGCCGTTGAACGTCTTGACGGGAATTCCGATCGATAGCATTCGGAAAGGCTCTCCTCCGGCAAACTCAAACCGGGCGGCGCCAGGCTTCCCGAACTGCAGCGCAAAACTCCCCGCCGTCGCTTGATGGCTGCTGCCCGACAAGTTAATCTCCCGCTTCCCCAGCAAGCAGCAGTTTACTTCCACCATCGCCGCACAGGGCTGAAGTGAAAAAGCGTAATCCTTATTCAAAGTGAACTCGGATACGACGATTTCCATATCACTCCTTTGCGACCAACGTCTTATCGATTTATGGCCAAGCTCCGGCTGCTCCGGCAATGGCTCGGCACAATCCTTCCGTGCTTCCGGCAGCCCTGCCCGAATGGAATCAAAGAATAAATCAAAGTTCTCGTGGAAATCAGACTTTTCCATGGTAACCTCATCACGCCTCCCCCTGACCTATTTCCCCTTCAACAAGCGCTTGAACGTTGAACTCCGACTGCTTTTTGTATAATTGATAATGATTATCATTTTCATTATGGATTATACGTGATAAATGCAACAGTTTCAATATTCAACACCTATTATAAAGACTGAGCCCCTGCCAAGCATCCCGTACAAAAAAAGCCTAAGGCCATCGGCCTTAGGCTTTTCTTATATGCTCTACAACGGTTTGTACCGCATCTATTACAGAATTTCCTTACGAAGCTGTTCTGGCGACTTCGGTGACATCAATCCAAATGGAATATCGAATACCGTTCTGGCTCCGGATTGTCCGGCTTGGGACAATCTGTATACCGCACGGGCATACGCTACCAGCACACTGGCTGTAAATTCCGGATTGCTGTCCAATTTAAGCGCAAATTCATAAATTTGCGTGCTGTTCTCCCCAGTCTTGCCGCTTCTGAGTACCATTCCACCATGAGGCATAGCTGAGTGATTCTTCTTCAGCTCTTCTTCACTAATAAAATGAACAACAGTATCATAATCCGCAAAGTAGTTCGGCATTTCCTTGATTTCGCTCTCAATCTTTGCCAAATCAGCGCCTTCTTCAGCAACGACAAAGCACTCACGCAAATGCTTCTCGCGCGTCGACAATTCCGGATTTTCGCCCTTACGTACACGTTCAACTGCGGCCTCTACAGGAATTGTGTATTGAACACCGTTCTTGACGCCGGCTACACGGCGGATCGCATCGGAGTGCCCTTGGCTAACCCCTTTGCCCCAGAACGTATATTCCTTGCCTTCCGGCAATACGGATTGTGCAAGCAGACGATTAAGAGAGAATAAGCCCGGATCCCAGCCTGTGGAGATCAAGCTAACATGACCGCCTTTGGTCGCCGCATCATTTACTTGTTCGAAATACTCCGGAATTTTCGCATGAGTATCGAAGCTGTCTACCGTATTAAACATAGCCGCAAATTCCGGTCCTTGCTGAGGAAGGTCGGTTGCAGATCCTCCACAAAGGATCAAGACGTCGATATCGCCCTTGTACTTCTCAATTTCAGAAATATGTACGACGCCATTTGCAGCCGCTACATCGTCTGGGTTTCTTCTTGAGAAAATGGCGCGCAATTCGATGTCAGGATTTTGTTGGATTGCTTTCTCTACACCGCGCCCTAAATTTCCGTATCCTACAATGCCTACTTTAATAGTCGATGTCACTAAACCTTCCTCCTTCATATAATAGCTCTTCAACTATTTTAGCTCACTCTTGTCCATTTTTAAATATTTAACATAAAAAGTAAGCGCTATTCCCTCCATTACAGCTCGGATTTATTGAAATTTTCATATTTTAGACATACTTAGTACGAGATTTGCAATTTGAATAGCCCATTATAGCCATACTCATTTTGAAAAATTAACTTTAAAATAGGAGTTAAATGTAACAAATATCATTGCATCTATAAATAAGGCGGTGTGCAACTGTGCAAATCTTCAAATCCATTTCCTCCCGCTGGATGCTTCCGCTGCTCTTGATCGGTATCTTCTCTGTGTTCTGCTATTCGGGTCTGGCATCCGCTCATGCGACCGTCACCTCTTCCTCCCCGGCGGCAAACGAGATTCTGGCCTCGCCCCCGGAGGAAGTCTCCATCACATTTAATGAATCGATTGAGCAGGCCTTCTACTCCATTATCATAACGGGACCAGATGGAAGACGCGCGGACCAGGGGGACGCCGCCATCGATTCAGAACATCCTAATCGTCTGGTCGCCAGCCTGAAGAATAACTTGCCAAACGGCATCTACAGTATGAAATGGAAGGCAGTATCCAGCGACGGACATGCCATTAGCGGAACGATTCCCTTTGGGATTGGTGCGGAAGGAAGCGGGTATGCCGTGCATACTCCCGCCGGGGATGACAACGTACTGCCCCGGGCAGGCTTATTAATCATCCGCTGGCTGTTCTACATCGGATTAAGCCTATGTATCGGCACCATCTTCTTCCGACTTCTGCTGCTCCCTGCCGGAGCCCGTACCCTTCGCGGCAGCTCTTCGCTTGAACAGCGCAGTCTACTGCTTCTCTACCTGGGGCTCGCCTGTACCGTAGTTGGGGTATTGTTCAGTCTTCCCCAGCAAACAGCCAGTGATGCAGGTGTCTCATGGCTTCAGGCCTGGGACCTCGATTTGCTGCAGGAGACTTTGCGCTTCACCAGCTTCGGACAAATCTGGACCTGGCAAGTCATCCAAGTCATGCTGCTCGCTGTATTCATCATGGGCCTATGCTACACAATTTCCGGCACCGAACAGGACGAACCGCATGATAACGTCATGAAGCTGATGGAAAAAGACCCTCCCAAGGCTTCAGACAGGGCTATTTCCAGATTTATCGGACAGGAGCATCTGTGGTCCTGGCTCGTGCTTATCGCTTGCATTGGGCTGATGGTCGCCAAGGCTTTTATCGGGCATGCAGCCACAACCAGCCATAAGCTCATGGCTATCAGCGCTGACTTTATACATCTGCTCACAGCCGCAATATGGCTTGGAGGTATTCTGGCGATTGCCTTCCTGCTTCCGGCGGTTCGTCGACATACCGAGCAGTCGGACAGTCTCAGACCGCTTTATTGGGGAACCATCCGGCGTTTTTCACTGCTGGCCTCGCTTTGTGTCTTGCTGTTGCTGCTCACCGGAGTCTATGGAAGCCTTCTGCATATCCCAACCTTGCATGCGCTCTGGAATACCCCATACGGGCTTGTTCTACTGGCTAAATTTGCGCTTATGCTCCTTATGCTGGCTTTTGCCTTATCGGCATTCCTGCGCGGGAGAAAGCGCTCCCGACCGCTCGGACGGGGCGTATGGTACGAATTCTGTCTCGGCGCGGTCGTACTCGTACTTGCTGCTGTTCTGGGAAATCTGCCTTCCGCCTCTTCGTCACCAGGTCCAGCAGTGCTTCAGACCACAACGGAGGATGGATACCGGATTACACTGAAGGTCAGTCCGAACCGGTTAGGCGAAAATCACTTCAGCCTCGAGGTTCAGGACGCAAGCGGAACCAAGCTTAATAATATTGAGCAGGCTACTCTCAGCCTGACCTCCAGAGAGATGGACATGGGCGTCATTCAGATCGAAATGCCGGGTTCCTCCCCACTGGAAGCAGATGAGATGATTACTATGGGTGGGGAATGGAATATACGCATTCATATTTTGTTGTCCACCCTCGATTCCATTGATCATGATTTTATTCTGCAGAGCGGAAATTAAAAAATAAGGAGCGTTATGTATGAACAAAAATTTCACTAGATTAACTACATTATTGTCAGCCGCCGTATTATTTTTTATTCTATTTGCAGACAACGCCAGCGCCCATGTTACCGTGTCGCCCAACAGTTCGGCGCCTGGCTCCTGGGAAACCTACAGCATCAAGATTCCATCGGAGAAAGACCTCCCCACAACCAAAGTGGCTTTGAAAGTCCCGGAAGGCTTTGACTTTAAGCAGTATCGGCCGGTACCGGACTGGAAGGTTGAGCTAACGAAGGACGAATCCGGTCAGATTACTACCGTAACCTGGTCTGCGGAGAAAGACGGAATTGGTCCGGGAGAATTCCAGCAATTTGAATTTGTTGGCAAAAACCCGGATAGTGAAGCGGATCTGGCCTGGGACGCTTTTCAATACTATAGCGATGGAAGCATCGTGGAATGGACCGGCGCGGAAGGCTCAGACAAGCCTCATTCGATGACCAAGATTACCAATGACCTGCAAGCAGGCGGCTCCTCATCTCAGGGAGATCACCATCATGATGCCTCCAGCGATTCTACTGCCCCATCAGATAACCATCAAGCCCAGGATACCAACAGCGCCAACAGCAGTCAGAGCAACGCACCACAGCAAACCGCCGAGTCTGCCCAAGGTCAAGGTTCAGCTTCATCCACCACTTCGATTATTTTGTCCACTGCGGCATTGATCGTCTCCATCCTCGCTCTGTTTCTCGCTCTGCGCAGAGCTAAACGTTATAACAGGTAAGGACATAAATAAAATGCACCAGCACGGGGAAGTCCTATTCCCTATGCAGGTGCATTTTCAGTTACGATCCCAAATTTATCTCTATTACCTGATTGGCAGCTGCGTACCGTCCTTCGGCTGCTGCCCGGAGGATTTCTTCTCGGATGCAGCTCCAAATAAGCAGGCGAGAGCGAGAAGCATACCAAGCGAAGCGCATACGAACAGCGCAGAGTAGCCAAATATATCAATTATCCAGCCCAGCAACGGTGGAGAAGATATGGCCGCCAGTGACGATACAAAATAATAGATCCCTGTTCGCGTGCCAATGCTCTCCTCCCGACCGGTCGAAATGACCCATGGATAAGAGTTGATGTTAATGCATGCCCAGAAAATGCCGCCAATGATCAGAAGTACTCGCAGCCATAATACGGAATCGACAAAGATCAATAAACCGAAAATGACAAACAGACCGCCTACCCCAATTGAAATGATTTTCTTCTTACCGAACCTGGCCCCAAGCCAGCCGCTCGGCAGGGCAAACACGAGAAAGGCAAGCGAGAAGAACGTCAGCGAGAAGGAAGCCTCACTGTCAGACATGCCGATATATTTGGTGCCATACAGGGTAAATAAAGCCTCAACCCCTTGATAGGCTACGAACCAGAAGAAGATCGCGCCCAATATGAACAGCGTCGTGCGGTTCAGCTCTTCTTTAATGGAGATTGGACGGATTGGCTTTGCCGCCGCCTCCTGGCTTAGCAGCGTAACCGGCTCGCGGATGACTGCTTTTAACACAACCAAGGAAGCTAACATGACAATTCCGGCAAACAGGAACGGCATATACGAACTGATTCCATACATCTTGGAACCAAGGGCAAAAGCCAGCACTGAGCCCACGCCGCCCATAAAATTAATAATTCCATTGGCCTTGGTTCGATTCTTCTCCTCTGTGATATCAGGCATCAATGCGACGGTCGGCGACCGAAACAAGCTCATCGACAAATTCATTAACACCATAAACAATACCAGGGTGAAGAAGCTTGTATGCCAAGGAATAAGCGCTGCGAATACCGCGCCAAGCGGCATCCCAATTAACAGATACGGCATTCTGCGTCCGTATCTCGTATTCGTTCTATCACTGCGGTGACCGACCCATGGCTGTAGAAACATCGCGAAATAATTATCAATCGTCATCATAAACCCTATCATCGCTGTGCTCTTCAAATAATTGTCCAAGAACAGCGGCACAAAGGCGTTGTAAAGCGCCCAGGTCAAACTGATGCTAAAAAAACCGAGTCCCAACAGCCAGGTTTTCTTCATTCAGCACGCTCCCTATTTAGAGGTTGTCTAAAAAGCCATCCTTAGCTCCATCTAACCCTCCCGGTACTGAAGATGCACTTTGCAAATACTAATTTGATAATAGCTGTGCCAGTCTATCCGGATAATCGGTAATAATCCCCGCTACCCCAGCCTGGATCAAAGCCTTCATCATGCTCTCTTCATTTACTGTAAACGGATGATAAGCAACCCCGTGCTTGGCCGCCTCGGCAACCAACTCCGGTGTTAATGCATACATGTATGCGTGCAGCGCGTCAGCGCCGATTCCCTTCGCATAGGCCCATGGCTCATACAACCCTTCGCCATACAGAATGCCGGTGCGAATATCCGGGGCGAGCTGATGGCATTCCCGCAAAGAATAATGATTAAAGCCGGAAATAATCGTTCGGTCCGCCATCCCATAGCGCTTAATCATCTCGATTACTTTTTTCTCTAATTCAGGATATTGAATGAAGCCATTCTTCAGTTCGATATTGACGATCGTCCCTTTATCACGGGTAAGCTCCAGCAATTGCTCCAGAGATGGCAGCCTCTCCCCTGCAAAATCGGCATGGAACCAGCTCCCTGCATCCAGCGTCTGAGTCTCCTCCCAGGTCAAGTCCTTCACCAACGCCTTCGTTCCCGTGGTCCGCTCCAGCGATTCATCATGAATTAGCACAAGACGGCCATCCTTCGTCATCTGCACATCGGTCTCAATCCCGCTGGCGCCAAGCTCCAAAGCGCGGACAAAAGAAGACATGGTATTCTCAGGACAATAAGCGGATGCCCCACGATGGGCAAAATTTATCAAGTTAGTCACGTTGTATCCTCCTTAGGCAAATCCCATTATTTATAAATAATATTATCCATAAGCCTAGTATACTCCTGCAATGTTAAGCCTGTATTACCTTTTTTGTATTTGCTCCCGGTCTTGTGGCGTGCTTCCCCGCCCGACTAAGGTCTAGTTCACAAACCATCTTAAGCCCGTTATGCCGGGAACCGAATCCATATACAATAAAAACATAAGAAAACGACGCACCAACCAAACAAACAACCAAGCAACCAAAGCCGGAATGTAAAGTAAACGTTCAAAAAGGTCGGTTTTCAGCACCGAGAAGATTGAATCAAGCTAGAGACTGAGGAGCAGAGCTACACGTTTCCGAAGGAAATGACTTCGATCGGTTTTCTTATCCAAAGCGGACTTTTTGAACTATCTCTATAAGAAAGTGAGTGTTGAAAAATGAAAAAATTGTATCGTTCTGCAACAGACAGACAGGTGAGTGGGCTTTGCGGAGGTATCGCAGCATGGCTTGGCGTAGACCCTACGGTCGTTCGACTCGTGGCTGTAGTAGCTGCTCTCTGCAGCTTTGGCACAGTGATCGCCCTCTATCTGATCGCTACACTGATCGTTCCAAAGGAACCGATCGGCGGCGCTGAGTACTTTGACCATTTCAGCAATTACTAATCACAAAATACGAATCCAAATTAAAAGGAGCAGATAACAATGAGTATATTTGATAGAATCTCCAACTTAACCAAAGCAACCGTCCATGAAGTATTGAACAAGCTGGAAGATCCGGTCCTTATGACCGGGCAGTATTTGCGCAATATGGAAGATGATATCCGCAGGGCCGAGGAAAATATCAAGGGACAGCAAAGAGCAGCTGGCGTAGCAGAGCGGAAATTAAATGAAGCCGTACAATCCGTTAAAGAATACGAGCTTCGCGCCCTCTCCGAGCTTCAGGCCGGCAATGAGGCCGCAGCCCGCGAAGCAGCTATGCTCAAGATTCAATTTGAAGATAAAGTGCAGCAGCACACCTTGGAAATGAACCAAGCGAAGGAACATGTTCTTGAACTGCAGCAGGGGTTAAGCCAAGCAGAGGAAGAATATGCCCGCCTTAAGGAAAAGCGCAATGAATTGGCAGCCAGAGCTCAAAAAGCCAAGGAACGGGCCGCAGTACAGCAGCCAAACTTCAGTCGTGGGATCGAGGGCGGCGATGCGGCACGGGGATTTGAACGAATGGAAGAGAAGATATTGGAGTGGGAGACGGACCTCGACCTTTCGCTGAATTCCCGAGGCATTCATAGCGAAGCCTCCAACGCAGCTGATTCTACAGCAGTCAATGAAGAATTGGATCGGCTGAAAGAACAGCTCGCCAAGCGCAATTCCTAAGCGGTTTATTATACAAAGGGCTGCTGGACAACGGAGATAAGGTTCGTTGGTCAGCAGCCCTGGCATTATACATAGATTGTCAGACAAGCGGGTTATCGCACCCATTTGGCAGCCTCTCTCCATACTCGCCATATACACATAACAGGATCAGGACTCCCCTCCTTCTCTTTATAACAATTTGTTCTGGCAGTCCGTTTTATAAGAGTCATTACATATTCGGGAATTAAATTATGGTAAATAAGAGGAATCGTTCGATGAAAAATATAGTCATGCTTGAATACAAAAGGCTTAATAAAAATTATGGATGGTTTATGATCGGAGCCGCCGTATTATTAGCTGCGTTTCTGAGCAATCCGATACTCCCCAGCTTCCTGGCCGAGGATCAGGCGGTTTCTTTATTCACCCATCATTTAAGAACCCTCGTTCTTTGTGCCATGCCGCTATCGATCGCCATGATCTTGAAAGAACACAAAGGCACTTTAACAAACCATATATTATTCTCGCAACCGATCCCGCTTTTTAGCATTGCATTGGGAAAATGGCTGACTATTCTGTCCGCCTATCTCTTCTGTTCCCTTGTCGGCTTAGCCCTGTATTCAGTGAGTCCATTGCTCCTTGGGCGATCCCCATACAATGCAATCAAGCTGTTGTCTGCGTTTGTCCGAGTGGATGTTCCTGTAGTGGTAATCGCTTCCCTATTTTGCAGCGTTTTATATATTTTGCTGCGCAGCAAGATTGTTTCTTATGTGGGAATGCTCTTAATCGCAAACTACGTTCCGGCTATCTTTGATTTCACTTTATTGGCTTTGCTCGTCTTCGTCATACTTATTACAACCTATATATGGCTGTACTGTGTCCAGTTGAACCAGGATAGCTCCAACATGGACCATTCAAGAAAATACAGACGAAAAGTCAGGAAAATATGCTCATCTTACAACCAAGCGATTTTGCTCAAGGGAGCTGCGCCCGTTATCACAGTTATGCTCCTCCTTTGCATGTATGCGTTTATTTCGAAAGACCACTCATTCTGGTCCATTTTTAAATACGTTATCGTGCTGCTACCTGGCTGCATACTGATTCCTATTCATTCGGAGATATATGGAAATAAGCGGGCCGGGTACATTTATACAAGCAATACGCCAGGATATAGAATCATGCTCGAACGCTTTATTTTTGGCGCGCTGGTCTCGGAATCATTGATTACCTTGATGTATATGGCAGCGCTTCTGTTCGGACTTGAGAACGGCATGGGCAGATTATTGATCCTGTACAGCTCCAGCCTGCTTCTGGCAGTAGTTGGACTGACGACAGCGAATATTACAAGAAATAGCATGGCCGGTTATATCGCTTCATTGCTGCTTTGGGGGGCGGCATTATGGGACGGTACAAACCTTGAGGGAGAGCTCTGGACGACTGTTTTGATCATCATCACAGCGTTGCTGTTAATTTTGAATGTATCGGCCATAAAGGGCAGAAAGTCATAGACTAGGCTAACCCGCCTAAGGAGGTAACAATGAACATGCTGGAAGTTGCGAACGTATATAAATCCTTCAGGAAAAATGAAGTGCTTAAGGACATTAATTTTAGAGCTGATACAGGCATATTGGGTATTTTGGGAAATCACGGGTCTGGCAAGACGGTATTGATGAATTTGATCTCCGGATTAACAAAACCGACGCAAGGCAAGGTTCTCATTCATGGGCTGGATACCCTGGACAATTCGATACAGGTCAAAGAACGGGTAGGCTATCTCCCTCAGGACTTCAGCCTGTATGATGAGCTCAATGCCTACGAAATGCTGGGTTATATCGCCAAGCTCAACAAGATGGGGACCCGGCAGCAAATCGATGATCGTATTGATGAAGTTCTGGAGTGGGTCAACCTTAAAGGTGCCGCCTATCGGAAGGTTGGTTCCTATTCCCCGGGAATGCGGAGGAGACTGGGAATCGCCCTCGTCTTGATTAAAGATCCGGACATTATTTTGGTTGATGAACCAACCACCGGACTTGATCCGCTGGAGAAAATTCGGTTTCGAGCCTTGCTGGGCTCACTGGGAGAGCGTAAGCTCATCCTGCTGTCGACCCATCAAGTGGATGATATTGCAGCAATTTGCGACCAGCTCCTCTTCCTTAAGAATAAAACCGTGGACTTCTACGGAACCCCAAATCAGTGGCTGGCCGGCATCCAAAGCCGGATTGCAGAAACGGTGGTAAGAGACCGCCATCAATTAAGCGCATTGGCCCGGGAATATAAAGTGATCTCGATGAAGCAGGTGGAGGGCGGAGTTCATGTCAGACTCGTCCTTAGATCTAATGAGCCCTACTTCCCCTACACATTAGTGAATACCGAGCTGGAGGACGCTTTGGTCTACTACTCCTAAGGTGATCCATGGACCATTGTATCTCTAACGAAACCACAAACCGTTATTTCAGCAACAATAACCTGAAAATAAATCTAACGAAACTATGGATCGTTATTCGCGCGATATGAAGCCCTGAAGCCCTTATTTCGCAAAAATAACGTTTACCTGTTTCGTTAGCATGCCGAGAAGCCTCCTTTAGCCAGAATAGCGATACTGGGTTTCGTTAGAAAAAAGAGCCATCCCTTGGCAGCATCATAGCTGCTGGGAATGACTCTTCATAAATCTTATGTCAGGAGGGCTTACTTGGCGCCCTTCCCTTCCTTGAACAACTCGCCGATCGCTCCAAGGCTTCCGAGCGTCTCAACTGCGTTAGATGGGATGAATACTTTATTCGCCGGTCCCTTAGCTACTTCCTTCAACGCTTCAAACGACTGATAAGCAAGAACCTGCTCGGTTAATGCAGCGTCGCGCAGCATTTGAATCCGCGCCTTCTCCGCCTCTGCAACCGCCTGGATCGCTTTGGCTTCCCCTTGTGCTTCCAGCTCCTGCGCCTGACGCAAACCTTCCGCCTCGCGAATACGCGCTTCCTTATCCCCTTCCGCCTTCAGGATTTTACTTTGCTTATCCCCTTCGGCACGCAGGATCATATCTTGCTTCGCGGCTTCCGCCTCAAGGACGATAGCCCGCTTGCTCCGTTCTGCCTTCATTTGTTTGTCCATCGCTTCTTGGATATCAAGCGGCGGCTTAATATCGATAACTTCAACCCGCTCGATACGCACGCCCCACTTCTCTGTAGCTTCATCCAAAGCAATACGAATTTCTGTGGAGATTTTCTCCCGTCCAGACAACGTCTCGTCCAGCTCCAGCTTACCGATAATTTGACGCATCGTCGCCGTAGAAATATTTCTTACCCCATATACATAATCTGAAATTCCGTAGGTAGCCTGTTCTGGCCCAACCACCTGATAGAAAATAATCGTGTCAATTTGCACCTGTACGTTATCTTTGGTAATAACCGTTTGCGGCGGCACATTCGCCTGTTGAATCCGCAAATCATGGAACACGCGAACCTGATCGATCACCGGAATCAAAATATTGAGCCCCGGCATTAACAGGCGATTGAACTTCCCTAGGCGTTCTACGACACCTACGCGTTGCTGTGGTACGATCTTAACGGTAAGTGAGATAAAGACTACAACAACTAGAATAATAACGAGTATAACTATCCATTCCCAGCTCATTAAGTGAAATCCTCCCATCTTTCTACTTCAATTATTGTACTGCTTCGCTTCAACACCCGAACCAGTTCGTCCTTCTTCAGAGAACGAGCTGATGTAGCACTCCAGGTGTCTCCGCCGATCTTCACAATTCCAAACTGTCCTTCATCAATAGGTTCAACAACAACTCCCTGTCTCCCTACCAGTTCTGTACCCGTATCCTCATACCCCTTGGATGAATGGCGAAATTTTCGCGATAATGGCTTAGTAAAGACCGTAAGCACAATAGCCACTACGCAGCCTGCCAAAACTTGCAGGATATAAGCATCTGGAGCTATCCAGGCGACAACCGCTGCGACTACTGCTCCAAGGCATAACCAAAGCAAGTAAAATGTCAGCGTCATCATTTCAAATACGAGTAGTACTCCTGCGGCAATTAGCCAAAGCACCCATGCATCCATTTTGCCAGATGCACCACCTTTCCGCGTATTAATACTAGTATATACGACAACAGCGGCAAAGCGTCTCAATAATTTGTAAAGATTACTGATAGTATACCTGGAAGATGTCAAATTTTCAGTATTAATGTTGGAAAATGCATCATTTTATCTAAAATAAACACCGTTCTTTCGGAGGACAGTAATGACTAGTATAAGCATACGTATCAGATCTAAGACATAGAACGTTAAATCGTCTCGCTTTTCACTCGAACCCAAAAAATGCCGATGGATCTCCCCTTAAGGAGGGAGTCTTATCGACTATGGATTATAGAAGCTCCGCAGCCGCAGGCTGGCTGTCCCGCTCCCCTCCCCACTGGCCGCTTTGAATTGTATGGCTTCAGCGATATACAGACGTTCCTTGGAATGGATAGCAGCCAGATAATGTTTAGTTGCTTCCAACGATCCTTCCAGGCGAAGCTCGATTTCAATTGACAAGAGCCCCGGGATTTGTTGATTAGCTCTCTCCAGCAAACCGCCAAATCCATCAGGGGCAGAGAGGTTCTCTCCCTCTGTAGAAACTGCAGTAGGCCGCTCCACGGTGACGGACTCCTCCAGAAGGAATGACGCGCCAAGCACCTTGACACCCGAGAGATCCTCCGCCGTCTCCAAGTCGCGCAGCATCCCTTCCTGATCCACCTTCTTCGGCAATTGCCTCTGGTCCAGACCCGCTTGCTCCACAGCGGCCTCCCTGGCCTGAGCACGCTTATCTTCAGCGATTTGCTCCGTCTTATGTAAGAACTGCACAGATTCCTGCTGTTTTGCTGACAAGCCATGTGATTCATTTAATACCGGTCGATACCATAAAAAATAAAACACACCGCAAAATACAAAAATAATGACGGCCAGAAATAATAGAAATCCATCTCTTCGCTCCATCTGTCCCGAGATCATCCGGCTTCACCTGCCTGCATTTGTCCAAGAATTGTCGGGATGTCCCTTCCTAATAAACGGAAGGTCCCGATATAGCGTCCATCCTGCTCATTTACGGAGGGAATAAATACTTTTCCCCCTGTAAATATCTGCTGGATGGAAGTCGAATACGCCCCAACTTCGTTCATATTGTAGAAAGAACAAGTCCACTCCACACTGCCAGCATCAAATTGCAAGCTTTCCATTTGCCCCCCTTCTGGGAGGGGAGCCTCCATCTCACGGATGACAAGCTCCAGATCCGGGCGAAGCTGACGCAGGCTCTTGAGCAGTTCCTTCGCTTCGCTCCCGACTCCGTGCATTTTGCTAAGCTGCTGTATTTCCAGCTGCAGTTCGGCCTGCCGCTGCTCTGTAGTTCGGATGCTTGTCCTCAAGGTGCCGACCGATTGACTGAGTTCTATGTATCCTACAACTAAATATGCAGCAAGCAACGTCCCGGCCAGCAAAAGAATGACCGGCAACAGAAGCGTGGACCATACCGGTCGTGGGCGCGGAGGGAGAAGGTTAATCTCAATCACGATGGCTTCGCCCCCTTTAGCGCCAACCCAAGGGCAATGGCATAGCTATCTTGGCAGTCCGAAGATACAGTTGTAAAATACCCCTGAACATCCAACTCCAAAACATTTACCTGACCAAAAGCTGTATTTAGCTGTTGTCTGATCATCCCCTTGTCGGAAGCAGATCCAGCCAGAATAATGGTGGAAATTCGCTCCTTGCCTTCATGCAAAGTATACTCGTAGAAATTAATAATTCGCGTAACCGATGAGACAATCTCGCTATACCGCCAGTTATTCAGACTATCCTCCGACACCTGTTCCAGAGAAAATGTACGGATGAAGTCAGGAATTCCCCGATTATATAAATACACCTCCGCTTCCTTTTCTTTAAAGAAAATCACCATTACACACTCCTGCTCCAATTGATTCTGGCGTTGTAATATCCGCGATAAAGCAATAGCACCGAGATCCACCGATTCTATGCGGAGGCCGGCCGTCTCAAGCAAATCTACCATCTTCACGATAAGCGGACGAGGAACAGCGGCGACGAACGTAGGCAGCATGCCTTGCTCCAGATCCCCAGGCCGTTCATCCATCCAATGATAATCTATAATCGGCTGCTCAAAAGGAAAGCGGAGGCTTCCCTCAATCTCAAGCGCCGTCACCTGCCTCTGCTGTCGCGGTTTTACCTTGGGAACACGCAGGATGCGAATAAAGGACTGTCCGGTTGGTGCGGCAAGATGCGCCTTGCTGCCGCTTAATCGATGACGCTCCAGCCAAGTCTGCAGTGTATGAAGATGAACGTTTAATTCAGGCCCGCCCTCCTCGTTGATCAACGAAGGAAGGGGCAGAAAATCGCAAGCCGTTGCGACCCCCAGCTTATGATCGATCTGAACGAAGCGGACCCCCTCCTCCTCCACTGTCACTCCGACCCCAGCCGGTCGTATCCAGCGATTAATTATAGATGAACTACGCTTGTCATATACCAATGGATGATCTCCTTTCCGTAGGCATGTACGATCAGGGCGGCCGCAGCCAGATACGGACCGAAGGCTATCGTACGATGCCCGCGGCCGCGCCGGATCATCTGCGCCAGACCGACGCTCATGCCAAGCAGGCTAGCCAAGAATAGCAGGATCAGAACGCCGGGAAATCCGACAACCGCGCCGAGGATACACAGCAGCTTGACGTCGCCCATCCCTACGCCGCGGCCGAAGGTTAGTGCAGACAGCAGCAGAAGCAGCACGCCGCCGCAGGCTAGACCGAGCAGGTGAACCCAGGGCGGTTCACCGCTTATGATCGGCGCAGCGATGAGCAAAGCGGCGCCAAAGAGCAACACGATCCCGTTCGGTATAATCCGCGCCGTGAGATCGGTGTAGGTCACCAATACGGACAGCGCGGACAGCAGCAGTCCGATCCCCCATGCGCCGGTGAAGCCGAAGCGCATGGCCATGAGGGCGAACAGCACCGCCGTGCCGAAGGCGGCGGCGCTGTTCGCCGCAAGGCGCCCCGGCCAGCGCAGCGCGTGGCCGGTGGCGCCTTGCTCCGCGGCGGCTTCGCCAGCCGCGGGAGGTGCGCCCGGCGGCGTAAGCCCGCGCCGGGCGAGCAGCCATCGGCCGGCCTCGCCAAGCGCCCAGCCGGCCCCCAATCCGATGATAAAGTTAACGGTTATCATAGTCGTAAGATTCATCGTCTTGTTTATTTTCGCCTTAAGGGGCTTTAGCGGTTGCGGTGCTCTTGGTTAATTCCTCCACGGTGTAGGTGAAGGTATCTCCATCAACAACCAGCGAAACAACCGGTTCAGTAGAGTTTATTTTATCTAAATTTACTGTGGTCCCGGCTCCAAAAGATTTTCCCGTCTTCGGATCTGTCAGTCCTGCCTGAATGTATTCATCTCCTATTAAATCAGCTAATGAATGGCTCTCCTTCAGCTCCCCGTTATTAATTGCAATCGACCGCAGCTTCGCCGCTTCAAACAGCTGGTTTGCCGTCGCCACGCGGGCATTATCCTTAGTTTTATCCAGCATTCCTGTAATCAGCGGTACGGCAATAGCCGCGATAATCCCGATAATCACGATAACAGCCAGCAATTCGATGAGGGTAAGCCCCTTCTCTTCTTTTCTCAAACGGTGGATGAGTGCAGTCATAATCGTTAACCTCCCAATTTTTTTTAGATGAGTGTTCAAAAGCCCGCTTTTCAGCACTAAAGCTTAACCTTCCAATGTATGTTTTTTTCAAAACGATCTAGTTGAATAAAGCCAGAATTGACCTCGACTCGATAAGTTTTCTGATAAAAAATGAACTTTCTGAATTGTCTCTACTTAGCTTATATTTCCATAAAGGCTCAGCATCGGTATCATGATGGATGCCATAATAAAGCCTACGACACCGGCCAGAAGGACAATCATTATCGGTTCTATCAACTGCTTGAGCTTGTCCACGCTATTTTCAACATCACGCTCATAGAAATCGGCCACCTTGCCCAGCATCGTATCGATCGAGCCGGTCTCTTCACCGACCAGGATCAACTGGGTGACAAGCGGAGGGAAAATCCATGATTGCTTGAGCGGCTCCGAAAGCGGGCGGCCCTGGCGAAGCGAGATTTGGCATTCGCGGATCGTCGCCCCAATTACCTTGTTGCCGACCACCTTCTCCACGATGGCCAAGGATTGTAGAACGGGCACCGCGCTTGCATAGAGCGAAGACAAGGTGCGCGTCATTTGGGCGATAGCGCTCTTGCGATTCAACAGGCCAAACACCGGCACTTTCAGCTTGAAATAATCCCAGGCATAGGCGCCCCGTTCCCAGCGGAGCAATAAATATATCACCGCGGCAATCCAGACCATAACCATTAGCCAAATGTACCAGCGCTCCTCGATGCTTTGGCTCAGCGAGAGAGTGAAGCGGGTAATCGCCGGCAGATCACCGCCAAGCTGCGTGAACATCGTCTGAAAGCGGGGAATAATAAATTTCAGCAGAAAAACGACTACAAAGACGGCCATAATGCTGACGATAGCCGGATAGGTCATCGCCGATTTCACCTTTTCCCGGGTATAATGCGCTCGTTCAAAATAGACGGCCAGCCGCTCCAGCGTATCCTCCATGCTGCCCGATTCTTCCCCGGCCCGGATCATATGGACAAATATCGCGGGGAAGATGCGCGGATAAGCCGAGATCGCACCGGAGAACGTATTGCCTTTGCGAAGCTCGGCATTCACCTCATGCAGCGTCTTGGCCAGAGGCTTGCTCTCGCATTGTGCCGCCAGCACATTCGTCGCCTCAACAATTGATATGCCAGCGCGGATCATCGTAGCAAATTGGCGGCAGAATACGACGAACTGTTCATTCTTGACCGGGCTGCCGATGTAGAACTCTTTATTCCAGACGGTCTCCCGCTGCTCGTGGATATTCGTCACGATATACTGCTGCTTCAGCTCGGTCAGAGCGCTGCTGCGGTCGATCGCCTGGATGACGCCGCGGCAGCTGCGCCCTGATTCGACATCCTTCCCGCGATATGCATACTGCGGCATATTAAATATGCCCTTCTGCCAGATACGGCCTGGCTGTAACTTCATCAATCAGGTTGAGCCGCAGCAGTTCTTGTAGGCTCATATCCAGCGTATGCATGCCAAGCTGGTGGTTCGTCTGCATCACACTCTTGATCTGATGCACCTTCTCCGTACGGATCAAGTTGCCGACAGCCGGCGTATTGAGCAGCAGTTCGGTCGCGCATACCCGCCCCTTTCCACTCCGTGACGGCAGCAGACGCTGAGACAGTACAACAAGCAATGTTGCCGCCAATTGAATTCGAATCTGTCCCTGCTGCTCCGGCGGGAAGGAATCAATAATCCGGTCGATCGTCTGCGGGGCGTCGGAGGTATGAAGGGTAGCGAATACAAGATGGCCGGTCTCGGCCGCGGTGATTGCTGTGCGAATCGTCTCGGGATCGCGCATCTCGCCGACCATAATGATGTCAGGGTCCTGTCTGAGCGCAGCCCTCAACCCTTCGCCGAAGGAGGCCGTATCCAGGCCCACCTCGCGCTGATTAATGATCGATTGATCATGACGATGCAAGTACTCAATCGGGTCCTCCAGCGTGACGATATGCTTCCTATTCGATCTGTTCACCTGATCAATCAGCGAAGCTAATGTCGTTGATTTGCCGCTGCCTGTAGGCCCGGTTACAAGGAACAGCCCCTGCGGCTTCTGCGCCAGCTTCAGCAGCACGGACGGCAGCTTCAATGACTCGAAGGAAGGAACCGTTGGTGAGATCACACGGGCCGCAATGCCAACCGATCCGCGCTGTCGATAGACATTTATCCGAAACCGGGATAACCCGGGAATTCCATAGGAGAAATCCAGCTCGCCCCTGGTCAAGAACTTCTCATATTGCACCTCATTTAGCATCGCCCTGGTGAACTCCTCCAGCTGAAGTGGAACCAGCGGCGCATCATCCAGGCGATGAAGCTGTCCGTCGATCCGCAGCACCGGTGGAGAATTGACCGTCAAATGAAGATCGGAGGCGCCGCCATCAAATGCCTGGCGGAGCAAATCGACGAAATAAACGTCAGCGGTCTTCAATATCCGCTCACCTCCTCTTCCTCTCCGGTCTCCCGAAGGATTTCCTGCAGCGTTGTCTTGCCTTCCTGCATTTTGAGAAGGCCGTCTTCGAACAATGGCTTCATCCCCCGTTCCGACGAATAACGGCGCAGCTGTTGGATCGGAACACCGTTCACGATCGCAGCCCGCAGCTCATCATCCAGATACAGCACCTCATGGATTGCCATTCTTCCTCTGTACCCGCTCTTGCCGCAGGTTCCACAGCCTGTCCCGCGATACAGCATATCGGCTTGAACGCCAATACGCTCAAGATAGATCCTCTCCTGCAGATCCGGAGAATACGAAGTCCGGCAATCAGGACAAATGCATCTGACCAGCCTTTGGGCTACGACTCCGATTAAGGAGGAGGATATCAAATACGGTTCCAGCCCCATATCCCTAAGACGGACTACCGTGCTGACGGCGTCGTTCGTATGTAATGTCGAGAATACTAAGTGTCCGGTTAAGGAAGCGCGGATCGCGATCTCGGCCGTCTCGAAATCACGGATCTCACCGACCATGATAATGTTGGGATCCTGGCGCAAAATAGAGCGAAGTCCCTTGGCAAAGGTGAGACCAGCTCCCGTATTCACCTGCATCTGGTTCACACCCTCCAGCATGTATTCAACCGGGTCCTCCACGGTAATGATGTTGGTCTGCTCCTGATTCAGATACTGCAGCGCGGAATAAAGCGTCGTCGTCTTGCCGCTGCCGGTCGGCCCGGTTAACAGCACAATGCCATGCTGCTTCTCAATCATCCGTCTGAACAACTCTAGATTGTGCTTTGTCATCCCCAGCTTCTCAATGCCTTTGATCCCGGACGTGGTATCCAGAAGACGCATTACGATCTTCTCTCCATGCACGGTCGGCAATGCGGACAGGCGAATATCGATCCCTTTCCCGTCAACCGTCAGCTTAATCCGTCCGTCCTGGGGCAGTCGGCGTTCCGCGATATTCAGATTGCCCATAATTTTGAGCCGTGCCGTGACCACCCCCTGCATCGTCTTCGGGATGGAACGCTCATTGCGCAGCATGCCATCGATCCGGTAGCGGATCGCCACTTGCGTCTCCATCGGATCGACATGGATGTCGCTGGCACCAAGCCGCACAGCTTGTTCAATCATCTGCTGCACCAGCCGCACGACCGGGGAATCCTCATCGGTAATAGATGATTCCTCCACTTCGATATGGCCGTCTCCGCTGCTAATGTCATTGATCATCTCATTCATGGAGTTCTGCAGGCCATATAATCTGGCGATCCCGAGCCGCAGCTCGCCCTGCGATATAATCGCCGGCTCGATCGCAAAGCCTGTGCTCATGCGCAGATCGTCAATCGCGAGCAAATCCAGCGGGTCCGTCATGGCAACCATCAGCTTGCGGCCATCCGCTCTGATCGGCAAGACATGATACCGTCTGGCCAGGCCCTCGGGCACAATCTGAGCCAGCTTAGCATCGATTTGATACCGCGACAATGTCACATGAGGAATTCCCAGCTGAAATTCAAGTACCTCGATCAATTGATGTTCTGTCATAACGCCCTGCGACAACAGAATATCACCGAGCTTCTTGCGGGAATGCCGTTGTTCCTCCAGTGCAGCTTGCAACTCCGCGTCCGTTATAATCCCAGATTCTAAGAGAAGCTCGCCAAGCCTTTTTTTGAACATCTGCATCATTCACCTCTGAATCGAACGACAGATTTGCTAGATTTACGTTGAATGGAAAGTAGAATAGTAGGTCGAAAATACTATGCAAGGTAAGAAAAGTGTAAAAACGAGGATGTTTGTGGAAGTTATGCTATACATTATATACCTTTTTTAGAAAAGATGCTATTATAAATGGTATATTGTTCCTATTCACTCCTCCTAGCGTCCTATTGATGTGAAATTGGTGTCTAGCAAAATCATTTCTCGCCATAATATATCTTCCCCGTAGAAAGGGAGTAAGTAGTATGGGTATTGCCCGCAAATGCTGCATGTCCTGTCGCCGCGCACTCGTGCGCGAGGATGGACTGACTCTGGTTGAGATAGCAGCTGCACTGGTCATCCTCTCACTGATCAGCCTATACTTCCTGTCTTACTTCACGAACAGCGCCGCCCAGAGCAAGCTCAGCAACCAACAGCTGTCGGCCACTCACCTCGCTAATGCCAAGCTGCATGAAATTCAGTCCATGGCCTTTGACCAGCTGCAGCAATATGCTAACTCCGGCAGTTCTCTGCCCGAGCAAGCTGAGGATATCTATTCCATTCAAGCCGTTGTAAGCTCTTCCCACCCTGATTATCCATTCAATCCCGACTTCCTGTACATCACAGTCACCGTATATTGGTCCAAAGATCCGGAGCATCCGGAGCAATACAGGCATCAACTCTCGCTGGTTGGCGCCGCCAGACGGGATTACCCGCAGAACGGAGGTGCCCGGACATGAGAAATCTGGCGCAACGATTCAGGGATGAGGAAGGTCTGACCCTGGTCGAACTGCTCGCCGCAATCGCCTTATCCGCACTGCTGCTCATGCTTGTCTCTACCGTGCTGACTACCTCCTTGATGGCTTATGGACGCATCAATGATGAGACCGAGCTGCGCAACCAGGCCATTACGCTAAGCTCCAGCCTCCAGGCCAAGCTGAAAAACGCAACCAGGATCATCGATGGGGACGCAGTCGGGCCGCTGGGCCAGTTTCAGGCCGAAGTGCTGACGGATGTGCTCAGCGGAAGCACTCAGCCCGTTGCCGTAAGGCTAGACGATGGAAATCTGTATGTAAATGGTTCCCGGATGAACGAGGATGGCTTATCCCTGGCCGGTTCCTTTTTTGTAAAGGATGGCTCCGGACTCCAGCTCCATTTGAAATTTCGGCATATCAACAAAGCTGATGTTGAACCCCTTTATTTATTCGTCTCGATCAAATTCATATCATGAGGTGAATGAGAACATGGATAGATTCCCACGTTCCACTGAACGCGGCTACGCTCTCGTCTCTGTGCTGCTTCTCACCGTCCTGCTGTTCCTCCTCGGAACGCTTGTCTTGAGAAGTATTGTCAATTCACAAGGCATGGTGAATATATCAGGAGATATCGTAACCGCACAGGCTGACGGAGAGACGAAGCTGATGCTGAAGCTGTCCGATCTCCGTGTACAAATTATGAATTTGCAGGATCAGGAGAATCGGGTCACTCTGGAGCATGTCCGCGAGGCGGCTGATTCCTATGTGGACTCTGACAGCGTAATGATGGACGAAGAGAGCCAGCGTTATACTGCAGTAGTGTCCGCTCAAGGCAGATCGGGCAAAATCACCCAAACTGTACAGAGAAGAGTAGAAATCACGCTAGACTACGATCCGACAGGCCCGTCAGAGGGTGAGGATAACAACGGGTATGCCGTTGTAAGTCAAGGCTCCATGGATATGAACGGCACAGTTATTGAGGGAAGTGTATATGCTGGCGGAGCCCTTGCCAACAACCAATCCACCGTTAATGGCCAGAAAGTCACGCCCGTCACTCCGCCTATGGATGGTCTGAGCTTGCCGGCGAGAATGGAGGTCGCTTCGTTAGTCTCAGAGCTTGATAAGCAATTATCCCAATCATTATCTGACTTGCTCCACCATTCCCCCACTCAACCGGTGAATTTCGAAGTCTCCCGCAATGAGCATTATCCCGGGTCAACCACCCTCAGAAGCTTGAAGCTCATGGACGGAAAGTCCCTCGAAGTCGACGGCGACTTAGTTATTCAAGGCGAATTAACGATGCAGCCCGGATCAAGCCTCTCCGCCAGCGGTCATATTTACATTAACGGGAATCTGATGCTTAATGGCAGCGCCGAAATTCATTCCGGAGCATCCATCCGCGTCAACGGATCTATAAACATGAACGGGAATGGCAGCACTCCAAATAAAGCAGTTATTGAGGGAGATCTTTATACAAATCAAATCAATATTAACGGTACACTCACAGCAGGGCGCATCTATGTGAAATCCGAGGTCAACGGCACTTTATATAACCGCAGCCAGTTCAGAATTTACGCCGCAGGCTCTGTCGCATTAAATGCCGGATCATTCAATTCCTCTTCCCTGCTCGGTTATATATACTCGAACGGCTCGATCCATCTTAATGGCAACGGAAAATTAACCATCGAAGGAACGGAGATCAACAAGCAGTCGCCGAAGCAACCCGCCGATATTGTATTTATTGAAGGGAGCTTATGATAAGCAGATAGACTAGTCTACATTACATTTATATAAAAAAGGCGGCAGCCTCTCTCATCTTTGCAAGATGATCCGAGGCTGCCGCCTTATCCTTCTATGATATTATGCTTGCACAGCATCCAATTCAACATTTTGATTGAATACGTCTTTATCGTTCTCGCCCAATACCTTACCGGTTACAACCCCGGCTACGATCGAATCGTTAACGTTCAGAGCGGTACGGCCCATGTCGATCAACGGTTCAACGGAGATCAGCAGACCCGCCAACCCTACAGGCAAGTTCATCGTTGACAATACAATCAGTGAAGCAAAGGTAGCCCCACCGCCAACGCCAGCAACACCAAACGAACTGATCACTACGACAAGAATCAAGGTAATGATGAAATCCCAGCTCATTGGGTTAATGCCTACCGTCGGTGCGATCATTACCGCCAGCATTGCCGGATAGATCCCGGCGCATCCGTTCTGCCCGATCATCGATCCGAACGAAGCCGACAAGTTGGCAACGCCCTCAGGCACGCCCAGACGCTTCGTCTGAGTCTCCACATTCAGCGGAATGGTTGCCACGCTGGAACGTGATGTGAACGCGAAGATCAGTGTCGGGAATACCTTTCTTACATACTGAATCGGATTGTATCCGAAGAAGGCCAGTATAACAAGATGGATAATGAACATGACGATCAACGCTACATAAGAAGCGCCAACGAACTTGATCAGCTTGAGAATTTCCTGCGGGTTCGTCGTCGCCACCACATTGGTGATAAGCGCCAGAATCCCGTAAGGCGTCAGCCTCAACACCAAGGTTACGATTCGCATAACGACAGCATATACAGCTTCAACGATTTTACGGAAGGTCTCCGCCTGCTCCGGCTTCTTCCGGTCTATTCCAAGTACAGCAATACCGATAAATGCCGAGAATACAACGACAGCCATCGTTGAGGAACTGCGTGAACCCGCCATATCCGCAAACGGATTTGTTGGGATGAAATCCAGGACATACTGCGGAATCGTCTTATCGGCTACATCGCCGACACGCTCTTCAAGCTTCGCTCCACGCTCCTGTTCCTTCTGACCCGCTTCAATTTGAATGGCTTTCAGATCGAAGCTCAGGCTGGTAACGATACTTACCGTCGCAGCGATCGCTGTAGTTATCAGCAATGTAGCGATGATCAGAGCAGTCATCTTGCCTAAGTTCTGCTTGCCCTTCAATTTCATAATCGCTGAAATAATCGATACCATAATCAGCGGGATAACGACCATTTGCAATAAGCCGACATAACCCCGTCCGACAAGATTGAACCAATCCGATGATTTGGCCAGCACATCAGAGCTGGACGTATAGATGGCTTGTAGTACAACCCCAAATACGAGCCCCAATCCAAGACCGGTAAATACACGCTTTGTAAAAGAAATATGCTTCTTCTGCATCCAGAGCAACAGCCCGATTAATGCAAGCATAACCACAACATTCAGAATGACTTGAATGGTTTCCACTTCTGTCTCTCCCCCTCAACTGTCATCTCATAATGACCTTGCTGAATTATTAATGTCGATATAATATCACAATCTCGACTAAATGGGTAGGATTAATTTAAGATTATTTTTGGGAACTTTGGGAACAGCCCTCTTCTTCTTTATCATCCACAAATTTCATCTCAACCATACTGTGTTAAAATGGAAATCGATATAGAACATCTTCTTTCCTAACTATATTATATTCGAATAACGGGAGAACCTTATGTTAGAAATTTATATGACTCCGCTACAGCATAATATGAATCCCCTTCACTTTGAAAACCTGCTTCGCCTGCTTCCCTTGTCCAGGCAGGACAAAATACGCAAGTTTACTCGCCGAGAGGATGCGTATCGCTCACTGACCGCGGACATTCTATCCAGGTGGCTGATATGCGATTATCTTGGCGTAGCTAATGAAGAACTGCGGATTATGCAAAATGCCTATGGCAAGCCGATGCTTCCGGGGAACGAAGGGCTGTTTTTCAACCACTCCCATTCCGGACAGTGGATTGTCAGCGCCCTTTCCGATGCCCCTGTCGGTATTGATATCGAGCAGAGAAGCGACATCGATCTCAGGATTGCAGATCGCTTCTTCTCCGCACAAGAAGTTATGGATTTACGCGAGATACCGGCGGAAGCCAGATCTGACTATTTCTTTGAGCTATGGACTTTAAAGGAGAGCTATATCAAGGCGGACGGCCGCGGCCTCTCCTTGCCCTTATCCTCATTTACCATCCGCAAGCAGCGCGGCCATATTCAGCTTGATACAGAGAACAGCTTCCGATCCTGTTTTTTCAAGCAATACACTCCCGATCCGCTGTATAAAATGGCGGTTTGCGCTCTAACCTCCGATTTCCCCGAAACGCCTCGGATCATCGATTTCGATGAGCTGTACAAGCAATTTATGTGCGTTAACAAAATGGAACATGACAGAGCCTGAGCACTTTCACAAAAAACAGCCGATAAACGCTTCCCGCGCTTATCGGCTGTTCTCTTTTTTACTTGCTCATCTCAGTTACTTCGCCGAGAATTTTCTCTCCGCCCTGCTTGTTCCACTTGCTTACGAAATCGTCGAAGGAATCGATCGGAGCCGAACCCATAATAATCTTGGCAAAGGTCTCCTTCTCCAGCTTCTGCAGGTTCGCCCAGCGGGATGACATCGTATCCGTCTGGCCATAGTACAGGCTGTATACCTCTTTAATATTCGTATCGGTTGCCAGCGGTCTGTCGCCAACCATAATCGAGATCAGGCGAGGCAAGTTCGTCGTTATTAGGTCGCCGCTATCCTTCAAATCCCAATTGTTAATCGAGAAATTATCGAGCGGCTCCTTCTTCAGTTTCTTGATCGCATTCATATCGTCCTTAAGCAGCTTGTGCGTACTGAAATCGATGCTGTCGATATCCACTTCTCCCTTCAAATACTTCGAGAGAATATCATAGGACACTTCAATCTCATCCACATTATCAAATACGGTAAAGAGCGGGTATCCGCCAGATGGCCCCGGATTTTTGCCCAGGCCTGATTCTACCCATTTCGACTCATCACGCAGAAGCAGATTGATCAGCTTCAGTACAGCCTCCGGATTCTTGGCATTCTTATTGACAACCACAAACGCATTCGCTGGAGCGGCCATATGAGCATAATAATTGCCGTCATCTGCCTGCGGGTAAGCATAAGCCTGCCAGTCAGGAGTCGGGTCTTTCTTATAGGCGTCAGCAATCGTATATCCTGTCCACCAAGGTCCAAAGAAAATGCCGGCCTTGCCATCCAGAATCGGCTGCAGACTATCGTCACGAACAAGCAATTCTTTATCGATCAGCCCTTCTTTATACATATCGGCCAAGGTTTGCAGCGCTTGCTTCGTCTCCGGCTGTGTCGAGCCGTATACAACCTCGCCCTGCTCGTTCTGGAGCCAGTAGAGCGGGAAGGATTTATGGGCTGCAAATATTGGGTCCAGACCATATAAGTTGCCGTCTGTGCCGCTCAGAAAGCCGGATTTTGACGGTCCCACGATCCCCATCGTATCATTCTTGCCATTGCCATCAGGATCTTGTTCAATGAAAGCACGCGCTACCTTCTTCAGTTCCTCCAGATTCTTCGGAGGCTCCAGCCCCAGCTTATCAAGCCAGTCCTGGCGAATCCACATCTGACTCATTCCGGACGCCTTTGGCACGGTCGCAGGGATAGCCATAATCTTGCCGTCGCTCTCTACCAATTGCTTCAAGGCGTCGCCGCCGCTTTCATAGAAGCCCTTCAGCATATCGCTGGCTGTAGAGTTGAACGCATCCGTTAAATCGGCCAATTGGTCAAACTTCTGCATCGATTTGAACTGGGTCAAGTTGACAATTGCCGCATCAGGAATATTGTTGGATGAAATCGCCAGGCTAATCTTCTGATCCCAGTCCGCCGGAGCGCTGATCCAGTCATACACAATTTCAATATTCAGCTGCTTCTTGATCTCATCCAGGTACTGGTTGTCTTCGACAGATTTGCCTTCATCAAACTTTAAATTCGGGTCAAGGGAACGAACAAGGTGAAGAGTTACCGGTTCTTCATACTTCCCGAAGGGATCGAGTGCCGCCGAGGAAGCCTCGTTGTTGGCGTTCGCCGTATTTTCGGCCTTATTGCCAGCAGTATCATCGGATGGGCTATTCGCGCCTGTGTTCGCTTTATTGCCACCGCAGGCTGTCAGTGCAGCCATTAGCATGACCGTAATCAACCCGGTTAGTAGCCATCTGCGCTTTTTCATTGATTTTCCCCCTAGAAATGAATTAGATAATTTATTTCAATTGCACCCCAGGCACAATTAAAATCACTCTTTCACAGATCCAAGCGTTATTCCCGTAATGAAGTACTTCTGCAGGAACGGATAGATGACAAGGACCGGGATCATGGCGATAAATATTTTTGCAGCATTTAGCGAGCGGTTGTTCAGCTGAGAGATTTGCTTAATCTGCTCCGTATCCATCGTCGATAGATTCAAATTCACCACCAGCTGCTGGATATAGGTTTGCAGCGGATAATTGGACTGCTTGGTACTCAGCACTAATCCCGCGAAGAATTCATTCCAATAACCTACGATGGTAAAGAGAGCTATCGTCGCCACGACCGGAGCCGAGATAGGAATGAAAATCTGAATGAATGTGCGCCAAGGTCCGGCGCCATCTACATAAGCTGCCTCCTCCAAAGCCGCCGGAATATTCCTGAAGAAGTTGACGACGAGAATCACATTGAAGATCGGCAGGCTTCCTGCCAATACTAGGCCCCAGATCGAATCAATCAGACCGTAACCGCGCATAACGAGGTACCAAGGAATGGTTCCGCCATTGAACAACATGCAGAAGACGAGCACCCACATATAGATATTGCGATGGGGCAGCTGCTTCGAGGTCTTCGACAGCGGGTAGGCCATCATCAGGATCGCGGCCAGGCTCACCGCGGTACCAATCACTACCCGCTTGACCGATACCCAGAAGGAATTGAAGAAAGCCGCCTCTGACACGATCTTTTGGTAGGACAGCAGATTGAATCCGATGGGCCAGAAGGTCACCGAACCGGCATTAACGGCCGCTTTATCGCTGAGCGAGATCATCAGGATGTACCACAGCGGAGTCAGACATAGCAGAGTAATTAATATAAGCAAGGTAGCATTAATGCCATTAAACAATCTGGAACCAAACGTTTTTTGCTCGACCAAGGTTTCTCCCCCCACACATGAAGTCTTAGAATGAATGCACGATTATTAAAAGATTTTGTATCCTGTAAATTTGTCCGCTAAGGCGTAGCTGGTTACGATAAGAACAAAGCTGACAACGGACTTCAGCAATCCCACCGCAGTAGCCAGACTAAATTGCAGCTCTACTAGACCCGCGCGGTACACCCATGTATCGATGATGTCCCCGGTGGAGTATACCAGCGGATTGTACAGGTTATAAATCTGATCAAAACCTGCATTCAGTACATTCCCGAGCGAGAGAATCGCCAGGAGAATTACGGTGGTCTTAATTCCCGGCAGCGTTATATGAATCAGCCTTTTAAAGCGGCCAGCTCCATCGATAGCGGCAGCCTCATGCAAGGAGGGATCAATCGAAGTCAAGGCGGCCAAATAAATAACGGCGTTATAACCGAAGCCCTTCCAGATGTCTGATCCAATGACCAGCGGTCTGAACATATCCGCACGGCCAAAAAATACGATCGGCTCTACGCCAAATATGCCCAGCAGACTATTGATAGGTCCATCGACACCGAAAATGTTCAGCACGATGCTGCCGAGAATAACCCAGGACAAGAAGTACGGCAGATACACTAAGGTCTGAATCGGCCTGACAAGCTTCTTGATCGTCAATTCATGGAGCATGAGCGCAAAGATCAATGGAATGATCAGGTTCCCGATTAATTTCCCAACCGCTATGACAATCGTATTGATAAATACTTGGGTAATATCGTCCATGCTGAACATATAACTGAAGTTCTCAAGTCCAATCCAGGGTGATTTGAAAATTCCCAAGGCCGGATTGAAATCTTGAAATGCCATTACGATTCCGAACATGGGAACGATGCTGAATAAAGTAAGCCAAATATAACCTGGTGCCATCATAAGCCAATAGTGCTTTATATTTTTTTTACTGTACATTGTGTCTGTTCTTCCCTTCACATAATTTAATGGCGCTTTCAAGACAGTTGCTCTCGAATATATGACAGCGTTTTCTTATTACAAAACAACTATATCACCCATGTATCGCTGACCCGTATGGATGGTTGTTGTCTAGATATCATTGAATCGTCTTATTCACTAACGCTGCATTCATGCATTCCGTAGCAAGTAGCACTGCCTTCTTCAAATTACAAAACAATAATCGTGATTGAGCCGGGATGTAACCGGAAGCTGAAGCGCAGAGAAAAAAGACCGCCGTCGCAACTAACCTGAGTTAGCTGCGCAGCAGTCCTTATGCCGCGAATTTATCAAGCAGGCCTTGCTTATGCTCTCATTAAACTCTGCTTCACACCATTCTGCTTCCTGTACTCGCCAGGGGTCATGCCGGCGATTTCGCAAAATACACGGATGAAGTAATTCACATCCTCATAGCCAACCTCCTGAGCGATATCCGAGATCAGATCCTCCCTCTCGATCAGCAGCATTTGCGCCCTTCGAATACGTTCCTCGCGCACGAATTCATTGAAGGACATGCCGGTATATTTTTTAAAATTAATAGAGAAATAACTGCGACTCAGCCTGACGATCTGGGCAACCCCTTCCCCGTGCAGCTTACCACCCAAGTTCTCCCGTACGTAGATGACGGCCTTGAGAATACAAAGCTGAATATTATCGAGGCTGCTCTCCGCGGCAGCTCGCTTATACAATGCCTCCCTGAAAACGGAGAGCCAATCCATGAACTCGTCCAAATTGCTGTATTCCTGAACATTTTTCTGAACTGTTCCCACGCTCTCCTCTGCTACACTTGTTAAATGAAGCAGCACCTGCGCCGCTCGCCATACTGAAATATGGAGCGCTTTAGTCCCTTCACACAGTTCCTTGAACGTAGTGTCATCATACAGCCAGTACATTTGATTCCATTTGCCGACAAGATACTCCCATTCCTTCTCATTGCGGACTCCAAACCCTTGATGCCGGTCTTCAGAAATTATCGCCCCTCGCTGATCTTCCGACTCGCCGGATGCAGTAGCGGCAGACAATGGCTTCAATATCGTCTCCACCTTCTCGCTGATCCTGCGCAGCAGCTCATCACAATCCGTGCTCTCCATCTCCAGCTTGGATATATAATCAATCGCTCCGATCCGCAGGGCGGACTGGGCGTAATGGAATTCCTCATGAAAGGTAAGCACGATGAACAGCAGTTCAGGATACAGCTGATGGCATTTTTCCATTAAAGATATTCCGCCCATGACAGGCATATCGATATCAACAAACAATAGATCTACGGGATGATCCTGCAGAAATTCCAGCGCCTTCGTTCCGTTCTGCGCCTCCCCGGCCACGACCATGCCATACTTCTCCCACGGCATCATCGAAATAATGCCTCTTCGCGCCAGACGGTCATCGTCAACAATTAACACACGATACATCGGACATCTCCCCTTTTGATTTATGGAGTTGCTGAAAGTCTCCAAACACGCATTTACTGCTATTTCTGCATGACGCCCGGCATCGGCTTCTCGCGATCTATCGGCAACACTAGAGTCACTCGGGTCCCCCGATCCCGCTCACTATCAATGGTAATCACCGCGTTGTCCCCATAAAATGATTCCAGCATATAGCGAACATATCGCAAACCAATTCCATCAATTTTTTGTTCTTCATCAGGTCTTTGCTGGAGAACAGCACGGATACGGTCAAGCTCCTCGCCATTCAGTCCTTTGCCGTTATCCTCAAATGTAATCTCAATTGCATTGCGGCCTAAGAAAGGGGCGACAGTTATTCTTAGACATCCTTCGTCACCAAGTCCATGATGAAGTGCATTTTCGGCAATCGGCTGCAAAATCATCCGCGCAGTAGGTGTATCCAGATACACTCCTTCATCAATGTTCACATCCACTTCGAAGTCATAGCGCATCTTCTGCAACTTCAGATAAGCCTGAAGCATCCTGACCTCCGTCCGCAGCGTTGCTTGTTTATCGATCTTGTCGAGGCTGTAGGCGAGAATATAATTCAGTTCGGTAATAAAGTTCTCGATCTCGGTCTGCCCATGCATTTTCGCCAGCCAGTGAATGGAATGAAGCGAGTTCATCAGGAAATGAGGATTAATCTGATAATAGATCTTCTCAATTTCCAGCCTGTGCTTCTCCTGAGACATCCTTTCCGTATCCAGCAGCAGCCCCTGGATTTGCCGCTTCATATTGTTGAACTGCTTGAACAGCGCATCGAACTCCAGCACGCCGCTTTGCACGGACACCTCGTTCAGATCTCCTCTGCCCAGCTTCTTCATCTCTTTCGAGAAAATAGCAAGCGGTGTGTAGATCAGCCGCGATAACAAAATAAATGAGGCTATAAATACGAGCAGAGCCACTGTCAGAATCCCGGCCACATTGCGAATCCAGGCGTACAGCTCGCGATTATAATCGGCGGAGGGCAACAGCAGTACGTTATCGAATCCTAGCTCTGTGCCGAGTCTGACACCCAAATACTGCTCCGCTCGGCCGAAGTAACCAACTCCGATTTGCTCTTCATCCTTCAAGTGGAATAGCTGCCCTACCGTAAAATCATCCTTGCTGGAGAATTGAATCCGGTTATCGCTGTCCAGCTGCAGCAGAATATAATCCATATTTTGCGAATGGGACAGATTTTTAATGACGGCATCCGCCTCCAGGCGCGATTCGATATAAATAATCAGCTCGCGTTCATCCTCCAGCGTAATGCTGCGCGACACCGAGAGCACCTGGTGCTCACCCAGCTTCTTAATGCTGGATTGATGCAGGGAATGAAACGCGAATGTACCGTTCCTGCCCAGGACGTTGAAATGATCCGGAGAGAAATTCTCATAAGGCAAGAAGTCATAGAAATAGCTCTCCCCCGTCTTCGGATCAAAATAAGTTCTGCCCATGAGGTTACTGTTTGAGAAAGTGATCTTGACCAGATTATCGGAAATTTGCTGCCCCAGCTGATATTTTTCGAAATTGGAGTTTTCCTGAAAATAATCGCCTAATAAGGAACCGACCGTTCCTTCCGGTGACATCTGCTGTGTTACCTGCGACATATTTTTGTAGCTTTCCTCCATTTTGTCTGTCAATTGCTGCAGATCGATCACCATCGAGGTTTTCAATTTATTTTTCTCTATGGAATGAATCGCCTCATAAGAGACGACGGCCAGAATCATCAGGATAACGATCGTCTCTATGACAACAACAAAGATCAATCTTTGCTTTAATGCCCTGACCTTGAATAAGTCTGTAAAATAAAACCCAAGGCGCAGCTTCCTCATTTCCTCCCCTCCATTCCATGGTGGAGAGCAGTCCCTTCACTTCGATGTGAAGCGCTTTCAATGTTGTTCTGAGGCTTTTTTCTCAAGCAGCCATCTCCTTTCCCGCTCTGTTCTATATTTGTGCAAACGTTTGTAATTTATTGTATAACAAACCAATAATCTATTCCGCTTTATTTATCATACAACATATGCCTGATCCTTCAAAATCATATGTATTTAAGGTTATTCCCTGAATTCCTGGCGATTCCCCATCATTTCTCTTTCTTTCTTCAAATATCGTATTGATCCGATTCCCGGGAGGTTTCCTCATCAGATGGAGTGATATAAGTGATCCGATGCGATCAGCATAAAAAGGTCGAGCCCGGGCAGCAGCCCGAACTCGACCTTTGTTAGCATTAAACCTTCCTTCATGCTTTGCCTTCGACGTAATCCTGCAGGCTTTACCTTCTAAATCTGTACCGGCTGCCCGCCATTCAGACGGGAATGCTCCGCGGCGAAGGCGATCAGATGGCTTTGCAACGAGGCCGTCGCAGATGTCAATCCATATCCCGATCTCTGTTCGAAGGTGTGGACCTGCTTAATGAACTGACTGATCATACGCTCGTCGCCTCCGCCATGTCCATCTCCGTTCACACTGCACTCGATTTCTACCCGCTCATCGGTTGCGTAACGATATAAAGTGAACTTGCCTTCCTCCATATCCCCCATAATCTCCCCGCGGGTTCCCATGAGCTGCACTCTTCTGGTACCACTCTTCGTTAGCCCTGACATAATGAAGGAGGCGTTCGCCCCGTTTGCAAACTCCATATTGACGATCTGATGATCTACAACATTGTTATCGCAGCGATACACACAGCGTCCGAATGGGCCTTCCTTGATCGCCTTCAGAATTCCCTGCTGGGACAGATCGTCGGTCATATAACGAGCCCACGGATGCTCAGGCGGCTGAATGTACATCTTCATCGCAGAGAAGGGACATTCCTTCTCTACCGCACACAGATCGATGCAGCGCTCCGTTGACCCTTCAGGGGCATTCTCTTTTCTGAAGTGCAGCAGTGATCCATACGAGCTGACGCTGGTGCATTTCTCGTCCATCAGCCAGGAGATTAGATCCAGATCATGACAGGACTTGGCCAGAATCATCGGACTGGATTCCTCGGAATTTCTCCAGTTGCCTCGCACATAGCTATGCGCCATATGCAGATAACCTACATTCTCCGTCAGCTGTATCGTCGCTACTGTCCCCAATTCCCCGTCATCGATACAGCGCTTGATTCCTGACCAGAATGGAGCATAACGCAGCACATGGCTCACAATAAGCAGTCTTTGATATTGAAGAGAAGCTTGCTCCAGCTGAATGCACTCTTCCTTCGAAGGCGACATCGGCTTCTCTAGCAGAACATGATAACCTAGCGCCATCGCCTTCATCGCTGGCTCATAATGCTCCCGATCAAGCGTGCTGATGATCATGACATCCGCCAGCTTTCCGTGCTCAAATACCTTCTCCCAAGTATCAAATACATATGGAGGCGCAATCTGATGGAGGCCGGCGAATTGCTCCCGACGCTCAGCATTTGGTTCTGCTACCGCAACAAATTGAAGCTCATTCGGAAATTTCTCGGCATAGGGGCCGTAGATGAAGCGTCCTCTGCTCCCAGCACCCAGTAAGACAGCTGTAATTGTCTTCATATCTATTCCTCCTCAACACTTTACCGGTTACTTAATAGAGGTGGTTCAAAAAATCTGACTTTTTGAACTCGCACTTATATTGTAGTAACGGACCCGGAGGCGGATAAATAGATAAGAATAGAGATTCATATACACTTATTGACTTTGCTGCTGAATCTCCGATCCCAGCATTCTGAATTCCTGCGGGGTCATGCCACTTTGTCGTTTAAAGAAGCGTATGAAGGCCAGCGCAGAGTTGTAGCCTAACGCGGAAGCTACCTCACCTACTTTTTTAGAAGAGTTCAAGAGCATGGACTTCGCTTCCAGCGTACGATAATCGTTGATATACTTCGATAATCCCTCTCCGGTAATTTGCTTATATAGCCTTGATAAATAGGAAGGATTCAGACCAACATAATCGGCGAGCGCATTTAGTGAAGTGTCCGCGGAAATATTCCTCTCAATATAATGGTGAACCTTGGAGACTACCTCGGCAGGAATATCCTCTTCCCTGGAGGCGATCCATTCAAAGATATACTCGGCCAGCTGCCAGAAATAATGATCAAGCTCCTCCCAGGACCCTTGATGCTGCGGATGAAATAGCTGATCCAGGTCAAGCAAGGTGTTCAAATGATCGCGAACCTCCGGATGCTTGCTGAGGTAAAACAAGTAAATCGCGGAAAGAGAATGGTACAGTTCGATTTTTCGCTCATAGGCTCCGGTATCTTCCTTCCATATGGAGACGAGCTCGAGGTAAAGCTCGCTGAATTGCTCCTGATGGTTATTCTCCAGACAGGTCATCAGAAGCTGTACACGGGTATGATAGAAGGAGTCATGGCTTTGTATCTGAGTTCTCACCTCATCGTTGTCAGCTGTCACAGCAAATGCGGTCGATTCAAGATCTCTTATTCCCTCCCGCTGGGTGGCAAAATCGTATTTAAGCGTATGGAAGCACGGCGATAGTTCATTCCATGAAGTACTTCTGTTGCCAAGGACAAAAGTGGCCGATAAGCCTAATACCCGCTCACAGCTCTGCTGAATCACAGGGATGAGCTGCTTCACCTCGCGATGCGCTCTCATCCAATCCATGGAAGGCTCGGCGCCCCCGCTTATGTCTGCTCTGACCGGCTGAATCAGCCAGACGATTCTGTTCTGATCATAGCAGCAGGAGTAGCTGCGCACATGAGATGATAGATATTCATCGCTAATATTTTTGAATGCATAGATGTAGAGGGCTCTATCCTGCGCAGACAAGCCTTGCTTCCATTCCTCGATCCGGCCCAGCATCATGTACACCGGCAGCTCGGCCTCCAGCGGAATGCGTACCTCCTCAAGCCTATGGCCAAGCTGCTGCGCACTTAGCTGCTTGCCCTTCAGCAGTTCAAGCACAGCCTCTTTTTGCAGCGAAGGCATCGCCATCCTCATATTGGCCTGGGCCTTAGCCACCATCGCCTTCTCCTTCGTCTCCTCCTCCAGCTTGGCAATTGCTCGTTCTACTGAATGAATGATTTTATCATCGCTCTCGATCTTGAGGATATATTCAAATCCACCGTAAGTGATGGCGCTCCTGGCATATTGAAAGTCGTTATATGCCGATAGAAATATCACTTTGCAGGACGGCCAATGGCTTCTGATCTCCTGTAGCAGCTCAATCCCTTCAAGGCCGGGCATCTTGATATCCGAGATCACGATATCTATAGAATGCGCTTTCAAAACTTCCAGGGCCTCCTCCCCGGAATAGGCTTTGTACAGCTCAAGCTCCAGATGCTGTGTCTGCTCGAACAATTCGAGCAGGCCATCAACAATAATAGGAAGATCATCGACGATTAACAAGCGATACATGCTGTTTCCCCCTCTAGCTCATTCTTAATTGAATCGTCACCTTCAAGCCTCCAAGATCGGAACGTGAGACCGTGATTCCATACTCCTCACCGTATCGCAGCTGCAATCGGCGATGAACATTAATCAGACCGGTCGTCTCTTCAAAGGTATAGTGAGGCCGTGCCAAGCGGTCATTAAGCTGCTGAATATTTAATTCGCTTATGCTATCACCATTATCCTCAATGCAGAGAATGAATGTCTCCTCCCGCGTCTCTCCGTACACGCGAAGCATGCCATGGCTTCTCATATTTCCTAGTGCATGCACATAGGCATTCTCAATAATGGGCTGTAAAATAAGACGCGGTACCATCATATCAGGGACGCGATCATCAAATTCCACTCCAATCCGGTCGCCATAGCATATACGCTGCATTTCAACATATGTCCGTGAATGATCCATCTCCATACTGAGCGGGATTTCATCCTCGGTATTACGGGTAATAAATTGAAAATACTGACCGATATAAAGGCAGAATTGATAAGCCTTCTCTTTTTGATGATCCGATTTGATCAAACGGCATAATACAAAAAAGCAATTGTACAGAAAATGCGGGTTAATCTGCGACTGCAGCCGCTTCAGCTCTGACCGTTGATTTCGGATTTGCTGCTCATAATTTTCCTCGATTAATGTTTTTAAAGAACTGACCGTGTTGTTAAAGGCATGATATAAATATCCAAATTCATCCTCGCCCCGATCGACCGCTATATACTCCAGCTTATTCTGCTGCACGCGTCGGAACGAATAGATAAGCCGCATTAAAGGGCGATAGATTAATCTCCGTAACGAATAGGAGAAGAACAGAACGATACCGACAGCGAGAACAGCGGCGCACCAGAACCATACCTGATACTTGCGAATCGGGCCTAATATCGCCGATTCCGGTACACTCGATACTAAATACGAATTCCAAAGCTCGGAATAACGGTAGATCGTTAAATAACGTTTCCCTTCAAACTTGATCGTCTCATATCCTTCCTTCGCTTGCTGCTCTTGCTTGTCAACCGCCAGCTGCTTCATCACATCCAGAAGTCCCGTATTGCTCCCGCTTACTAATGACCACTCCTGATCCATGCGCAGCATCGCCGTCTGCCCTTCCCGCGAATTGGTAATCTGCGACAGCTTCTCGATAATTTTTCTAGTGGACAGCTCAATACTGATGGCGAAGAGAGGATCTCTAACTGTACTCCCGGGATACTGCATGCTGATGAACAAGCGATTCTGCCAATAGATGAACGGCTGATCATACATATTGGTGCTTTGGCGCATCGCTTGATACTCCTGCTCCTCAACCTTCGTCTCATAGTTGGAGCTTAATATCGTTCGCTCGATCAGAGGCACATATGCTCTGGACTCCTGAATGAACGGGCTTGAGTCCTTCATCAGATGCAGGCGCTTCTGGATCTCCAGCACTTTGGCAGACCGCTCGTAGGCGCTCATCACATCGCCTGTAGAGGCCAGCTCCATCAGATCCGTATCCATCACATAATTCGGCAAATAGCGGTATATCCGGTCTACTTCCTGATCGAGAGAATCGAGGTAGAAATGGGTGGTGTTCATCATCGACTCGGAAATTTCCTTGCGGATGCTGGCAGCTCCCTGCTGGTTAATGATCCATGTGATCAGCATTAACGGCAGCAAGGCAGCCAAAAAGGCCGCCATAATCTTCTTAAATATGGAAAAGTCACGGAAATGCAGAAGTTTTCTCATAGCTAGCTCTCCTGTATAGATGAATCAGCCTATTCCCCCATGTTCAAAAATTCAGTCGGTTCTCAACACCGGGAAGGTTAGAACTATTCTTTAACTATTCCTTAACACTCCCCATTACGATCCCCTTAATAAAGAAACGCTGCATAAACGGATAAATAATCAGAATCGGAAATGCAGCTACAAAGATCTGGGCGGCCCTACTGGTCCGGTCCGACAACTTCAGCATCAATTCAGCATTCTCTGCCTTAATAAAGCGGAAATCCATATTAATTATAACCGTTTGCAGGAAGGTTTGGAGCGGATAATTCTCAGGATGGTTCATATAGAGCATTCCGTCGAACCAGCTGTTCCAATGGCCTACAATCGTAAATAGTCCGGTAGTCGCAAGCGCCGGCAGGGACAAAGGGGCATATATTTTCCACAATGTCTTGAAATGACCCGCCCCGTCAATACGCGAGGATTCCTCCAGCTCCTTCGGCAGATTCCGATAGAAGTTCAGCAGCAGGATAATATTGAATACCTGCACCGCTCCCGGCAGCACCAGCGCCCAGATCGAATCGATCAAGCCCAGTGATTTGACGGTTAGATACATCGGAATCAATCCGCCATTGAAGAGAATCGTGAATACGAATATCCAGGCGTACCCGGTGCGAAAACGAAAATGATGCGTGTCTTTGGACAAGGGATAGGCGGTTATGATCGTTAAGAGCATACTGAAGGCCGTTCCCAAGATCACTCTTTGAATCGATACGGCAAAAGCGCGCAAATACTCCGGTTTGCCAAACACATTCTCGTAAGCGGCAGTCGTAAATTCAACCGGCCACAAGACAACCTTACCGGCAGACGCAGCCGCTCCGGAGCTTAATGACATCGAAAGAATATGGATGATCGGCATTAGGCACAACAAGGAGACCAATCCTAGAAAACAATAATTGCCGACTAGAAACACCCTTCTGCCCCATGATTTATTGTGTGTCATGATGCTGCTCCCTTCCAAGCATTCGCTAATGAACTAGAAAATTCGATAGTTGGCAACTCGATAAGCCAAAATATATGACAATGACATGAAGATAAAGGATACTACGGACTTCAGTAATCCTACCGCAGTGGCAAAGCCAAACTGCGCTTGCTGAATCCCCATGCGATATACGAATGTATCGATAATGTCTGCACTTTCATACACTTGAGGACTGTACAGATTAAAGATCTGATCGAAGCCTGCATTTAGAACATTACCGATATTCAGGGTCATCATCAGTACGATAATCGGCATCATTCCGGGTAGAGTTACATACAGGGTCTGTTTGAAGCGGCCTGCGCCGTCGATCTCTGCCGCCTCGTAGAGGGAAGGATTAATACCTGTCAGCGCAGCCAAGTAGACGATGGTCCCGAACCCGAATTCCTTCCATACATCCGAGATGACCATGACGTAAGGGAACCAGGCGTTATCCCCTAAGAAGAAGATCGGTTTGGCTCCAAGCAGTCCGAGCACCTGGTTAACAATCCCGGAGGAAGGCGACAGCACGTCGATCAAAATACCGCTGAGCAGTACCCAGGATAAGAAGTGCGGCAGGTAGACCAGGGTCTGGAACGTCCTTTTTACCCATTCTCTTGCAATCTCATTGAGCAGAATCGCCATCGTGATCGGAACAACCAGGCCAGCTACAATCTTCATAAATGCAATAAATATCGTATTGAAGAAGATGCGGCCGATATCCGGGTATTCAAGCAGCAGCTGAAAGTTGGACCAGCCGATAAAAGGGGATCCGAACAAACCGCGATTCGGGATATATTTCTGGAAAGCCATCATAATTCCGGCCATTGGTATGTAGCTGAATACAATCAGCATCGCCAGTCCAGGGATCAGCATCATATGAAGCGGCCATTCTTTTCTCCAGGTCCGCGTTATAGTCTTCACTAGTATCACCTCGTTGGAATAGAAAGAGGGATTGAGTGACCCAACCCCTCTATACTGAAAGTCCTTTATTTATGATCGGCGTACCATTCGTTTACTTCTTTGGTCATTTCATCTCCGCCCAGCTTCTTCCACTCGGCAACAAATTTGTCAAACTCATCGATCGAGACCTGATTCATAATAATTTTAAAGAACACTTCGTCCCTTTTCTTCTTCAGGATTTCCTCCCGATCCGCCATGGTAGGCGTTGGGGCACCGTAGAACTTATTTTGCAAGTAATGCTTCTCTTCCTGAACCTTCGGAATAATTGAAGAAGCGCCGTTAGGGCCGGAGATCAAATATTCCCACCACAAGCTGGTATCTCCATCCAGATATTGCATAGCTCTTGCATAACGAGTCCGCTGGTCCTTCGTCTCCAGAATACTCTCATCCTTGTTGGCAATCGCCTTCGGCAGGATGACACCGTTGTTGTCAGTCTGGTTGCCTACGCGAACCGGATTAAGCAGCCAGTAGTTGTTGCCCTTCTCCTTGAGATCCTTACCGTATTCATATACCTTTTGTTCGTCTGTTGGATGGTTATCAACTACAATCCACTGGTTAAGCAGCTTGATGAAGCCTTCCGGATGCTTGGATTGCTTCGCTACGACATAATACTCGTCTGCGCCCAGGCCAATCTGGCTCAGAGCTGGGTTGCTATCTGCTGAAGGAATAGGATATACACCCCACTCCTGAACAACCTTATTATCTTTGACCGCCCCTTTCACCAGCTGCGCCGGTGTCCAGGAAGCCCCGTATACGAGGCCGATTTGACCGTTATAGATTAACTCCGCTTCCTTCTCTACATCTTTAACAGCGAATTCCGGATCAATCAGACCTTTCTTGAACATTTCCTGCAATGCTGCAAGAGCATTTTTCATTTCAGGCTGAATATCGCTATTTACCAGATTGCCGTTCCCATCTTCGATCCACATGTTCTCATAGGCATGGTAACCGTTCAGGAATGCTCTAAGTCCTGTCACGCCAGTATCTACATTAAAAGGATCTTTACTAATGGCGAGACCATACGACTTGCCATTTTCAGTTCTTTTCGCAAATGCTTCCGCAATCGTCTTCAGATCATCCATCGTCTTCGGTTCAGGAAGATTCATCTCTTTCAACCAGTCGGTACGCACGTACAGGAACTGAAGATAATAAGGATTGGACGATCTCGGAATTCCCATCAGCTTGCCGTCGAACATAGCAGATTTCATCTGCATGCCGCCATCCTTCTGGAAGAATTCCTTCGTCTCATCCGTTGCATACTGCTCATATACATCCGTCAAATCCATAATCATGTCTGCTTCTGTCAGCTCTTTCAATTGAGTTGCGCTGACTGGCATGAAGTCTGGCAGATCATTGGAAGCGATGGTCATCTTCACTTTCTCTTTGAATTGGCTTCCATCAGCTATCCATTTATTTACGATCTTTACGCCGATATCTTTCTCATACGCATCATAGATTGAGTTGTTATCGAACGTCTCGCCTTCATCAAACTTCAAATATTGATCGCTTTGCATTACGGTTGATACTTCGATCACTGCATTCGGATCCTCTTGCGCTGCTGAAGTTTCCGGCTTCTGCGGCTGCTCGGCCTTCTCCTCAGCCTTGCCGCACGCCGCAAGCACCAGGCTAAATACTAATGTCAAGACTAGAAGCATCTTTGCCTTTCTGTTCATATTACCCCTCCATATGACTTTTTGAGTTCACTACCGCTTTCTTAATTCAAGTATAGAAATGTAAACGCATGCATTCTATATACTTGTGTTGACATTGATATACAGATCTTGACCCCTGCTTGGTACGTCATATTTGGCGTTCTTTGCCTGACTTCGGTATACACGCTAACCCGGCTGCCTAGTCGTCGTATACACGAAACGCGGGTCATTTTTTTGAAGCGCTGCCCATTAAAGTAACGGAGGGGACCCGCTTCGGATGTAGAAGTACAGCGCTTAGCGATGAATGTAATGGAATTAGCCAATGTTATTTGACATTTGGCTCAGTTTCCGGTTGGCTAATGCGCCTGACCTGGGGGCTCAGCTATCGGTTAGCCAATTCGCCTATCCTTGGGGGCTCTAGCCTCTGTTAGACGCTTCGTCCCAACCTTACGTCTCCAGCTTTCGGTAGCCATTACGCCCAACCTGGGGGCTCTAGCTTTCGTCAGCCAATTCGCCTACCTTGGTGCTCCTAATACAGAAGGCCGGAGCATCAGCGACCTATGTAACGGAAATAGGAGCCCTTATATTGACCATAATCGGCCCTTCTTAAATCTAACGGAACTGTAGGTCGCTATTTCCGCCAAATATGGGGTGACGCCCCCTTTTTTCACAGAATAAGGTCCCTCAGTTCCGTTAGATTCCAAATCAGCCTCATTTTACTCAAATAACGGATCCAGTTTCCGTTAGACGATCCGCCTGTGATTTGGGCTCAGTTTCCGGTTGGCTAATGCGCCTGACCTGGGGGCTCAGCTATCGGTTAGCTATTGCGCCTACCCTTCGGGACTCTAGCTTCCGGTACCATGCGCCCCCCTTCGGGGACTCTAGCCTCTGTTAGCCATCACACCAAACCGTGGGTCTCCAGCTTTCAGTAGCCATTACGTCCAACCTTGGTCTCTAGCCTTCGTTAGCCATTACGCCCAACCTGGGGGGCTCTAGCTTTCGTCAGCCAATTCGCCTACCTTGGTGCTCCTAATACAGAAGGCCGGAGCATCAGCGACCTATGTAACGGAAATAGGAGCCCTTATATCAACCATAATCGCCCCTTCTTAAATCTAACGGAACTGTAGGTCGCTATTTCCGCCAAATATGGGGTGACGCCCCCTTTTTTCACAGAATAAGGTCCCTCAGTTCCGTTAGATTCCAAATCAGCCTCATTTTACTCAAATAACGGATCCAGTTTCCGTTAGACGATTCGCCTGAAATTTGGGATCAGCTTCCAGTTAGCTATTGGGCCTACCTTTGGGACTCTAACCTCCGTTAGCCATTACGCCCAACTTGGGACTCTGGCCCCCGGTGCCATGCGCCCCCCTTCGGGATTTAGCTTCCGGTTAGCTAATCGCCTACTCTTAACTCTTAGGCTCTAACTTCCGTTAACCTCAGGGATCAAGCATCCGTTAGCCAATGCGCCTACCCTTCGGTCTCTAGTCTTCGTTGACCAATTCACCTGCCTTACGACCCTGGCTTCGGTTAGTCAACACGCCCACTCTTGAGACTCTAGTCTTCCTTGGCAATGGTCCGGCAATTTTGTGCCGTCATACTCCCTATGTTACTTCGTTCTCGAAGTGGCGCTCAGGGATCCCCGAATCTCACCAGAGTGGCACACTGTAAGATTTTAACGCTTGCCGAGAATCATTTGTTACAACACATGGATTCCCTTCCATAAGCAAAAAAAAGGCTGCCCTGCGCCGTTCAGTAACGACAAGGACAGCTATATATAAAGGGTGTGGACACATAGTTAAAAAATCACAATTGCAGCAATTCGGGGGCAGGGGAGATTTGGACAACCTTGCCTCCGGCCCGGATGGACTCTGTCGCAGCACAGCCCACGGCGACGCTCATTCTTCCCGCGATCGGTGTGGCTACCGGTTGCTTGCCATCAAGAATCATATCGATGAAGTCCTTGCAAATATTCGGATCTGCGCCACCATGGGAGCCTTCGGCTTCCTTGATATGATAGACGCGATCGGAGAGCTCCCTGTCATTGTTCGAACGTCTCGTCTTCACATACACCTTATTCTCAGGTTCGCTATTCTCCATCCGGCCTTCTGTGCCAATGAATACATAATTGCGCTGATAATCCGGCGTAAAATGGCATTGGAGGTACGAGGCTTTAATGCCGCCTTCAAGCTCCATGATGACCATATTGTTGTCCTCGACGTTCACCTCTTCGCGGAAAGCGCATTGAATAAGCCGTCCCGGACTTGCTTCCGTGCAAGTCTCACGCTCACTGCAGGTTGGGCAAGTCAGATCATTAGGCTTATCTCCGCCATAAAAATCCAGGCTGCCGAACGCGCTAACCTTCGTGGCATATCGGCCAGTGATCCAGTGAATCACATCCAGATCATGCGATCCCTTCTGCAGCAGCAGCCCGGTCGTATTCTTGGAATTTGCATGCCAGTCATGATAATAATAATAGCCTCCAAGTCCGACGAAGTGACGCACCCATACGGACTTGATCTCCCCGATCACACCTGAATCAACGATCTCCTTCATCGTGCGGTACATATTCATATAACGCATGTTGAAGCCGACCATCAGCTGCTTGCCGGATTCCTTCCATGCTCTCAATATATTGTCACAGCCATCCACTGTGATCGCAAGCGGCTTCTCACAAAACACATGCTTGCCCGCCTTCAAGGCTGCTATCGCATGCTCCTCGTGACAATAATCCGGCGACATGACAGCAATGGCATCGATATCCTCACGGGCAATAAGCTCGCGATAATCGGTCGTTACGAATGCATCCGGATTAACATCCTCTTTGAATTCCTCCAGTTTCTTGGGATCGACGTCAGCCGCACCAACAACCACTGAACGCCCCTCCGGATTATGCCAATACTTTGCAATCATGCCTCTTCCTCTTGCTCCAATGATCCCTAACCTGACTTGCTCCATACGTACGCTGCCTCCCCTATGCAATAATAAAATGTAAGTTTGCTGGCAGAGATGTCGTCCCGCAAATCAGTACAATTCGCTATGACCTCAGCGCAATAAGCGATGATGCAGCATTAATAAAACTAATGCAAATTCTGTGCAAAAAGTGCGCAAATAACGAATGGGTTAACGATATGAGTCGTCCTTCTCTGCTAATGTAGCATACGCCACGGGAAAAGTAACATCTCCAGATATATTGCATAATTACGAATAAAAATAATAATTGAACAGCATTACCTCGCCATCCATCATAACGCTTACATCATACATCCGTCGATTTAATGAGTCAATACATTTGCGCAAATTTATTATTATTAACTATAATTTGGGGCAAATATACTCACAAAAAAAGAACCTGAATTTCGACAAAACCACGTCGATCTTCACGGTCCTCTTAATTCATGGGATGAACGGATTGCCGCTTTTTAAGCTGAACAGGAACTTGCATCCGAAATGGAAATGGATAGGCCTCATCCATGCTGTCCACCATAATTTTGGCTGCTGCATAGCCCATTTCGTATTTTGGAACATGCACTGTCGTTAATGGCGGTGCAGTATACCTGGAAAATTCAATATCGTCTATCCCAACAAAAGACATGTCCAAAGGCAGGCTCATTCCTGCTTCGACGGCTGCCCTCATCGCTCCAATAGCCAGCATATCGCTGGCGCTGAACATCGCTGTCGGCCGTTCGGCCAGCTCAAGCAGCTCCTTCATCCTCTGATAGCTCTCATCTGCATCCCAATTTGTGTTAATTACCCACTCGTCCCGGCATTCCAAACCGTGCTCCTCAAGCGTTTTGCGATAGCCAGCATACCGCTTCTCCCGATCCAGGCTGCCCGATAAACCGATCCCGCCGATGAACCCGATTCTTGTATGGCCACGCTCGATCAAATGTCTGACTGCCATTTGGGCCGCCGCGACCCGATCATAAGTGACAACCGGAATATCCGGGTCATTTACATCGATGCCTACGAGCAGCGGAACCCGTCCTTTAAGCCGCTTATAGAGATCCTTGCTTAACCCCTCGATGCAAATAATGCCCTGCAGATTCGTCACTTCCAGCATGGATTCCACTACGGCTTCATTATGCAGTTCGGCTTGCGTATGCAAAAAGGCCATAGATAAGCCTCTTTCCAGCAGTTTCGCTTCGATCCCCTGAATAATCGGGGAAAAATACGGATGATTGTATTTGTTATCCTGCAGCGCTAATATGCATCCGATAGCGGGTCTGTTCAATGAGGCATCCTTGCCCTGCTTCGTCTTGGCAGACTTTGCCCTGCGGGTTGAGCTATAGTTCATTTCCTTAGCAGCCTTCCATATCTTCTGCTTCGTCTCTTCACTAATCCTTCTGCTATCATTTTGATTAATGACCCGCGACACAGTCGAGATGGAGACACCTACCCGTTCTGCAATTTCCTTCAGTGTAGTCATGTGCCCCTCCGATCCTATTTCCAGGCTTGTACGCTCATCGTCGTTGGTAACTCCCATTATAACGAGCAATATAATTTAGTAAAATAGGCAGTTCGAAAATGGGGAGCTGAATCTCTCTTGTGCAAAGGTTTGAACAATGCTATAATCCAGTCGAACAAATCATTTTTTGTTACATAAGCGACCCTTGTAGAGGGCGTACAATTGGAAGGCACTGTTATCGCAAGATACATCCTCGGCCCTAATTTTTTTGGCTCTGGAGTATCTTTTTTTGTTTTTTTCACAACCTATCATAACAGAATCAGGAGGATTACTTATGTTGCTTGAAGCCGTTTATCATCGTCCTAAGCTCAACTGGTCCTACGCTTATGATCAAGAGACGATTCATCTCCGCCTTCGTGCCAAGAAGGGGGATCTATTGCAGGCGTTCGCTTTTGCCGGCGATAAATATATGTGGGATGAGAGCAAGGAACTGGTTCCTATGCGGAAGCTGATTAGCGATGAAATGTTTGACTATTGGGAGTGTGCGATCAAACCCACCTATCGCAGACTAAAATATGGATTCCTGCTTAAAAGCGCGGATCTTGAAATGTGGATGACAGAGGATAATTTCTCCCCTGAACGACCCGAGAATCCGGATCGGCTATTCGAATATCCCTTCCTTAATCCAGCGGATATATTCACTGTTCCGAAATGGGTTAAGGATGCTATATTTTATCAGATCTTTCCGGAACGCTTCGCCAATGGCAACCGGGACAATGACCCGGAAGATGTGCTCCCTTGGGGCGGAAAGCCGGAGCGCCACAATTTCTTTGGCGGCGATTTGCAAGGGGTTATCGATCATCTGGATCACCTGAGCGAGCTCGGCATTAATGCCATCTATTTTACACCGGTATTTGAAGCCACAACCAACCATAAGTACGATACGACCGACTATATGAAGATCGATCCGCATTTCGGCGATGTGGATACGATGAAAAAGCTGGTCAAGGCTTGCCATGAGCGGGAAATCCGGGTAGTGCTCGATGCGGTATTCAATCATTCCGGACAAGCTTTTGCCCCATTCCTTGATGTGCTGGAAAAAGGCGAAAAGTCCCGCTACAAGGACTGGTTCCATATTCATCAATTCCCGCTGGATAAGGCTCGCGGCCTGCCGACCTACGACACCTTTGCGTTCGAGCCGATTATGCCTAAGCTCAACACCAGCAACCCGGAGACGAAGCAATATTTGCTGAATGTTGCTGAATTCTGGATCAAGGAAGTGGGCATTGACGGCTGGAGGCTTGATGTAGCTAATGAAGTAGACCACCAGTTCTGGCGCGAATTCCGCAAAGTGGTTAAGAAGGCTAATCCGGAAGCGTATATTCTCGGTGAGATTTGGCATGAATCTTCCCCTTGGCTACAAGGCGACCAGTTCGATGCCGTAATGAACTATCCGTTCACCAATGCGGTAATTGATTTTGTCATCCGGCAAAAGATGGACGCTCAAAGCTTCGCCAATGTCATTGGTCAGCAAATTTCCCGTTATCCGCAACAAGCGAGCGAGGTGGCCTTCAATCTGTTGGATAGCCATGACACTCCGCGCTTGTTGACCCTGTGCGATGATAACAAGGATCGGATGAAGCTGGCGGCATTTTTCCAATTTACTTATATGGGCACGCCTTGTATTTACTATGGAGATGAAGTCGGCCTGGACGGCGGACCGGATCCGGATTGCCGCAAATGTATGGAATGGCGCCCTGAGCATCAGGATCAGGACCTGTTCGACTTCTATCGCAAGCTGATCGCCCTGCGCAAGGAGTTGGCTCCGCTGCGCACCGGTACAATCCGCTTCCTCGAAGCCGAGAAGGGCGGCTCAAAGCTCGCCTATGAGCGTAAGCTTGGCGGAGATTTAGCCGTTGTATTGCTTAACAATTACGACGCCGGCCAGACCTTTGAGATCGATTCGGCAGATAAGCTATGGTTGGACAAGATCAGCGGCAAGGGTTATACAGCAGCTGACGGCAAGCTGACGGTAAGGCTGCCGGCTTATGGATGCGCCATTTTAACATCGGAACGATAATCAGGCACTCACGCCCTCTCCCCTATTAACAGCCAAAAGGAGGGGGCTTTATTTTAAGGAGAAAATTCTCTTGAGGCATTAAACATTTATGAGCGATGTTTGAAATGGCAAGCAATGAATATTGCGCAAACGATACCACCAATCCTATTTACATTCCATTCCATATCGATTAATATTACTGTGTAAAGCAAACGGTTCCACAAAGGAGAGTATTTCAATGGCCGTTACGATTAAGGACGTCGCCAAAAAAGCAGGAGTATCGCCCTCCACCGTGTCCCGGGTGCTATCCAATCATCCCAGAATAAGCGCAGAAACCTCAAGAAGAGTAAAAGAAATTATGGAAGAGCTCGGCTATCATCCGAATATTATGGCTAAGAGCCTCGTATCCCGGACGACCAACAGCATCTGTATTATGCTGCCGAAATCTGCCGAGGAGCTGTTCTCCAATTTCTTCTTCATGGAGTTGATCCGTGGTATCGTTACCCAAGCTAACCGTCAAGGTTTTGATGTGCTGCTGAGTTCCGGAGCCAATGAGAAAGATGAGGTTGAAGGGGTAGCCAGGCTTTTGAACGGGCACCGGGTAGATGGGGTGATCTTGCTCTATTCAAGAACTGATGATCCTGTTGTCGATTTTCTATACCAAAATAACCATAAATTCGTCCTGATAGGGCGCAGCGAGCAATACGCCGACATATTATCGGTTGATACAGATAATGTACAAGCCTCCTACGATGCTACGAAGCATTTGATCTCGCTTGGACATGAGCGGATCGGATTTGTCAGCGGTCCTCCTGAGCTTGTCGTATCCAAGGATCGTTTGCAGGGCTACCTGCAGGCATTAAGCGATGCCGGGCTGGAATCGAAGCCGGAGTGGATTGTCGAAGGCGAATTTTTACAGGAGAGCGGATATCGGGCCATCTCTTTCTTCATGAATCTTCCCGACCGCCCTACCGCGATCGTCCTGGTCGACGACGTCATTTCCTTTGGCGTGTTGCGGGGATTGCATGAGCTTAACTACAAGGTTCCTAACGATTTGTGCTTGGTAAGCTTCAACAATATTCCGCTGGCGGAGATGTCTACACCCCCGCTGAGCAGTGTCGATATCGGAATTTATAATATGGGATATACCGCTTCCCAGATGCTGATTCAAGCGATTCAGCACAAAGACAACGATCCAATAAGTCCAGCAAGATATGTTATTCCACATCGCCTGGTCGTTCGTGAGTCTTCTATATTCTCCGCTAAGGCTTGATGTCCGGATTGACCTCACCCTATAAAAATAATGGAAGCATTCGGCTTCTTTTATTTTTTGATATTTATTCAAACGTTTGCGCAAATTTGTAATTCGCTGTTTACACGGTTTTTACCTTTTACTTTTTACCTTTTACTTTTTACCTTTTACTTTTTACCTTTTACTTTTTACCTTTTACTTTTTACCTTTTACTTTTTACCTTTTACTTTTTACTTTTTACTTTTTACTTTTTACTTTTCGCTTTACACTTTTCTCTTTTCACCAATTGCTATTCAACTATTTACTACCCGCTACCCATTATTCACTATTCATTGCAGGAGGAGATAAGATGAATCACATTCAAGCCTGTCTGTTCGACCTGGACGGCGTTCTCGTCGACACCGCCAAATATCACTATTTAGCCTGGAAGCGGCTGGCCAATGAGCTGGGCTTCGATTTTACGGAGCAGGACAACGAACGATTAAAAGGTGTGAGCCGCATGGCCTCGCTTGACATTTTGCTAAGTATTGGGAAGCTCACATTGGAGGATGCTAAGAAGCAGGAGCTGGCCGCACGCAAGAACGATTGGTATGTTGAATCGATATCCCGGATGGATCATACGGAAATCCTCCCAGGAGCGATGGAGTATCTGCAAGCCTGTCGGGAGAACGGACTTAAGACCGCTTTGGGTTCAGCCAGTAAAAATGCAATGATCATCCTGAACAATACAGGGCTGACCCCTTATTTCGATGCCATCATCGATGGCACACGCACCTCAAATGCGAAACCTGATCCTGAAGTGTTCTTGCTGGGAGCTCAGGAGCTTGGCATATCCCCAGATAACTGCGTCGTTTTCGAAGACGCCGAAGCCGGGATTGAAGCAGCGCGCCGCGCTGGCATGAATTGCATTGGCATCGGATCACCAGCGACGCTTAATCAGGCTGACTTCGTGATCGCTTCCCTTGCCGAGATGACCGTGGAGCGTTTGGATCAGCTAGAACAAGCTGTAGGAACCCAGGAGTAGGAGCATGGGCGAGCTTAAGCGCTACTTGATATCATGCATAGCTTTGTTCACCACTCATTAAACATATAAATGACTGTTATGAAAAGGAGAAGATCACCGTGAAGCAATATTTAAAATTAGATGAATGGTCCATTATCGAAGAGTCCTTCGATCCGCAAAACCACGAAATATCCGAGAGTATCTTCAGCATCGGTAACGGATATATGGGACAACGTGCCAATTTCGAAGAACAATACAGCGGCGCAAGCCTGCAGGGTAGTTACATGGCAGGTGTGTATTATCCGGACAAAACCCGCGTGGGCTGGTGGAAGAACGGGTACCCGGAGTATTTTGCCAAAGTATTGAACAGTACGAACTGGATCGGAATCCATGTCATGATCAATGGCGTTGAGCTGGATCTGGCGGAGTGCGAGGTCAAGGAATTCGTACGTGAACTGAACATGAAGGAAGGTTATCTGTCCCGCCGTTTTACAGCTGTACTGAAGGACGGCAAAGAAGTAGCGGTAGAAGCGGTTCGCTTTGTCAGTGTCAAACGCCATGAGATCGGGGCGATTCGCTATACGGTAACACCGCTCAATTTTAACGGAACAATTACGCTAGAACCTTATCTTGACGGGGATGTGCAAAATAAGGACTCCAACTATGAGGAGAAATTCTGGCTGGAGGTTGAGAGAGCTGCCGAGCCTGAGCTTTATTATCTGACGGTGAAGACGAAAAAGCTGGACTTCCATGTGACCTCGGTGATGTCTTTTGACATTTTCAAGAATGGTTCCAGGTTGGATATCCAGGCCGCCGTTAGCGAGAAGGATAAATATGTGGCCGGTGAAGTCAGCGTTGAGGCGCATGCCAATGAGCCGATTACCTTATTCAAGTATGTAGCTAATGTGACCTCTCGTGATCATGGGCTTGGCGATTTGGTTGCGGCCGGCAAAGACCTGCTCACGGCAGCCAAACAAGCCGGTTTCGATACCCTGCTCAGCGAACAGGCTGACGGATGGGCGGATAAATGGAGAGACAGCGATATTATTATCGAAGGCGATGTCTCGGCGCAGCAGGCGATCCGCTTTAATATTTTCCAGTTGAATCAGACCTATAGCGGTGAAGATGACCGTCTCAACATCGGCCCGAAAGGCTTCACTGGTGAAAAGTACGGCGGAAGTACTTATTGGGATACAGAAGCATACTGCATTCCTTTCTATCTAAGTACCGCGGATTCCCATATCGCCCGCAATCTCTTGATCTATCGCTACAAGCATCTGGAGAAGGCCAAAGAGAATGCGAAGAAGCTTGGCTTCACCAAAGGCGCCCTCTACCCGATGGTCACGATGAACGGCGAGGAGTGCCATAACGAATGGGAGATTACTTTTGAGGAAATTCACCGGAATGGGGCGATTGCCTATGCGATCTATAACTATGTGAATTACACCGGAGACTTTACCTATCTGGGCCAATACGGGCTTGAAGTGCTGGCTGAAATATCCCGCTTCTGGGAGCAGCGCGTGAACTTCTCCAAGGCCAAGAACAAATATGTCATGCTCGGCGTTACCGGACCAAACGAATACGAGAACAACGTCAACAACAACTGGTATACAAATCGGATTGCCGTCTGGACGCTCGAATATACGCTGGAGGTCCTTGAATACCTGAAGGCGAATGAGCCGGACAGATATCAGGCTCTGATCGCCAAGCTTGATTTGCAGGAAGAAGAGACGAAGCAATGGCAGCATATCATCGACAATATGTACTATCCTTACGATGAAGAACGTCGTGTATTCCTGCAGCAAGACGGCTTCCTGGATAAAGAGCTGATCGCTGTGAAGGACCTTCCGGCCGGAAATCTGCCGATCAACCAGAACTGGTCCTGGGACCGTATTTTGCGCTCCTGCTTCATTAAGCAGGCGGACGTGCTGCAGGGCTTGTATTTCCTTGGCGACCGTTATGATCTCGATACGAAAAAACGCAACTTCGATTTCTACGAGCCGATGACGGTGCATGAGTCCTCCCTGTCCCCTTGCGTGCATTCTATTATCGCCTGCGAGCTCGGCTACCAGGAAAAGGCCTACGAGATGTATCTGCGCACGGCCAGACTTGATCTGGACAACTATAATAATGATACCGAAGACGGCTGTCATACGACCAGCATGGCAGGCACCTGGATGTCCATTGTCCAAGGCTTCGGCGGGCTACGTGTCGTTGATGGTGAATTGATGCTGCGTCCTTTTGTACCTTCCCATTGGGATAATTTCTCGTTCAAAGTGATGTTCCGTAATTCACGCTTGAAGGTGAACGTAACCGGAGACAGCATTCATGTCGTTAATGAGACTGATGTTCCTGCGGCAATCTGCGTGTATGACACTAGCTACACCGTAGACGGACATGGCGAAATCAAGCATCAGAACGCTTCGGCCAACTTATAAAGATAAACTTAAAGGGTCATTCCTGAATCTTGCCTTCAGGAATGACCCTTTTTTACTCATCATACCTATTCAAAAACCGACCTCTGTATACGCAAGCGCCCGGCCTTGAATGACCGCGAGCGCTGTTCTCATCAAAGGTGGACTTCTGTACAATCTCTAGTACTAATCATGGACGGCAAGTACAACCATACCTGCTCCATGAACTTGAATCCGCCGCTGCTTCAAGGAAATGACAAGCTCATTGCCGAAATGCACTTCCCAATCCCCAAGCTCTGGAAGCTCAAGTGTAGTCGGTTCTGGATTCGCATTGTACAGAACATATAAATGACGATCCGGATCACCGCCAGCATGATTGCGCAAGGTATACGCGATGGCATGCTCCGGCGCTTGTTCGAAATGGAGATGCCTTCTGATCTCGCGTGCCGTTCTCAAGCGGAAGGCCGGGTGCGACTGACGCAGCTTAATCAGGCTGCACATATACAGGACATCGCTCTGGCGTTCAGCACAGCGCTGCCAATCCATCCGATTGATCTCAATCGGGGATTTGTAGCTGTTCTCTACCCCTTGCTTCGTACGCATGAACTCCTGGCCAGCGTGGATAAACGGAATGCCTTGGCTCGTTAAGACTATCGCCGAAGCGAGCCGGTGCATGCTGCGACGCTCCTCATCCGTATATCCATCCGTAGACAGCACTAGCTTATCCCATAATGTATGGTTATCATGGCATTCTACATAATTGACTGTCTGATCCGGCTCAATAGCATACTGCAAAATTGCACCTTCGTACTTGATTCCGCCGACAATCCCCCGCTTCACCTTCTCCTCAAAGCCGCGACCCAGACTAACAAATCCCTCCAGGCCATATACAAAAATATCGCCCTTCACCGCATCCCGAAAACCATCATTAAACTGGCCAATCCGCGGGAGAAGCGCGGCATGGCTCTGATTGGCACGCTGAGCCTCCGGCAGTACCGTATCCATCCCCCAGCCTTCTCCGATCATCATAATCGAAGGATCGATTTCATCGAGGCGACGCCTGATCTCATTCATCGTAGCGATATCCATTAGCCCCATCAGATCAAAGCGGAAGCCGTCCATATGATACTCCTGCGCCCAATATACGACCGAATCGACGATGAACTTAGACATCATTTTTCGTTCCGAAGCGCATTCATTTCCACAGAAGCTGCCGTTAGAAAAAGTCCCATCCTCTTTATAACGCAAATAATAACCGGGAACGAGCTTGCTGAAGTTGACCAAGTATCCGTCATAAACGTGATTGTACACAACATCCATAATGACCCGGATTTCGCGATCATGCAGCGCCTGAATCATCTGCTTCAGCTCTCTGATTCTGAGATCCGGGGAATAAGGGTCTGTAGCATAAGAGCCTTCCGGGACATTATAATTTTTCGGATCATACCCCCAATTATATTGCGGAAGCTCCGGCTTCGTCTCATCTACGCTCTCCGTTGCGTAATCATATACCGGCAGCAACTGCACATGGGTTACACCCAGTCCAGAAATATAATCAAGCCCTGTGGGTATTCCATCCGGTCCCGTCGTCCCCCTCTCCGCCAAACCAAGGTACTTTCCGGGATAGCTGCTTCCGCTCTGCGGGTGAATCGATAAGTCCTTAACATGAAGCTCATAGATCACCGCATCAACCGGCGCCGCCAACGGAGGCCTATCTTCCGTCCAGCGCCGCGGCTGCGTACTGCCCGGATCGAGCACTACCCCGCGATCTCCATTGACGCCAACCGCTTTGGCATAGGGATCCACCGCTTCATTCCACTGACTGCCGACCTGCACGCCGTACGTATAATACCAATGATTGCAATTCCCATTCACCGTAAGGACCCAGGTCCCACGAACGTCACGAACCATTGGCTTGCGCTCGATAAGCGCTCCATCCCAGCTATCATAGATCATCACGCTTGCCTCAGAGGCAGTGGGGGCCCACAATCTGAACGTCGTCTGCTCCGGTGTGTAGGTAACCCCAAGATCATCGCCATCATAGTAGAATATCTCGTCAAATTTAGGATCAAACACAGAAATCCCATTCGTTACAGCTAGATCCCCATAATCCGCAACTATGTCCATTTCCTTCTGTACCGACACTGGCTTCACTCCTATCTCATGAAAGTGTGAAAGTGCGAGAAAATCGAGAAAGGTATATCAGATGCCAATGTATCATATGGCAACAAATCCCTAAAACGTTCCGCCACCTTCACGGCCTGTCCGGCAAGGAATCGGCTGCACCTCATAGTTACCTGACAGGTTGTCCAAAAGACTGTATATCATGCATTCTAGCATCGTTTCACGCTTTGAGCAATCGTTTGCACAAATATGTTGTTAAACCGCCGCATCCCCATCGGCTTTGCCTTGCTTCCGTTGCTAATCACCAGTGTAGTTAGCATGTTCAGCTATGCAAATTTATATAAGTCTTTAAGCGGAAGATCAAGCAGGGCCAACAATTTGACAAGATGGACATCCCTGGCGACCGCTCCACGGAGCTTTGCTGAGATCAACCTTTCATCGCCTGAATTCAGTTTATTGTTTTTCAGTATGCAAAAAGGACCCCCTTCACCTGCTTCCCAGTGAATGACGGTCCTTAAAAAGTTGGATTGTCACTTCGGCCAGACTAGTTCAGCTTCTCCATCATATTACGGGCGATCCAAACCCCGGCAGCCCCGGCCTGCGCCAGGCCACGGGTAATTCCAGCCCCATCCCCGCCGCAGAACAAGCCGCTGATCTCCGTCTCCAGCCCCTCCGAGAGCTTCGGACGCGCGGAATAGAATTTCGCTTCAACTCCGTAGAACAACGTATGCTCTGAAGCGATCCCCGGCGTTACTTTATCCAGTGCCTCAACCATTTCGATCAAGCTCTTCATCGTATTATATGGCAGGACAAGCCCCAGATCGCCGGCCACTGCCTCTTTCAATGTCGGCTCCAGGAAGCCTTCCGCGATCCTTCCGGCCGTCGATCTTCTTCCGCGCAGAATATCGCCATATTTCTGAACGATTACTCCCCCGTTGGACAGGTCATTTGCTCTCTTGCAAATCTCGCGCGCATATTCATTCGGTTTGTCAAACGGATCGGTGAACTTATGGGAGACCAGCAAGGCGAAATTGGTGTTCGCCGAGCCCAATGCCGGATCTTTATATGAATGGCCGTTTGCCGCCATCACTCCCGTATGATTCTCGACCACCACATGCCCGGAAGGGTTGCTGCAGAAGGTACGAACTCGGGTCCCTACCGAGGTGTTAAAAATAAACTTTCCTTCATAGAGGTGTTCATTAATTTCCCGCATGACAATGTCTGAGGTCTCCACACGCACCCCGACATCCACTTGATTATTTGTCATTTTTAATCTGCGCTTCTTCAATATTTCCGACAACCACACCGAGCCGTCCCGCCCCGGGGCGATCATCACCTGCTCTGCCTCGTACACCTCGCCGTCCTTCAAAACAATGCCCTGTACCTGATGTTGCCCGTCCTGTTTGACAGTAACTATATCCTCAACTTCCCCTTTGAATAGCATATCGATCCGGGATTGCAAATATTCATAAATGGACTTCAATATTTCCAGATTCTGCTCTGTCCCCAAATGGCGCACCTGGGCGCGAAGCAGCTTCAATCCGGCAGCATACCCGCGCCGTTCAATGCTGCGGATAGCATCAGTTGTCGGATCCGTGATCGTCGTGGTCGCCCCGTGATCCAGATTGATCTGATCCACATATTTAATCAGCTCAAGCACTTTGGACTGGGGTAAATAATCGTTTAACCATCCGCCAAATTCGGTCGTAATATTGAACTTGCCGTCACTATAAGCCCCTGCTCCACCAAACCCGGCGGTAATCGAACACGCAGGCAAGCAGCCAGCATATTGCTTACGTCCAGCTGCTGGCGGACATAGCGTAATCTTCTCCTCAAGAATCGGACAGCGGCGGCGATAAATGTCATGCCCCTTGTCTACCAGCAGCACCTTCCAATGCGGTGCCTTTCTTGTAAGCTCATAGCAGGCAAAAATACCGGCTGGTCCTGCCCCAACGACGATCACATCATATTTACTCATATATGTCCCTCCTGAAGTCGGAAAAATAGCAAAAAATCCTGTGTCTATGAATAGGTATACGAAACATACCTATCGTAGCCAGGATTTTACGGTTCCTTGTAGAGACCCTCAAACCATATTATTGAGGATATACGAAATCATGTGCCAAGCATTCGGATTTTCATCAACAACTACAGCTTACCAAATCACGCGAATAAGTCAATAAGAAATTTGTCATAACATTCGTATTTTGACACATAATCTATATTTAAATCTGCATAATCGCTTTTTTACAAACCAAAACACGAACATTAATCAATGGCCAATCCATAATCTATCATGTTAATTCGCAAAATATTGAACGATATTATATAATATTATTGATATTCATTTTTATCATTTTATAAATAAAAGGAGTAGATGTAGAGAATGGACAGTGACAGGCTATTGGGTTTAAATTTGGTTATGGTGGCGATTCTGATCGCATTAACGGCGTTCTTCGTTGCGGTGGAATTCGCGATCGTCCGTGTAAGAGAGAGTAGAGTAGATCAGATGATTCTGGAAGGGAATAAGAAGGCACTTGGTGTCAAACAGATCATAACTCATCTGGACGACTATCTATCTGCTTGTCAGCTTGGAATTACGATCACAGCTCTCGGACTCGGTTGGCTAGGGGAACCCACGGTGGAAAGAATTTTGCACCCTCTATTCCACAGCCTCCAAATACCTGATGCAATTAGCAAGGTGCTTTCATTCATCATCGCATTTGTTGTCGTCACTTATTTGCATGTTGTCGTCGGGGAGCTTGCCCCTAAGACAATCGCAATCCGCAAGGCGGAGACCGTAGCTATGCTAACGGCTAAACCGCTTATCTGGTTCAATAAGATCATGCGCCCTTTTATCTGGACCTTGAACGGATCAGCGAATCAGCTCGTTAAATTGGTTGGCATTAAACCAGCCTCGGAGCATGAAGAAGCCCACTCTGAGGAAGAATTGCAGATTATTATTAACGAGAGTTTCGAGAGCGGCAAGATCAATCAAAGCGAATACGGCTATGTAAACCGAATATTTGCTTTCGATAATTTATTAGCCAAAGAAATAATGGTGCCACGTACCGATATGGTGTGTTTATATACAGAGAAAACCCGCCGGGAGAATCTGGACATTATCAAGGAACAGCAATATACGCGTTTTCCGGTCGTACGAGAGAATAAGGATAACATTATCGGATTTATTAATACGAAGCAATTCTTCCTTGCCTCCGAGGATAACCCTGATCTGGACATCGCCTCGATTCTGCAGCCTGCTATGGCTGTATCGGAAGTAACTCCGGTGAATGAATTGCTGCAGAGAATGCAGCGCGAGGGTACCCATATGGCGATTTTGATCGATGAATACGGGGGAACCGCCGGACTCGTAACGATCGAGGACATCCTCGAAGAGATCGTCGGCGAAATTCGCGACGAATTCGATAAGGAAGAAGAACAACCGCTCGTAATGGTCAATGAGAACCATGTTATCGTCGATGGCAAGGTGACAATTAATCATATTAATGATCTATTCATGGCCGATATTAGCACCGAGGACGTCGATACGATTGGCGGCTGGTTGTTCGGAACGAATCCCGAGATGAAGGTTGGCGAGACCCTTGAGCATGAAGAACTGACCTTCAAGCTGCTTGAGAAAGAGCCAAACCGCTTCCGTAAACTGGAGATCATTAGGCTGGTTCCCGAGCAATCGGGAGTCTGACCGGGTATACTAAGAAATTCATTATCTATTTGGGCCGGCCCCCTGTCTCATAAGCAGGGGGCCGGCCTTTTGGTTATGGCCCCGCCAAACCTGAAGCGGGGCATATCCCCCAAAGACTCTAGCCCCTCTTCCCTCGGGCTATGTGCAATACTGTTTATAATTACCATCATTTGGAACCACAACTATCCCCATCCGCTTTCGTCCAATTAAGTAACAACTAACAACAAGGTGATGAATAACATGACAACACAAAAAGGCGTATTCTATCTTCTGCTGGCCGCGGCCCTGCTCTATTCGACTCCCGTGCATGCCGAATCCTCCAACGCGGCCCCAACGGTTGCAACCAGCCCAGGGAACGATCCATCGGCCAGGCCTGCAACCGGTTCGGCTTCCAGTCCAGTATCGGTTTACCTGGACGGGCAACAACTACAGCTCGAGATCGAACCGATCCTGGTCCGCGGAACCGTACTCGTTCCCATGCGCGGACTGTTTGAAGCCCAAGGCGCTAAGCTGGCCTGGGAAGGAAGCAGCAAGACAGTTACCGCCACCAAAGACGAGACCAAGCTGACTTACCGCATCGGAGATTCGGTCGCACAGCTGAACGGACAAGCTATAAATCTGACGGCCCCGGGGCAGATCGAACGCGGATATTCGCTAGTACCTTTGCGCTTTGTTAGCGAAGCGCTCGGCAGCTCGGTGAAATGGGAGGCGGATACCAAAACCGTTATAATCACTTCTGCTCCGCCGATCAATTACGAAACCAGTATCCTGTGGGGCGTCAATCTGCGCACTGCACCAAATGCGAACAGCCAGGCTGCCGGGGACTTGCTGCCCGCCGGGAACAAGGTCCACGTCGTTCGCGAAGCCTCCCCATTCTGGCTTGAGGTACGCACGACCGATAACCGGACCGGGTATATTTCGGCCAAGCCCAAATATACCGACTACTCAAGTCCTGCCCTGCGGGAAGAACAGGCGAACGAGCTGCTCGCCTATGGCATGAAGTATCTGGGCACCCCTTATGAATTTGGCGCCTCGTCAGAGCAGACACAAACATTCGACTGCTCGTCGTTCGTCAAGCATGTTTTTGCTGATATCCTATCGATCGATCTGCCGCGAGTTTCTTATGAACAAGCCAAGGAAGGCAGGGAAGTTGGCCTGAATGAGCTCCGCAAAGGGGATTTGCTGTTCTTCGAATCACGGGGGTTGGACATCGGCCATGTAGCCATCTATGCCGGCGACGGCCAACTGCTCCAGACCTACTCCGTCAAATACGGTGTTCGTTTAGAGGATTTCTCCGATTCCTGGAAGAAGCGGTTTGTTACCGCACGAAGAGTATTTTAGAATAAGATCAAATTTGTATCGGAAGCGTTGCCTTCCTAATAAGAAATCAAGAAAACACCGGAGGCAAAGCCTCCGGTTGTTTTTGCTTTGAGCCCATATGGAAAATACATGTTACACGTTCTATGCCAAATACAACATTGCAAATAGATAAGAAGCGCCGATCCCCTCGCAAGTACAAATAAAAGGATCTCCTAGCTGTTCAACTGCTTCAGCAAATCATGCAGCTGTTCCTCCGTAAACTTGCCGCCGCTGAAGGAGACCAGGCTGCGCAGCGGCATAAACTCCATGAATGCCTTCAACATTTCTGAATGAGACGGATCCATCGCGGACGCAAACGGAAGCATACTCATAAACTTCTTGATGAACACGGCGCCCGGCTCGCTCGTCATCATATCGGCCACCGTGGAGTTGCGATGGAATCTTGAACTGAGCTCCGTTGTCGACTGTACTTCAACCGTCTCCGAGAGCATAATATCGCGAGAGGATTTGCCGACCAGAATTTCAAAGGTACCGGTCTCCACCGCCCAATCCTTGATCTCTATATCATAATAGGCAAAACTGCGGCGATCGAGTTCAAAAGTGACCGTCTTCTTCTCACCAGCTGCCAATTCCATCTTGTCGAAGCCTTTAAGCTCCTTATCCGGTCTGATGACGCTGCTGTCGGGATCGCGAATATAGAGCTGCACAATTTCACTTCCGGCAAGGAAACCGGTATTCTCGATGTCCACCGATACGCGAAGCTGGTCGGAATCCAACAATTTCTTCTTATCCACAGTTAGATTCGAATACTCAAAGCTCGTATAGCTGAGCCCATACCCAAAAGGAAACAACGGTTCCAACTGCTTCTTATCGTAATATCGATAGCCAACAAACAAGCCTTCCCGATACTCCACCCGGTCGCCTTCACCCGGAAAGAATAAATACGACGGGTTATCGCTCAGCTGAACCGGGAAAGTCTCAGCCAGCTTGCCGGAAGGATTGGCTTCCCCGAACAGCAGGTCGGCAATCGCACCGCCAAACGCCTGGCCGCCCAGATAAGCTTCCAGCACTCCTTTGGCTTGATAGAGCCAAGGCATTTCGACAGGGGAACCGTTACTCAGTACCACCACCAGATTTTTCTGTATCCCGGCCACCGCTTCGATCAGCGCTACTTGGTTCGGAGGTATCCGCAGATGTTTGCGATCAAAACCTTCGGACTCGTATCGACTCGGCAATCCGGCAAATACCACCGCTACCGCGGCCTCGGAGGCTGCACTCAGCGCCTCTTGCAGCAGGGAAGAGTTGCTCTCCTCCTCCTTCAAATCGTATCCCTTCGCATAGATAAGTTCCGCAGCCCCGGCCAGCTTGCTCATTTCTTCAATGGGATTATCCAGACGGGTCGGCCTGATTTGCGAACTGCCGCTGCCCTGATAGCGCGGCTCCTCTGCGAAAGCGCCGATTATGGCGATCTTGCCGCTCCGCTTCAGAGGCAAGATGCCGTCTTCGTTCTTCAACAGCACCATGCTTTCCCGTGCGACTTCCCGGGCCAAATGATGATGTTCCTCCGGCTGGAAGGCTGCATCCGGCCTCCTTTGGTCCACAGCCTTGAAAATGATGTTAAGCAGTCGCTCTACGGCATCATCCAGCGTGGCCTCGGGCAATTGTCCGCTTTTCACTGCTTCCACAATTTGCGTCGTCCCCTCGCCGTTGCTGGAGGGCATCTCCAGCTCCAATCCGGCGACCAGGCCCTTAACTCGCTCGTTCACCGCGCCCCAATCCGACACGACAAAACCTTGATGCCCCCACTCGTCTTTTAAAATATCGGTCAGCAATTCCTGATTCTCTGCGGCAAATTCACCGTTCACTTGGTTGTAAGCGCACATGACGGTCCACGGTTGAGCTTGCTTGACCGCCCCTTCAAAGCTGGCCAGGTAAATTTCGCGCAATGTCCGTTCATCTACCACGGAATTGGAAGTCATCCGACGGTGTTCCTGATTGTTAGCAGCAAAATGTTTAAGCGAAGTGCCTACCCCTAGGCTTTGTACGCCCTGAATATGGTGAGCCGCCATTTCCGCGGATAAGTACGGGTCTTCCGAGAAGTATTCAAAATTCCGTCCGCAGAGCGGCGAACGTTTAATATTGACACCAGGCCCCAGCAAAATAGCGACATTCTCCGCCTGGCACTCCCTGCCCAGTGCTTCTCCCATTTTGCCGATTAAATCCCGATTCCAGGAGCTCGCTAACCCCGCCGCTGAAGGGAAACAAGTAGAAGGCACGCTGTCGAACAGGCCAAGGTGGTCGGAAGAGCCCCTTTGTTTACGCAGACCATGCGGACCATCTGTAACCATCACGGATGGAATCCCCAGCCGCTCGATCCCCTGAGTGTGCCATGTATCTTGCCCGGAGCAGAGGCTGGCCTTCTCCTCCAGTGTCATTTGTGCAATCAATGATTTCAGATTACGCTGCTTCCCCATCTTCAGACCCCTTTCTGGTGAATTGAATGCAAAGCTTCAAGCTCTTTCAGCCGCTCTTGATACTGAGCCTGCAGCTGGTGTAAAGCACGATGACTTGTAACTAAACCGCCTTCCCGGTTCCGGATAAGCCATAGCCGGTCAAATTCCGCAATCGTTAGCTCCAGCAGCTTCGCCAGCGCCCTCAGGTGCTCGATTTCGGCCTTTGAATCTGGAAGGTCAATTCGGTGTGTATAACGGTGAAGCCCTATCCCTTGTTCGATGATTCGCAATGTATTCATCCATTCATCAAGCACGAGATTCGCCTCGGTCATCCGGAGCCGGAGTCTTGCCAGCTGCTTCTTCCTTTGAACAAGCCATTCCAGCATTTCATGATGCCGATAATCCAGCCTAAATTCGCCGCCAGGTCCGCCCAGATCCGCGAAAATACGAATGAAGCTGTTCAGCTCTGCCGCAAATTGCTCCGGCGTTTTAAGGCCACGAAGCAGCAAATGCATTGTATAAGTGGAATTATCAACTGTACTGTTCTCCAAATGATAATATCGGCCCAGTTCAAGCATCAGATGCCCGGCTTCGCCGCTTTCGTCCCTAAATACCGCTTCCGTCAAGTAATCTTCAATCAGCCCGGTCTGATTCAAATGATGCTGCGCATGCCAGCTGACACCGGCCGCATAGGTAATACCCGGGTAGCTGATCGCAGGAACCTGCCAATGCCCGTTATCTCCCCAGTCCGCTACAATCAGGCCGCCGGCCCCATATGTAAGGCCCTGGATTGCCGCATCAGAGATGTTATCCAGCATATTGTCGGTTCTTCCGGAAATGGAGGACCAGGAGCTCGTTCCCGGGCACACATAGAACGGAATCTGCCGCTCCGCCAACACACGGCAATGACCCTCAAAGGAAACGCTGCTCTCATAATTCCAGTCGAGAATTGTCACATCCTCTGGAATCTGCTCCATGACCTCGGGATGTGAAGCAAGCACGTCGCCCCACATTAACACCTTCTTGCCATGGCTGCGGACAAGATCAAACACCTGCTCCGCATACTCCATATAAAGCCGTCCTGCGCCGATTTCATCGCACCGCTCCTTGCTCTGCCCGGCGCCCAAGCCGTAAGGCTCATCCATGTTGATATTGACATAAGAAGATGAAAATTGCGGCAGCAGGGCATCAAATAAATTTCGAACCAATGCGATCGAACGCGAATCAACCGGGTTCAGCGTGGTCGGCGGAAACGTAATCCCCTGGGGCAACGGCAAGCCATCCGGATGCTCGGCAAGCTCGCGGAATTCCGGCTTGTTCAGCCATTCTCCCATATGTCCCAGGCAGTTCTGGTTTGGCACCAGATCGATAAACCGCTCGACAGCATAAGCATCCAGCTCGCGGAGTTCCTCTGCCGTGATTGGCGTGCTCCCTGGGAAGGCGTCCTTGTATGCCTCCATCTCAAAGCAGTAACCCTCCATATACAGCTGCAAATGATTCAGCTTCAATCTCGCCAGCTGGTCAACCAACTTATAAAGTTCGCCAAGCTTCGGAATTTTGTTCCGTCCGATATCCAGCATAAAACCGCGCACCGGAAAGTCGGGTTCATCCTCGATCCGGAAACATCTCCAGTTCTTACCTTCGCGGGAAACCAACTGCTCCACGGTAACTAGCGCATAAAACAACCCCGCATCGCCGCCATACTCCACCAGAAGGCCTGCCTCATCCCATTGCAGCACATATCCCTGCGGATGAAGCTCCTCTCTGCTGCGCACCCGGATCAAGGTCATCGCCTGCCCGTCAGCAGCAGGATCGTCCCCGGAGCCAGCGAACGCTTCCTGCAAGCGGGAGGCAAGCTTCACGCGTTCAGCCGCCTCGTCGGCTTCGCCCTGCGTATCCAGAACGATGCTGGAGGTCCACTTCTTCTCCCCTTCCAGCCATTGCAGCCCTCTCGGCTGCGGATACAATCGCAAAGACTGCTCTTGTGTCATAAGCCAGCTTCCCCTCCACGTTCACTTACTTGTGTGTCCGATTTATCGGCCACGAGCAATTCAAACTCGGCAGCCTCCAATACGTCCCGGCTGCTGGACCCGATATAAGCCTTGAATAGACCCGGTTCAGCCATATATCCAGCTTCCGGCGTCCAATAAGTTAACGCCTCCGCCGTAATCCGGAAGCTAACTTCCCGGCTCTCTCCCGGCGCCAGGACCACTTTGCTAAAGCCTTTCAACTCCTTGACCGGGCGGACAATGCTGCCGCAGCAATCCTGAATGTACAGCTGAATGATCTCTTCCCCAGCCGTGGCCCCCGTATTCGTCACCTTCACCGAGGCCAGAATCGTCTCATCTTCCTTCATATGATTGCGGTCCAGCTTCATATCCGAATAAGCAAAGGTCGTATAGCTTAGACCAAACCCAAAAGGATATAACGGCTCGTTCGGGCCGTCCAAATATTTGGAGATGTATTTCTGATTATAGTTGGCTTCCGTCAACGGGCGTCCGGTATTAAAGTGGTTATAATACACCGGAACCTGGCCGATCCGCGCCGGGAAGCTCATAGTCAGTTTACCGGAGGGGTTGCAATCCCCCGTCAAAACAGCGGCAATCGCATGGCCAGCCTGAGAACCGAGGTACCAGGTTTCCACGATGGCGTCGACATGCTGCTCGAACCAGCTCAGCACGAGCGGTCGGCCATTGGTCAGGACCAGGACAACCGGCTTGCCTGTCGCCACAACCGCTTCAGCCAACCGCTGCTGCGGCTCCGGCAAGACGATATCCATACGAGAAGCCGCCTCGCCGGACATTTCACTGCTTTCGCCCAACGCCAGAATAACCACATCGGCTTCACGGGCCTGTAATACGGCGGCTTCAATCCCTCCCTCTAGCGGCTCGTTTACTCCACTGCCTTGGGCGAACAGGAGACGTTCCTCCGAAATTCCTTTCCCGGCCATTCCCTCATACAAGGAGACGGTTTCATGGCCATACCGGGAGAACTGCCATGGTCCGAGCAAATCCTTGCTGCCCGCAAACGGCCCGATCAACGCAATCTTGCCGGCATGCTTGGCAAGCGGCAGCACGCCTTTATTTTTTAGCAATACAATTGATTTACGCGCCAGCTCCAGACTGGCCTGCAGATGCCCTTCGTTGAAGTGGTACTCCATTTCTTTCTCCGGGCGAATGTAGCGGAACGGATCATCCATCAGGCCTGTCTTGTATTTCAAATACAAAATGCGGCGGACAGCATCGTCGATTTGCTGCTCGGAGAGCTTTCCTTCACGAACCAGTTGGGGCAAGCGATCGTAGGAGCGCGTCACCATCTCGATATCCATCGTCGCTTGCACCGCTTTATACGCAGCTTCCTGCTCATCCTTCGCATGCCCGTGCACCCGGATTTCGTCCACTGAGCCGTAATCGGAGATCAGAACGCCGTCAAAGCCAAGTTCCTCCCGCAGAAGTTCCTTTAGCAGGAAGCGATTGGCGGCGACAGGAACGCCCTGGTAAATGTTAAACGCGTTCATCACCGAGCTTGCTCCCGCCTCCAAAGCAGCTTGAAACGGCGGCAAGTACACATTGCGCAACGTCGACTCCGAAATATCCACGCTATTGTAATCCCGTCCGGCTTCAGCTGCGCCGTATGCAATAAAGTGTTTAAGGCAGGCAATCAGCGTTTCTTCGCTAAACAGAGTGTCGCCCTGATACCCTTCCACCTGGGCTTTGGCAATCAAGCAGCCCAGATAAGGATCTTCTCCCGCCCCTTCGGAAACCCGGCCCCAGCGGGCATCACGCGCGATATCAATCATAGGGCTATGATTGTATACCGTACCTGAAGCGCTCGCTTCCCTGGCTGCAATAGCACAGGCTTGTTTAATCGCCTCCATATCCCAACTGCAGGACCAAGCCAGCGGAATAGGAAACGCTGTCTGCGAGCCATGGATGATATCCGCATGGAAGAGCAGCGGAATCTTGTGCGGCGATTGCTCGACGGCTATTCTTTGCAGCTCGAATACCCTGGTAATATCGAAAGCGCCCAGTACCGACCCTGCCCTGCCTTCAGCGACCAGCTTCTCCGGCGGATCCGATACGATATCGCTGCCAAAGGAGAAGTTCGAAGCTTGGCATTGACACATTTGGCCAACCTTATCTTCAAGCGACATCGCCCCCAGCAGTTGGTCGATCGCTTCATGGATTTCCCTGTCGCTTCGCTCCTCAACATGGCTCTTTCGGTAGGGTGCCACTTCATTAATTAAATTTAGGGCCATATAAGGGCCCCTTCCCCGCGATCCCTGGAGGGGAATTGTCCCAAAAGAAGGAATATGAACCCGACCCGTGAAGGAATCCTCTTGAAAATCCAGCTCAACCACCAGCTCGTCGTCCGGATTCCAGAACACTTTGCCGGTTCCTCGAATATGGTTGCCCCGCGCGGTCACGCTAGTAAAATTAAGCGGTGCCGGTAATGGCTCCATTACTGCATCCAGCGTAAACGAACCCTTTTTCTCGATTTTAAATTGCAGCTTCATGCGCGGTTGATCCACTAAAGCATGCCAAAGCCCTATCATGCCGTCACACTCCTCTAAATTGCCTAGTAGAAACGTATTTCTTTGGAATTAGCCTTTTACAGCCCCGATGGTCATCCCTTTGACAAAATACTTCTGGAAGAACGGATAAGCGATCAAAATCGGAATGACGCCGATCACCGCTACCGCCATCCGAAAGGTTTCCGTCGGCAGCTGCTCCAGTGCTGCACCCGTATTCATTTGACTGTTGCGGGTCAGATACTGGATATCGTTCATGATCCGATTGAGCAAATTTTGCAAACTGAACAGCTTCGGGTCAGTTACGAAAATGAGCCCGTTATTCCAATCATTCCAATAGGCGAGTCCCTGGAACATCCCAACCGTGGCCAGAATAGGCAGCGACAGCGGCAGGATGATCTTATAGTACATTTTGAATTCCCCGGCACCGTCCATGCTGGCCGATTCGATAATCGCTGCCGGGATCGTTGTGGTGAAGAAGGTCCGCATCAGCATCACGTTGAACCCGTTCATCAGGAGCCAAGGAATTAACAAAGCGAACAGCGTATTTTTAATTTCAAAGATTTGCGTATATACCAAATAAGTCGGTACCAATCCGCCGTTGAACAGCAGGGTAAAGAACACGAAGAACGCTATTGCCGTTCCGCCTGGCAGGTCCTTTCGGGATAACGGATATGCAAGCAGTGAGGTGATCAGCAAGCTGGCCGTTGTCCCGACGACTGTAATCAAAATCGTAATGCCATAGGCATGGAAAATCTGCGCCGACTCTCGCCATAAATACTCATAAGCGCTCAAGCTGAACTTTGATGGAAAAAAAGAATAGCCTTCTACGGCAATGGTGTGGTCATCCGTCACCGAAGCAATAAACAGCAGGACAAACGGAAGAATGCACGCCAGCGAAAATAACGTCAAAACTGTATGACCGGCCCATTGCAAGCCTCTGGATTCATTTTTCATAGTAATCACTCACTCCTTAGAACAACGCATTGTCTTTATCGATTTTGCGGACGATGTAGTTAGAGCCCAGCACCAGCACAAAACCTACTAAAGACTGATAGAAGCCGGCTGCCGAAGACATGCCGATGTCACCCAGCTGCATGAGCCCGCGGAAGACATACGTATCAATGACATTGGTCGTTGAATACAATGCGCCGGAGTTCATCGGTACTTGATAGAACAAACCGAAGTCGGAATAGAAGATCCGGCCAATCCCGAGCAATGTCAGAATCATGATGACCGGCATAATCATCGGAAGCGTAATCTTGCGGATTTGCACCCATTTGGAGGCCCCGTCCAGCTTGGCCGCTTCATAATACTCCGGATCGATGCCGATAATGGCAGCCAGGTACACGATGCAGGAGTAACCGGCCCCTTTCCAAACATGAACGAAGGTCAAAATAAACGGCCAATACTTCGGCTCGGAGTACCATGAAATCGGATCCAGGCCCAGCGCCGGCAGAATTGTATTATTCATCATCCCCGTATTTACGCTGAACATGGCATACACCAGATAGCTGACAATGATGATGGAGATCAGGTAGGGTAGAATAATTACACTTTGATAGAAACGCGCAAAAAACTTATTCCGGATCTCATTCAGTAAAATAGCTATGCCGATCGATACAATCAGACCGAGAATGATAAACACCGTGTTGTACAGAAGCGTGTTTCTGGTAATCATCCAGGCATCCGATGTTTTAAACAGATATTCGAAGTTTCGGAAACCGATCCAATCGCTGTTCCAAATCCCCTTCCGGTAGTCAACATCCTTAAAAGCAATACTCAGCCCGAACAGCGGCAGATAATTGTTGATGATCAGGTAGACTAACCCCGGCAACATCATGATGTACAGCGGAGTATACTTAAGAATGCCTCTCCGCCCCTTACGGTGTGTTTGTTTGGTTATGGCCACCGCACTTCCCCCTTCTAAGGCTATATGCCGAATATATCGTTAATTCTACGGAATCCAACTTTCGGCAACTACCGCTCAAGCGACTTCCTGCTTGATCTTTCCCGACATGATCCGCAGCGACAAAAAAGGGCTATCTTGGAAGTGATAATCACTTTAAGATAGCCCTCTCCATAGAGGTCATTTATCGTGCGATCAGTTGACGCCGTTGGCTTGCGCCCACTCGTCCAATTGCTTTTGTTTCTCTGCAATAATCTTGTCGATCCCGGCCGATTTCAGCTTGGAAATGAACTCCGGCAAAATCTTGGCAGGATCCACGCTGCCCGTCTCCAACGGAATTTTATATTGCGTAATTACGTTCGTCACCGCTGCATACTCCGTCTTCACCGGCGTGGCATCAAACAGGAAGCCCAGTGCCTTGGAACGGCCAGCGCCATCGTTGAACGCCTTCATCTTGGTCCAGACTTCCGGGTCATTCCCTTGTTGAACATAGGACAGGAATTGATTACCGAACATCCAACCCATTGGCATGCTGTAACCAAGGTCGGCTTTGTCCACGCCCTCCGGATAAGCGATGACGTTATCCATGCCATCCACCTTCACATAGTGCGTGCCTTCGATCCCCCAATCATAAAGGTTGACAACATCCTTATCGGAGTACATCAAATTCAGGAAATCCATCGCTTTATCCGGGATCGTGGAATTAACCGGAATGGCCCACATCGAACCGGTGACGGAGCTGGTAGTTGCTACAGCGGGATAGATTTCGGCCGGCTCCATTTCCTGGCCAACCAGCGCCGTCTCCGTTACCTTCGAAACCGGATTCAGCTTGGCCGAATAAGCAAACGCCTTATTCGCTTTGATCAAATCAACCCGGGAGGTCTGGCTTGTGGCGACATCCTTGGGAATCAAACCGTCCATAAACCAGCCGCGAATTTTGTTCAGGAAGTCCGCATATTTTTGAGATTCGTAGTAGTTCACAACCTTCAGACCATTATCATAGTTCGGGAGTACCCCGATCGAGTCGCTCAAAGCATCGAAATTGTTCAGATCATCCAGAAAGGTACGGCCGTTCGCACCCGGTACCAGCGGGTACATTTCAGGCCCTTCACCTTCTTTTACCGTACGGAGCACTTGCTCAAGGTCGTCCAGCGATTTAATGCCATTCACATCGATCCGGTACTTGTCGACGAGCGCTTTATTCATATTTACACCGGTCGAAGAGGCAAAATCGCGCACTGTCGGAACGGCATACGTCTTGCCTCCGATCTTCGTGGCACCCAGATAACTTTGATCGATGGCCGCAGTGATTCCCTGCCCGTGATCCGCAAAAAGATCATCCATCGCTTGCAGTTGGCCTTTGGCCACAAGATTCGTGTAGTTGCTGCCGGAGATCCAGATTAAGTCCATTTTTTCATTGCCGGCATACATCAGATTTGTCTGCTGTTCCCAGTCCCCAAAGGAGATATGCAGGAACTTTACCTTCGCGTGAATCTTCTCCATGGCTATTGTATTAATCGCATCTTCCACCATTTGCAAATCCTTTGAAATCGTTCCTGCCACAGGAAGAACAACCGTCAATTCCTCAAGTTTAGCACTTTTGTCAGCGCCTTCATTTCCGCCGTTGCTGCTGTTCGAGCGGTTCGAAGGGCCGCCGCAAGCCGACAGTACTACCATACAGACCAGAAGTAGCGAGATAATCTTTAGAAATGACCTTTTCATCTGTAACCCCCACTTATCAGTTATTTTGAAGCTCGATCTTTATTGTACGAGGCTCCGGAAGTTACTTCTGCTCAAATGACGACTTTCCATTGTCACTTTGACGACTTCCCCGCCTGGGAGTTCCCCTGCTGGCCCGAGTTTTCCTGCCTGTACTCCAGAGGACTTTTGTCATAATACTTCTTGAACATGCGGGAAAAATGCGAGAAATTGGCATACCCGATCTGCGCGGCGATCGAACTGACGGAGAGGCCGGTGTTGGCCAGCAAGCTTGCAGCGATATTCAGCCGCTGCTGTAATAAATAATCCGAGATCGACATCCCGGTCTCTTTCTTGAAAATTCGGGTTAAATAATCCGGATTTAAATAGACCTGACTGGCGATATCTTCTCTCGATAAATCCTCGGATAGATGCTGCTGGATATACTCTTTAACTTTCTCTACGACGCTGGGGGAATGCTCCATGGAGGAAGTGAAATCGGCCGCCTTCCCGATTAAATGCTGCATCCACGCCAGGGAATTGGTCGCTGACTGGACCGATCTGGCATACAGGTCCAGGGATTCCGGATCTCCAAACAATCGGTGCGCCTGAATTCCCTTGATTTGCAAAACGTAATAGACCATCTGCTGAAAATCCTGAATGAATTGATAGAGCAGGCTTGAGGTTAACTGATTGTCCTGGACCTGGGCTTCAATGTAGGCCTTGGCCGCTGCCAAAACCCGCTCATAGGCTCCTTCTTTAAGCAAAACCGCCCACAGGCTCATATCCGGAAGCAGGTGCTGATTGGCGGGAGGCGAGAGCTCTTCATCCAGTAAAAAGACATCCTGATCATAGGCCACATTATTCTCATTCATTTTGGATAACCGTAAATACATGGATGCAATTTGGTCCCCATGCACCGCTTTGCCGATATAGCTGGATACACTGGCATAGAAATATCGCCTGCAGGCATCGATATAAGCTTCACAGCGCTTCTTCAGACCTCGGGCGCTCTTTGCGCTGTAATCGTCTCCATTTAGCAAAAGCAGCAGCCGCCCGGGTTCAACGGATACGAGAATGCATTGGCCCCCCTGTTCCTGAAGGAGCTCCTCCGCCGACTTGCGAATGGCATATTCTACGATCTTCTCGTCCCTTAGCGTCACCGGCCTCTCCCATCTTCTTATCTGTATCAGCAAAGGCAGAAAGCTCATTTCGTCCGAATAAGGAATATTGCGTTCTTCCGCTGCTTTGCGAATGGCCAGCGAATGACTCGGGATCGACTGATTGAGAATATCGAGCCAGAACCGCTCAACCAGCAATGGCTGATGCTGCACCCAATACTTTCCGAACCGGCTGAATTCATTTAACTTGCTTTCCTGTTCAAGCTTCTCAATCGCCTTTCCTACAACCGCCTCCAACTCGGAAAACGGAACCGGCTTAAGCAAATAATCGAAGCTTCCCAGCTGAATGGCCTGCTTGGCATATTGAAAGTCCGCATGACAGGTCAGAAAAATAGCCTCGATCGCCGGATTGTAATTGCGCACCCATTTAAGCAGATCCAGTCCGCTGCCCTGCGGCATCTCGATATCGCAAACCAACAGGTCTATAGCTTCATGACGTATGACCTCCTGGGCCGACTGGGCATTGCACGCGGTAAACACTTGGGAAATTCCCAATGTCGACCAGTTCACTCCCGATTTTAGGCTCTCTACGGCAATCGCTTCGTCATCCACAATCAATAATTGATGCATGCCTATGGCAGCTCCTTTCCGTTCCGATCCGGTCTCAAGGGAATAATCAGCTCTACCACCGCACCTTGCGGATCATCGTTATAGCATTCTATGGCAGCTCTATCGCCATACTGCAAACGCAGCCTTTCACGTACGTTCCAGAGGCCAACGTGGTCCTTGCCGCCCATCCAGCTCTTGCCTATGCGGATTTCTTCCAGCACTTCATCGGGAAATCCTTTGCCGGTATCCCGGATTGTCATGCACACCATCGGTTCCTCGGCAAGGTCATCCAGCACCGCCTCGATAACGAGCAAAGTGGGCTCCTCCGCGCGAACCGCATGCTTGATTGTATTTTCGACAAAGGTTTGCAGCATCAGCGGCGGAACAGCCGTATCCAACAAATAATCGGGCACCTGTATTTCACTTTTAAATTGACCCGGCAGACGAAGCTCCTGAATGTGCAAATAGTTCCGGATATGCTGCAATTCGTCCCTCAGCATGACCAAAGGCTGGTTGTTGCTCTGAAACAGATACCGGAAATAATGAACCAGACAAAGCGTCATTTCCTGAATGAGCCCATACTGCTTGACCTGCACCAAATGATATAAAATATTTAAAGAATTCATAAAGAAATGCGGGTTTATCTGAAGCTGAAGCTGCTTCAATTCGCTCCTTTGTTTGCTTATCTGCTCTTCATAGACATGAATTTTCAGCTCTTCGATCCGCGAAATCATCTGGTCGAAGGTAGAGTATACGAGCTGGAATTCTTCCGAGGCGGACGGAACGCTCTCCATTCGCAAGTTAAAATTCCCCTCGGCGATCCGGCGCATTAATCGAACCATTTTTTGGAGCGGCAAGAGCAGAACTTTCCTCAGAAACCACAAGCTTACCGGAAGAAGCAGAAGCGCAAAGGCAGAGAACCAGCCTACCATCTTCTTCAGATAAGGCATGTTCTGCAGCGTCAATTTGTCAGGGATAACGGCAGCCATACTTAAATTGATCTTTCCTGAGGTTTCTCCGACCACAAGATAGTTTTTGTTTTCACCAGACATATAATAGGTTTGGAATCCCTGCGTGAAATCGAGGTGCTTATCCTGCAAAGTCTGGGTGGTGTACAGCGGATTCCCCCGCTCATCCACAAACAGCATCGCGCCCGTGTCACCGGTATCCAACATCGATAAGGGCGACATCAAGGTCTTCAAAGAAACCCATGAACCCAGGCATAGATTGCCATCACGAAGGATTTGAACCGCGTAGTAGGAGCCCTGGATTTCTTGTAGCTGCCACTCGGGATTAAAGACAAAGGAACGGCCCTCCTGCCCGATTTTCTCCTGCAGATTCTGCCTCATCTCCATCAAGCTTGCATATGTAAATAATCCCTTGGCATCCTTATAGGCTTCAACAAATTCCTGATGCGGAAGGGAATAGACGAAAAGACCGTCAATATAAGGGTAGACGGCCAAATCGGAGGTCAGCTTGCGGAATACATCACTTTTGGCCATCATGTATTCGTTGTCTGGCACGGCATCTTTCAGCTTCAGCACGCCGACTTCCGAACTGGCCAGGCTCACCAGATGGCGCTCGATTTCCGATAGCTGGCTGTCAATCTGCCGCATTTGGATGGAAATCAGATTCTTATTCGACACTGCCACCTGATTATGAATGACATTCACGCTGTAATAGCTCATATAAATCAGCAGTGACATTAATGGAACCGCAACGCCCAAAAGGCCAAGTACCAGCTTAACGCGGATGGAGTTCCAGTGAATTGCAGCTAGACGACGGATCATGGTGTGGGCTCCTCTCCTCGGAAGTGACTATTTCAAATCATACTCGTACAGAACAAGAACGCAACCCGTCACTTCGAGGCTCCTTTGCTTGATACCTATAGCCTACCCTTTATTTTTTAGCGGGAGCCAGGTCAGCACATCTTGAATTTTAGCATCCCAGTAAGCCCAATCGTGCGAGCCCGGGCTTTCTTCATACGTCAACGGGAGCCCGGCAGCGAGGCAAGCATCGCGAAAGAGCAGATTGTCGGGATGAAGGAAATCTTCGGTACCGCAGCATTGATAGAGATGAGGCATTGGCTCCTCCCGATACTCCAGCTCTTCGAGCAGCGCCAGCAGATCATTGTGTGTCCCCTTGGGGCCATCCGGACCAAAAATCCGCCGAAACAAAGCCACCGCCTGTGCCTCTCCGGCCCCTTCTTCAAAAAAGTTGCGGGCAACGTTTAATGCCCCCGACAGGCTGGCCGCCGCACAGAATTGATCGGGTTTGCGCATAGCAAGCTTAAAGGCTCCGTAACCTCCCATCGATAACCCCGCTGCAAAGGTATCCTCCCGCCGGTTCGAAATCGGAAAGAAAGAGCGGCAAACCTGCGGCAGCTCCTCGCTGATAAAGGTCCAGTAACGAGGGCCTTCGGCCATATCCGTATAGAAGCTCAAACCCGCCTGCGGCATAACAACGATCAGCCCCATCGAGGATGCATACCGTTCGATCGATGTGCGGCGCACCCAAGTGCTGTCATCATCCGACATGCCATGAAGCAAATATAACACCGGGTAAAGTACGGTCTGGGCAGTTTCCGCCCTGCCTGTCTGGGAAAACCCGGGTTCAGGCAAAATAACCGACATCGACGTCGTGATTCCCAGCACCTCCGAAAAAAATCGGCATTGAAGATAAGCCATAAAAATCCCTCCTTAAAATTATCAGTGAATCGATCAACACAAACCGGCTTGGCGCAGCCCTCCGCTGTTATACCAATTCACCTGCACCTGGCTGTCCAGACATGCTGAATCTGTGCACGCGGTGCCGCGCCCGCTTGTTCCTTTGTACAAGCTTAGGGAAGTGCCCTTTAATGTCCTTGATTGAGGGCAAGCGAAGTGGGGTTTGCACCTTCCGGCTTAATCCTTCAAATGCTCCGCCAGAAAGGAGAGCGTCAGATCAAAGCATTCCCGGGCCTCTGCAGAGTCCAGCTTAAATTGATATTCATGGGAAACCGCCCCATGATCTAATGAATAAAACAGGGATGTCACGGGAACTCCCTGCAACTTCAGCTTCTGTTCCAACTCCCGGCCATGCTTCTCGAAAGAACCTGTATTTCCGTCCGTAATAAAGGTGGGCGGATAGTCGCGCGTCACATAATTCACTGTGGACGCTTGCTCGGCTTTTGCTCCCTCTCTCCAATTCCGCTCGCCGATATAAGCCCACCCGATTTGCTTGAGAAAGAAGTTCTCCAGTCTTCCTGTCACATCCGCTAATCTCTTCACATTATAAGGACCGCAATAGAGCACGGCCGCCTTAAGCTGATCCTTGGCAATAACCGGCGTTATACCCATGCTTTTTGCTAACTTGGGATGGGTCTGTACAGCCAAAAACTGGGAGGCTATTTGGGCGCCGGCGGAATCCCCACCTATGACCAGGCGATCCAGGTCCAAGGCAGATAATTGCGGGGCAATCGCATTCAGATATTCATATACCTCGCCGAATTGAATGATGGGAGCAGGATATTTCGCTTCGGGGGCCACTTCGTAGTTGATGCTAACCACGGTATATCCCTGGCTCGCCATCATAGTGCACCAATATGCCGTTCCCGACTTGTCCCCAGTCACGAACGCACCGCCGTGAGCCCATAAGAGGGTTGGATTTTTCCCCTTGCTCTCCTTGGGATAGTAAATATCCAGCGTATTGGACTTGAATTTTGAGGGATATGTCAAATCGCGTTGTACTTCGACCCGAGCTTCATATTCTTCGTAATTGTCGGGTGCAATGGCCGGCCCCGGGTCCGGTTGATGACGAAACCAATAAATAAATGGAGCGGGAGAAATATTGAGGAGGAGAAAAATTCCAAGTAATAGCACAACAAGAGCGAGAACGCCCCACCTGACCAGTTTCATCTCTTGCTTCCCTCCTGCTTGTTCATAGTGTCCATATTTTATGCTTTTAGGGCAAGGATGTCTGCTATTTATCCGACCCAATCCTTGTCGTTTTACGACTTTATAGAATTTCCCCACAAAAAAGGCGATCTCTTCGTCCCAGCATGAACGAACAAATCGCCTCTCTCCTATTCCCGTAGGCCGTAGCGCCTCCCAGGTTTTATCCTCATAAATTCAGCATCCGTTTTATATCGGCCACCTCTCGATCATCAGGCTCCTGCCCACCGTACCTGACCCGGTAATAAAGCGTGACTAACGGCTCTATAGCGAACTTGTGAGTCGCCTGCTGCCCAGGCTTCCCTCGTTGATCCTTCTTCTCATTATCATGATGGCGCAGCATATCCCGAGCCATTTCCAGCGGAGTAAGCCCAGGCTTTAATTCGCAGCCTTCGCTGCGCCTGGCTAAGAGGTAACGCCGATACAAGAAACGTACTCTCTCCTGATTGCTATGCATATCCTCATAACGCTCCTGACGTCGTCCGAACCGGGACAAGGCCGTCCGCCAATTGCCCAATCTCTGCTTTCTCTCTTCCCAGGAGAAGATCGAGGTCTCCTCGTCACGGTATCCCTTTTTCTCCCCGCTCAGGTCCTGTCTGCGCAACAAGGCAAGTATGCGGTCGATGCTGCGCTTCCAGAAACCTCCGGCGTTTTTATATAACCAGTAGAGCGCAAAGCCAATTATAGCTGCGATCACGGCTCCGCCAATTACATAGAAGAGGATATCCAGAATCTGGGATAGCAAACCCGGTTTCTGCACTTCTCCCGGGAAGAACATCGCCGGCGGCTCGTGAACCTCCTCCGGTTCCAGCTCCTTTGGCTCTCCGGGTGAGCGCGTGAGCCAAGCGACAATATATCTTACGAGGTTCAATAGCAGATTACCGATCCAACGCCCGGCTCCCGCAGCCAGCAAGACGACAAATCCGAGGATAATAACTATAAAAAGCCTATTATGTCGACGCAAGCCCCTTGGCAGTGGAGAATGGTCGGACAACGTTGTATAACGCAAGTATTCATGATTGGTAATGAACAATGCAATCGCCAGGCAGCCTACCCCAAACCAAGTGATCAGGCCAAGCTCTCCGCGCAGCAGAGCGAGGCGGGAATAGGCGATACCGGCTACAAAATACAGCGCAACCCCATACCAGTACAGCTTGGCCAAACCGGCTCGAGCGGTGGCGGTCATACCTTGCAACGCAAATAGCGCCGCACAGAACCCGACCAAGGGAGAGAAGACCGCTGTCCCATTTAATAAAAAGACAGCCGCACCAAGCGCGCCGATCAGAATAGCGGCTCCAAGCTTTTTCCACAATACAGGGACATAGCTGCGAACCGCTGCCCCGAGAAAAGAAACAAACGGCAGGATCACCAGCCAGCCTAAGGGCAGATACTGCGGACTTAATACAATAATTCCGGCAAGGTAGATCGGCATTAGCACGACCATCTCACCCAGGCAGGACAAGCATAATTTCAATGTTTTTGTAATGTAAGCGTTACCCGTGTTTTGCATTTAGAAATGCCCTCCATCGTCATTGCCATCCTATTGGCGTCAAATGGGTTCTTCAAGCTAAATCATAGCACAGCTATGGACTTCCAAACAATGACATAGGGCTCTGCCTCATATGAGGAAGAGCCCCGGATACTAAATTGCTGTAATTTTACTATAATCCTGAAGACTCGGCGCAAATGGCTGCCCTCTCTTCTTCCTGGTCCCATACTCATGCACGGTCATGGCCCGCAGCCCCTCTTCCAGTGAGTACGACGGGGACCAGCCAAGCAGGTTCCTGGCCTTCTCATTACTCAGTATACTGCGATCGATATCCCCCGACTTCTGAGGCATAAATTGAACGGAAAGGCTATGCTCGCATAGCTGCTGCAAGATTCCACTTAGCTCCAGCAGGGAAAGCCCTACCCCACTGCTTATGTTGAAAATCTGTTGTGAACCAGCGCCCAGCGCTAGTGTATTCGCAAAGGCTACATCCCGAACATAGACGAAATCCCGGGTCTGGTGCCCATCACCATATATAATCATCGGCATTCCTCCGGCCATCCGCTCAATAAAAGCCGTCACCACACCGTCCTGACCGGTTCGATGCTCACGCACTCCATATACATTCGCATAGCGAAGAATAGTATAATCAAGATGATACTGCTCCGAAAATGAACGGATATAACTCTCTGCTGCATATTTCGACAACCCATAGAAAGATTGCGGGTTAAGATCACATTTTTCCTCGATCGGATAAATACCGGGGTTCCCGTATACCGCTGCCGAAGAGGCAAACACCATTTTCCTCACCTTGTACCGGACACACATGCGAAGAACATTAATCGTCCCCACAATATTCACTTCAGCATCCAGATGAGGATTCTCGAAGGAGCGGGGCACGCTAACCTGGGCGGCCAGATGAATACAATAATCGGGCTCCTCCTTGGCGAAAATTTGCTCCAGCTCTTCCGACACAATATCGGCCTCATAGTAGGTAACCGACTGGTCATAGGGCAGCTTATGATCGCCTCGCCGCTGATCGACTACAATGACCTGATACCCCTGTTCGAGCAACTGGCTTACAGTGTGGCGGCCAATGAACCCTGCTCCCCCGGTAACTAACACCTTCATCTTCTTCTACTCTCCCATTCTTCATAAAATCCGTCTCAACACTTTATGAATGAGAGGATTAAATTATGCTTTACCCACATATTCATAGTTCAGATTCAATCTTTTATAGATAGGCGAAGGAGATTAGTAATTATGACATTTAAAATATACCGGAGAGGCCCCTTACTGAAGCGAAATTTATATAAATCAAGGTTTTTAATATACTTGTTGCTCTTTGCTCTTTCGGCCATTGCCGTTCTTGCTATAGTCTCTCCTTATCGCAGTACAACCATTAATATTAAGCAGGCTGGAGCCCATGGAGACGGTATCCGTGACGACAGCGCTGTATTCATTCGCGTTCTTCATCAGGCTGTCGGACGCAGAGGCCCGACGCGGATCATAGTTCCTGCAGGAACCTATCTGCTTAATGTGAGGGCCCCGCTTGAGCTATCCAGCAAAACCCGCCTTATTGGAGAAGACAAGCCTGTATTAAAATTTAGCGTCCTGCCTTCAGAAGCCTTTGGATATGAAGCAATCCGCATCTCTGGTCAAGATGTGCTTGTTGATGGTATCGATCTGGATGGATCAGGCCGCTTCATCCGCGGCATCGGTATTCATCCCGGGTCAGCGGACGTCACGATCGCCAACTCGGTCATTCGAAATATGAGACAAGCAGCCGATCCGCAAAGCCCGCTCTATTCGGCGGTCGTCTCCGGCATCATGATCTACGGCGATACTGAGGACATTAAGGTGCTCACCTCGCTTATCACGGACATCAGCGCGAGGCACTTGCAGCCGGTTGCCCGGGGGATCATGGTCTGGAACGGATCAGGTGCGTCTCCAGCCAGGCGTGTAACCATCTCTGGCAACGAGATCTCACATATTGCTCCACGCGAGGATGCAGACGGCATCTTCTTCGATGTCCCCCCTAATCCGGCGGAGCTGTCCGGGTCGATCATTGAGAACAACCGGATTCATCATGCCGCCAAAAGAGGGATCAAAATATCCGCTCCCGGAGTCGTCGTGCAGAACAACCACATCACTAACCCTTATTCAGGGAATAATCATTATTTATTTGACCCCGATCAACCTCTATCGCAGGATATGTATTCGGCCATCTCGATTTATGCCAGCCATGTCACCGTCAGCGGAAATCTCATTGATGGCATAGGGAGCTATTATGCTGCGATTGAAGCAGATTTTGAAAATCTGGACCGGATCGTGATTGAGAACAATCGGATCGATGGAGAACAAACGGAGCAAGCGGAGGAAATGACGACAGGAATTCGCCTTGGAGCTTTGAATCGCTCTAGCGTTCGCGGCAACATCATTCGGCATGCAGGAACATCCATTCATGTCATAGGTCAGCATGCGGAGTATGATAACCATGGTCTTGAGAGCATGTTAACCGACAATGATGCAGCTGATAATACAAACAAAACAACACCTGCCAACCCTAAATAGATTAATTAGGGAGACAGGTGCTTCTTTTTTCAGAATCATGTCATTAGAAGGCAACTATCCATTTATTTGACGACAATATTTATCGCTCTGGGCGGAATGACGATCTTCGCTTTGCCCGCCGTGATATTGTTGCCAATACAGGTAATATTCTTCTGTACATATCCGCTTAGATACGTAGTAAGATCAATTCCCGTGCCTTTCCTCACGACAATAGAGTTGCCCTGGATCACTCCCTGATCGGCATTCTGCCATGTCCAGACGCCTCTCTCCCCGTTGCTGATATTGTTGTTCAGCAGCTGGAAGCCGCGAATATTTCCCAAGCGAATCGCCGTAGTCCCCGCGATACTGCTCCTGTCCCCCATACTGATCGAATTGCCCTGGATCAATGTGTTCTCGATCAGATCGCCGGCACTTACCTCAATCGCGGCGTAGAAGCTGCCAACCCCGCTAATGATATTATTCGCAACCACATTGTTGCTTCCATAGATGCTTATTGCCGAATACATATCAGGGGCAAACGTGCCTTTCTTCGTGCCTTTATAATAGTTGTTATTCAGGAACGGATTCTCAATTTGATTGCTCTGGACTTGCATCCCCAGAGCATAGACCTTGATCGCTCTTTTACTGCAGTAAGTGAAGCGGTTGTTGGCAATCACACTTCCGGTATTCTCACCTTGGTTATTATCCATCGCCGGGTCCTCGTAATAAATGCCATCCCCGTCATCCGCCGGACTAATATGGTGGATATAGCAGCCCGATATTAATATTTTCTTGCCGATTTTCTCCGTACTGCCCCATGTCGTCGTCACGAAGATTCCCCTTGCGATCAGACTTCCTTGAGAGACATTAATAGCTGAAATGTTATAAATCTCCGTGTTTGAGATTGTAATCGAATTCGTATTGCCATAGATTACGATTCCGGACACCACCCCGGCGTAATAATCGCTTTTTCTATCGGTACTGTGCGTAGCATTGGCTACAGAGGAGTTGTTAATCACAATATTGGAGCTGCCCCCGCCTATAGCCAGCACCCGATTCACGCGATTATTCCCATCCAGCGATACGTTGTTAATATTGATATTGCTTCCCTGTACCCGGATCATATCCCAGCCGAACCCGCTGGAAGCGGCCTTAATGACCGATGTCTTGCCATTGCCGATAATGGAAGTATTCGTCCCTATCGACAGTGTCCTGGCCGGGTCAATGATATACACCCCGTCCGGGAAATAAACCGTATCCTTGCTTTGGGCTGCCTGCTGCAGTGCTCTCTGAATGACTGCCGTATCATCCGTCTTTCCATCTCCCCGCGCCCCTGCTCTTTTTACGTCAATCACGTTAATCTCCTCCCGCTAATACACGTAATAACGAGCACTGCTGCATATTGAGCCGCGAACATATCTTTAGCTTTATTTAATAACGGGAGATAAAATGGAACAATCGGCATCTGACCTGCAGGTTGGCCTAACTATTGTGGAGATTATTTGACATTAGCTCGATTTCAGCCACAATTGGGCAGGATTGCTATCCATATTTTAGAGAAATCGGTACATTTCGTACTGCTGGATCGGATCCCTCTGAAATCCTAAATGCTGCAGGAATCCATGCAATCCGGCATTATTGGAGAACGATATCTGGAGCCGTGTTAAAGCTAATTCACGAACGGCGCTGTTCAGCAGCATTGGGGCTATTCCGCGTCCCCGCTCGTTCTTGTCAACCATCAACAAGCTGATCCGCCCCTGACGGGTAATAGCCATAACAGCGGCGGGATTGCCTTTTATCAAAGCCCCATAAAATACATATTTGTCCGAGCGACAAATATAATCGAGATCATTTTGCCAATTCAGATGGAAATATTCCCGGCCTTGGACTGCCTCCACGAACCGATGACTGTCAAGCTGTGCGATATTGGCCATGCCATGACCTGAGGCCTCCATTTGCGTTGCTGCAGTCAAGCCGGATAAGTTGGTCAGCGTATAATAAGACAAATCATACAGCCTCTGATATCCATGCCGGTTATAGAAGGCTATCGCCCGATCATTCCCCTGAATGACCTCTAAATATAACTGACGGCAGCCTTGATCAACGGCCTCCTGATGATGCAGCCGCAACAACTCCTTGCTTATCCCATGTCCACGCAAATCAGGACGGACGGCAAGCGCACCGCAGCGCATCGTCCGGATCCCTTCATACAGCTTGATCCCTCCAAGTATGATGCCAACTGCTTCACTCCCGGACATCGCGACAAAAGAATGCTCTCGCGCATTTCCTTCCTGATCGAAGAAGTGGGCGAAAAACTGTTCCATGGTAAGGTCAAGCTTCACGACATAGTCGACGAATCCAGCTTGAAAAGCGGAGAACAATACTTTCCTGTCCTGTTCTGTACCGCGATAATATTGGAGCATCCCCTTACCTCCTATTAAAAAGTCACTGATCTCGGTTGAGCCTGTAGGAATAGCACCGCATCATTCATGCGGCATTAGCAACCTGCTCCCAAGCTCCCTTCCTCAAGTTATGAAACCGCCGGCACTTCCTTCCCTATCTCGGGAATCTCCATCCATTCGACACCGTTCCCCCGCTGCAGCAGCTGGTCGGCGGCCATCCTCAGCTTCTCGCCCTGATGACAGGAGATCAGCAAATAATCGGTATCCACCGGATTTTCGTTCAACAACTCCTCCAGCAGGGTCGACATCGAGACGGTCCGATCCAGAACAAGCCTGGCCAGCGTTGACAGCAAGAGTTCAAACTGATCGGCTGCCGCAGAAGGTTCAATTCTGACCGATTCTCTGGGGCCATAGATCAGATGGCCATTGCAGATCAATCCCGTCTCGACCCCGCTGCGCAGCGCTTGATCGGCCACCGTAGCAGCGTATCTGATGCCCCGTTCTATCCGGGCCGGGTCATTAATATTTCGCCACATCGTATCGCTGTCCTCCAGATTAAGACAAATCATAAGCCGATGATCAGCTGTATAATCGCGCTTATGAACCTGCAGCGCACCGGTACGTGCCGTCGCCTTCCAATTGATCGATCCCATAGCGTCGCCGGGGCGATATTCGCGAATTCCCGAAGTCAAGAACGGATCCTCCACGATCCAGCGTCGTACAGCAAGCTCTCCAATCCAGCTATGATTTGGCAGCGGCAGCTCCTGCAAATCTAGGATTTGCGGATATACAAGCAGCTCCAGATTCAGCGGAAATTTCTGCGCCTTGGAGATCAGACCAAGCGGATCACCTGTCGTCAGCGTAGCCGAATCCAGATGGAAGAGGCCGCGCCGCGAGCATATAACCTGATGATGTCTCTTAATTCGACGATACGAACGAAGATAGAACAGACTGATATGATTCTGATAGATGTCCCCGGAGTAGATGTCCAGGTTGGCCTGATCCCCAAACCGGAGCCCGGATTGAATGCTCGACTCCAGCCGCAGCCAAGGCAGCGGCAGCCATTTCGCGTTGGAGATCACCTCCACCATTTCCACCGTATCCCCTTCGAATACGGCGTCCTTGGTGAAGTAGCGCGTATAGCTCAACCCTCGCATCGCCCTGCGTTGATAAATCATGGCCAACAATCCGATTAGAACGGAAGCGCTAACAATTAACCAGGTTAATTGCATGTCAACCACCTACTTCCCTCTTCCTGTCAGTACATCCTCCGCAGGAACCTCCACTTCGCCGAGCACTTGCCGCACGATAACATCGCTTTGTCGATCATCCGGACGGAGTCCGTGGCGAACGAGTAATCGATGGGCCAGCACCGGCTCGGCAACTCGCTTGATATCGTCCGGAGTTACATAATCCCGGCCTTGCAGCAAAGCGATTCCCTGCGCGGCACGCATCAGAGCAGTACTGGCGCGCGGGCTGGCACCAAGCCTCACATCAGGATGCTTCCGCGTTGCCTCCGCAATGCGAACGATATAGCCCAGCAAATCCTTAGACACGCTGATTCCTGCCACAAAGCGCTGGACAGCAGCGACCTCGGCACCTGCAGCTACCGGAATAAGCTCTTCCAGCGGATTCTTCACCTGGAAGCGTTGCAGAATATCCACGCCTTCCTCATGCGTAGGGTAACCGACCTCAATCCGCATCAGAAAGCGGTCAAGCTGCGCCTCAGGAAGTGGAAATGTCCCTTGATTATCGACCGGGTTCTGTGTGGCCATTACGAAAAACGGACTGGACAGCTCATGGGTCAGACCGTCTATCGTCACCTGGCGCTCCTCCATACATTCCAGCAGGCTGGATTGGGTTCGCGGCGTCGCCCGGTTAATCTCGTCCGCCAGCAGCACCTCCGTGAACACAGGTCCCGGCCTGAATTCAAATTCACTTGTCTTCTGATTATAGAAATTAATCCCGCTTAGATCAGAGGGCAATAAATCAGGAGTAAATTGGATTCTCTTGAACTGCCCGTCCAGGGAACGGGCCAAAGCCTTGGCCAGCAATGTCTTGCCCGTGCCGGGCACATCCTCCAACAACACATGTCCATTGCCGAACAGAGAGGACAGCAACAACTCAATGACCTCTTCCTTCCCCACGATCACTTCACTAATATTGGTATGAATTCGCTTCGATATCGATACCGCTTCCTGCAAGTCCATAGTTCCACCGCCTTAATAACTAGATTAGGATTACAATAGAATAGTTTAGTTATGTAAATTTTTTCTTCTATATATCATACCAAAAAGCCCGCTGCGATTATAGCGGGCCTTCCGATGAATATTGGGCTTACACTCTGGCTTCGATGCCGCTTAGGATGGTACGCTCCAGCGGGAGCAAACTGCCCTCGGCTGCAGCTTCCTGATAAATATCCTGAAGCTGGTCGCGCAGCTCCTTCGCCTCGGCCAAATAAGCGATCGATTGCTTCATGGAAGTGGAATAACGGTTCTTAAACGTTAGAACGGCATCTGCAAACTTCTCATCCGTCCCTTCGGCGATCGCGAGCTGATATACATCGAGGATCTGATCTCCTTCGCGCACCGGGAAGTGCTCATGGGGAGCCGTACTGTCGAATATAGCAACCCCCAGCTCCGGGAAGATCAGCATATCCAGGCTATTCGGATCAAAGCCGCAATGATAGATTTCCGTATCAATGCCCTTCTGCTCAGCGGAAGCAGCCAGACTTTTAAATAGAGTCGATTTGCCGGAACCCGGACGACCCTTTACATAAATGCGTGTCTGTAAACGATCTGTCAGATTAGGCACGAAATCGATAGCTCCTCTCCAGGTCGCCGCACCGAGGAAGCGATGGACGATTTGCGACTTTTTGCCCGCTCTTACAGGTTGTAAATACTGCTCCGACCATTCGGTTGCCAGCGTATTCATCGCCTCGCGATCCAGATGATCAATAAAAATCTTCTCCCATTCATCATGAATACGCAGCGTCTTTAAAAACGTATCATATGCCTGCTCATAAGCTATGTCGATCTGCCCCTGCAATCGTTCAATCTCTTCGGAAGAAGCCTCCAGCTTACCTGTATCAAGTACGGAACAAAGGTCGATATATCTGATGTCCGCTCCGGCCGGCTCCGCATCTGCCGACCAGGCATCCCCATCGACGATCCCAAACGACAGATTCGTAACGATAATCCCCTCCAGGGATTCGTGGTCCAGAGGCTGATGAATTCTATGCAGGTTGAAGCCGCGCTGCTCTAATGCCGCTGCAATCCGCCCCATCATCGCCTCCGTTCCCCCAGGAAAGCCTTGCAGCACGTAAATGGTGCTGAGTCCCTGAAATACCGAATCCGCCAAGCTGACTAATCCTTGCGCTGTATTTCCCCGCATAAAATAATGAAGATCCTGCTCTGCCATTTCCAGTTCTGCCCCTTTCTCTTTGCCGAAAATCAATACCCTACACTTTATGCATCAGGTTACGACTGTGTGTTAGCCTATGACTTCCGAAAAAATTCGCGACAAGGAACCCGAGATGAAGCTCTACCTATAGGCATCGCAGGTTTGCTTGAACTGACCGGCAGAACCTGCGCATAGCTGGATCACAGCTTCAGCCATCGCTGCAGATCCACAACGGAATGAAGAGCATATTGCTTCTGCACCAGAAAGCCCGCCTGAAAGATGATCAAAGCCGGCACACTGGAGACTTCCCAATCCTGCGCCAAACCTGGCGCATAGTTGATATTTATTTTAGATACAGGAATCGTTCCGCCAGCTCCAAGAACAATCCCCAGCATTCTCTCCGCAAGCCTACAAGTCCCACAAAGTGGTGTATAGAACAGTACCGCCTCTCTGGAACCGGCCTGCTCCCATCTACCCCTCAGTTCTTTTGCTGAAATCTCCTGCAGTGCCATAGCCATATTAGCAACTCCTTAAAGAACATTATGAAGATCCAATTGCCCAATTCGTTCTCGTGATTTTGCCCGTAGCAGAGCTTAGCTGCTGCCACCCCGCTTGCGGTAACTGCTCGGCGATATTCCAGTGACCCTCTTAAACACACGGGAGAAATAGAACATGTCTTGATATCCTAACGCCTCGGCAAGCTCCTTTACGCTCCTTTCCGTGTTCAACAGTTGATTTTTCGCCTCGGCAATTTTTAGCCGATGAATAAATTCATTGAGCGGATAGCCGCTGTACTCGTGGACAATTCGCCGCAGTGTAGATACGGATATATGATGGCGGTCTGCAATATCCTCCGGCTTCTGCTGCACATAGACAGAACGGGCAAGGTCTTCAATAACTTTTAGCGTCAATGTCCCGCGGTGGCCGGCCTGGGTCTGCTCAATCTGCACCACAAGCTCGTACAAGAACAGCTCCAGCATCATGGCTGCCCTGTCCAGGTTGCCCGGCTGGTTGCTGTCAATCAGCATAAGCATCATCTCCATCCGGTGCAGCAATGCCTCATCAGCAACACCGTGCTTCACCTGTTCAGGGTTATTGAGCCAATTCTGCAGCCATTCATCAACCCGTTCGCCGTATACTGTGAAATAGTATTCATCCCAGAAGCCCCCTTGATGGGGACCATAACTAAATACAGCCCCGGGATACAGACAAAACCAGGAGCCGGGGACTACTTTCTGCCTTTCTCCCTCATTAACTTGATAAAATCCCTCTCCGCCCGTTATCATGACAAACGCCCAATGAGCGAATACAGAATTCATTCTTTGCAGCGTCCTCCCGGGCAAATGCCCAGCGCTATGGAAGGCCAATGATTTAAGTTTTAGCTTGCTTGGATCCACGAGCGGCTCATAGGTGCGAATCGGGTATGGGCTGATCATATAATCCATATATTTTGTCATCCTGAACATTCTCCCTTACAAATTCTTATGATAGATTGTAGGTAATTGAACAAATAAACCATGCCGCTGTGAATGAAGTACATAATATTGTAGCAAATTCGCTGCGGGGATGAAAGGATGTAAGCGTAAACAATGAAACAGGTAAAAATCGGTCTCATCGGCTGCGGCTCCATCTCTGAATGTCATTTGAACGCCTATCAAGCAAATCCTCATGTCCAGCTATATGCTGTTTGTGATCTGAATGAGGAACGGGCTAAAAAAGCAGCAGAAAAGTATAATGTACCTCATGTCTATACCGATTATCGCGATCTGTTGGCTAACTCGGAAATAGACGCTGTCAGCATTTGTACCTGGAACAATTCCCATGCAGAGATCAGCATCGCGGCTCTTGAAGCCGGTAAGAATGTACTCTGCGAGAAGCCGCTCTGCAAAACTGTAGACGAGGCTCTTCGCGTACAGGAAGCCGTACATCGCACTGGCAAGACGCTGCAGGTCGGCTATGTCCGCCGCCATGCTTCCAATATTGAAGTACTGAAACGGTTCATCGATGCCGGCGATCTGGGTGAAGTTTATTTTGCCAAAGCCAGCTTGATCCGCAGAATTGGCAATCCCGGTGGCTGGTTCTCCGATATTGAACGCTCCGGCGGTGGGCCGCTGATCGATATCGGCGTACACGTTATAGACCTATGCTGGTACCTGATGGGCAAACCAAAGGTTAAATCGGTTACTGGTAATACGTATCGCAAGGTAGGCAACCGCTCCAATGTTCTGAACTATGATTTCTATAAAGCAGCGGACTATGATGCTTCCCATAACACGGTTGAAGATATGGCCAACACCTTGATCCGCTTTGAGAATGGAGCTTCCCTGATGGTTGATGTCAGCTTCAATCTCCATGCGACACAGGATTCGCAATCGATCAGCATCTACGGCGATAAAGGCGGCGCAGAGCTTGAACCACAGCTGAAGATCACCACCGAGCGACATAATACGATGATTAATATCGATCCGCAGATCACATATCCAGGATTCGACTTCCAAGGGGCTTTCAACCGTGAAGTGGACCATTTTGTAGAATGCTGTCTGGGGAACACCGAGACGATCTGCCCTGTAGAGGATGGAACTCAACTGATTCAAATTCTGAATGCCATCTATCAATCGGCCGCAGAAGGAAAAGAAATTCAATTCTAAGTTCATAGAGTGTTTTGATTTTCGCTCAAGCGTCAGAACGAGTCCTGCTGTGAGCAACACAAGAGAATAAAGCTCGGCTGGTCGTTCTGATGCCTTCGGCAGCCTACAAATATCAAGGAGTGTGAATCCAGGTGAAATTGACGAACAAAATCGGTGTTATTGTAGACAGCTTCGGAATCGGCGTTCGTGAAGGCTTGAAGAAAGCAAAGGAAGTTGGGGCGGAAGGCGTACAAATCTACGCGGTATCGGGCGAGATGGACCCGGATCAGCTTAGTCCAGCCCAACGTAAGGAATTGCGTCAATATATCGCAGACCTGGGGCTGGAGATCTCGGCGCTTTGCGGTGATCTGGCCGGACATGGCTTCCAGGATGCAGCCGCCAACCCGGCAAAAGTCGAGAAATCGAAAAGAATTCTCGACCTGGCTATGGACCTCGGCACCAACGTGGTGACCACTCATATCGGGATTGTCCCGGAAGATCGCAATGGACCAATTTACACGGCAATGCAAGAAGCCTGTGAAGAGCTGGGCGTCTATGCGAACAGCTTGAACGCTTACTTCGCTATCGAGACCGGGCCCGAACCGGCAGCCCATCTGAAGAGCTTCTTGGACACGCTTAGCACCCGCGGCGTCTCCGTCAACTTTGACCCTGCCAATATGGTTATGGTCACAGGGGACGACCCGGTAGAAGGCGTCAAGACGCTCAAGGATTACATCGTGCATACGCATGTCAAAGACGGACATCGTCTCCGTCTTGTCGATCCTAAGGACGTCTATGGCTATCTTGGCTATGATGCTATGAATCATCAGAAGATTGCCGAAATGGCCAGCTCCGGTGCTGCCTTCGAAGAAGTTCCGCTCGGGGAAGGCAAAGTGGATTTCCCTGCCTACTTCGCCGCTCTGCAGGAGATCGGCTATAAAGGCTACCTGACGATCGAGAGAGAAGTCGGAGATAACCCTGCCGCGGACATCGAGAAGGCTGTTAAGTTCATTAAAGCTTACCGCAACTAGATTATAATGCGAGTTCAAAAAGTTCGGTTTTCAGCAACGGGAAGGTTGGATGAGGCTAGAGACTCGAACAACCTCTTATAGCAAAAGGAGTGACTTGTCATGAAACTGGGAATTAGCTCTTATAGTTTATATCAGGCCATGGAAGCAGGGGCTATGGATATACTGAGTGTCATTGATTGGGTAAAGGAGATTGGAGCCGAGCATATCGAGATCGTTCCTCTGGGGTTCAACTTGGCAGACAATCCTCAATTAGCAGATCAAATCGTGGAACGTGCCGCAAAGGCAGGAATCGAGATTTCCAACTACGCCATCGGCGCCAACTTTATTACAGATACGGAGGAGGCCTACGAGGCTGAGATCGAGCGAGTGTTAAAGGAAGTGGATGTCGCTCACCGGCTTGGCGTTAAGTTAATGCGCCATGACGTCGCTTCCCGTCCTGACACCTCGATCGTGAACTTCAATTCCGATCTGGAGCGAATCGCAAACGCCTGCCGTAAAATCGCTGATTATGCCAAGGGCTTTGGCATTACAACTAGCGTTGAGAACCATGGCTACTACGTTCAAGCCAGCGACCGGGTTCAAACGCTGGTGCATACTGTGGGCCGGGACAACTATAAAACAACGCTCGATATCGGCAACTTCGTCTGTGTTGATGAAGATCCGATCCGCGCGGTCAAAAATAATATCAGCATCGCCTCCATGGTGCATGTGAAGGACTTCTATATCCGTCCTGCCGACCGCAACCCGGGAGAGGGCTGGTTTCCGAGTGCAGCAGGCCGTTACCTGCGCGGAGCCATTGCCGGACAAGGAGACCTCGACGTGCCGGCCCTGCTCGGTATCGTCAAGAGCTCGGGCTACGACGGATACCTGTCGATCGAATATGAGGGTATGGAAGATTGCAGACGCGGAGCGAAGATTGCCTTCGATAATGTAAAGCGTATCTGGAACGAACTGTAGTCATAGAGAAAGGGGCAGCCCCGGTCGTTGACTCGCCGTATTTTCCAAAGTTAGCTCTTTGGCGGCGGGTTCGACTTAGGGCTGCCCCTTTTTTTTATTTGGTCTGAGCCGTATTCATCAGATCTTGGATTGGTCGCAGCTCGCGATTCACGTCATACGGATAACGATTCAACACCTGCAGCAATAGCTTATGCAGCTTGCCGTTATTATCGATTTGCTGCAGAAGTTCTTCCATTTTCGCAATAAGCTGTTTATATTCCTGAATATGATCCGCACCGTATACCTCGAATTCGAAGAAGGAATTGCCGAACACCGTTGCCCGCTTCACGCCCTGGAATTTAACATAACGCGCCTGCTTCGCATCAAAGGTAATTATATCGAGATTGCCCTTGGACTGGATCACGCCGTCTTTATCGCCGGATACGCTGGTCCAGTGGGTCTTGTCCGTGGACACCAGCAGCTTGAATTTCTCGGCATAAGCCGCTTGCCAGCGGATAATGACCTTGCTGATATCCTTTGTATCACCCAAATCAACCATAAACCAGGCATCATCTACATAAGCGCTGGACCATCTGGAGGTTGGGGAGACATCCCCGTCAACCGCCATATCCGGCGAGTAATACGGAAATTCGGTAGCGGAAGATTCCGCCTTTTGATGCAAGGCCAGATTATCGCTGTTCTGCAAATCGATCGCCTTGTTGTAAATCATGACATTATCCAATACACCCTTAAATGCGTTCGTTGCGCTGCCGATCCGGAGCGTTGGCAGGACAAGCGTATTCATTTTAGGATAGGTCTCTTCCAGCCGTTCTACATACTCGTCTATATTAACAAATAAAGTCACACCTTTATTGTCGCCCTTGAAGGTCAGGTGCGTCCATTTCCCCTCCGGAACAGAGTAGTTAAACGTGCTGTCATAATGCTCCTTCGTAAAGCCCAGCTTGCCTGTATTTCCCTGCTTCAGCTTCAGCGTTCCTACGGGGGATTCCATCAGAACCGCATCGGCCGGGTTGCCTGGATCGGGCTTAATCCACATGGAGGCTGTCCAGTCAAAGCCAACCGCTTCGATCGGAGTTTCAATATAGCTTTTCCCCCCATTCAGCCGGACGCCATTTTCATATTTTCCCTGTGTTATATCAACATTCACGCCGTTGCCATCATAATGGTTGCCGGAGGCATCCTCCAAACCTTTTTCGAACAAATATTGTATAACGCTGTTCTCATCATTGTTGACGGCAACCGTATGCGACAGATTGGCATTTGGCGCATCGCCGATCTTCTTCTTCCGCTGCTCGAACCGTTCGAAGGATCTGTCATCCCTTGTTCCGGTCCACATTTTCTCTGCTACAACCTGAATGCCCGGAAGCATACGATCATGTGAATCATCCATCGACAGTCCATTGACTTCGGAAGCATCATTCCATAAGCAGAACATGCCGCCTTTGACGTGGGGATGGCCGAGTGGCAGCGTCGTTGTCTCCCATTTGACCGGCTCCCATTCATTATATAGGAACTGGGTATTCAGATAGTTCCCGTATAAGGTCGGAACGATGTACATATAAGTGTTCTGGGCATTGATGACATCATAGCCAAGATCCACCGCTTGCTGCGGAGCGCCATAAGGTTCGTGCCAGATATCCATCGTGGCATCCGTACTGATCGGCGTCATTCCGTTATATTGCGTCAGTCCGCCCCATAAATGAGGGCGTTTGCCTTTGCTGTTAATATGCTTGATGAGGGTATCCATGTACCCGCGGAAAACCTCGGTATCACCATTATATTCATCCGTGCCAATGTTGATATCAGGCCCGATGAAGGTCGGGTCATTACCGTCCAAGTATTCATCCAGCAAGGACTTGACGAACTGAACCGTCTCCGGCTTGGTGATATCAAGCATGTTGTCGTCCCCTGACGACGGATTACCCAATGCCGGGTTATAAGTAGTAAATACACGGGAGTGCCCCGGCGTATCGATCTCCGGAATAATGTTTACGCCATACTCCACCCCCATGAGCTGCAAATCTTTGAATTCCTGCTTCGTATAATGGCCGTTTGAGCTAGCCAGTCCTGGATAAGTGCTGCTCTCCAGCCGGAAAGCGGCTCTTGTGCCGTCTTTGAATGGCGTGCCAACACTATCGTTCAAATGAATCTGGAACGTGTTCATCTTGTACCAGGACAGCAGCTTCACATAACTTTTCAGAAAGTCCATCGTATAGAATTTGCGTGCCACATCGATCATAAGCCCGCGCTGCTCGTATTTGGGGTAATCCCTTGCCTCGCCGCGCGGGATGGTCCGATCCGGATGCTGCTTAATAATCTGCAAGGCCGTTCTTGTGCCGAAAAAGACGCCTTGGGCAGTAGATGAAGTCATGGAGACGTAATCCTCAACCCGGAACAAATTCCCCTCATCGCCAAGCCATGTCAGGGAAGGATCAATTGATAAGTACAGATCGCCTTTCTTCGGCTCTCCATACTCAACCTTAAGATCGAATCCGGTAATATCCTGCAGATCCTGGCGCGTCAATTCAGCGGCATTCTGCAGAATATCCTGGTCCTTCGCATCCACAACGATCCGCGATGACTTCGTCAGTGTATAATCCCCCTTGTTGCCGTACCATTCTCGCAGCGAGGGGATCACGTCAGGCTCGGCATTCCGATCCGCTGTTTGTTTATGCCGTCCCGGAACTATAAGGGGGATATTCTCGGAGAGCAGCTTGCGGTCCGGATTTTTCTTATCCGTAACCTGGATGAGCAGATTGACCTTGGCATCCACTAAGGGCTCGTGAATATTGCCTTCCAGATCAATTACAGGCAGTCGGTCGCTGCCATATAAGGCAACCTCATAATCTTCAGGAACATGGGCCGCAGACCAATCAAGCTTCGTCTGTCCGGCAGCTACCGTAAGCGCAGCTGTTACGCTGTCCACAATGGTCCGCAGATCATGCAATTGATACACTTCGAATTCATAAAAAGAGTATCCATACAACGTGCCTTCAACCGGAGCCCGCTTGACCCCCTGGAACTTTACGTATCTTGCCTTGAGCAGCGGAAAATCAACCGTCTCTACGCCGCCCTTGCTTGTGATGATGCCGCCGTCCGCTCTTGCATTCTTCCAATGCTTGGCATCATCTGATACGAGAATCTTGTAGCTTTCCGCCGGCGTCTGCCAACGGATAACGACGCGGTCGATCTCCTTCTTCGCACCGAGGTCCACGTAGAACCACTGATCATCCTTGTAAGGGGATGACCATCTGGTATTCCCCTTCCCATCAACAGCCAGCTCCGGCTTCAAAGCATCCACTTCATTTCCCGAGGCGAAGACCGGCTTGTTCAAGGCCAGATTCGTCTGCGAGGACGAACCCTTCACAGCTTGCTTGGAAGCAGGCTGGGCATGGACGGTTGCCGACGGAGCTACAGGTGCCAAAATCATAGCCAACACCAGCATGGTTGAAATGGCCTTCCAAATGATTTTCTTCATAGTCCCTCCATATGCTTTTGGATTTGATGAAACAGTTTTGCTTGACATGGATGCAGGAAAAAACCATTTTACCTTAAAAAGATGGATGAATAATCCACCTTTATCTTATAACAGGGATTTTTTCGCTGACAATATACATCTCTTTACATCGCAAAAAACCGCCTGTACACCAGACGGTTAGACGGCACTATAATTATGTACGAAAATAGGCTGCTAAAAGTTAACAGGGTCGGCTGCTTCCTGTTTCATAATTAACAGTCAACCCTGCTCCTATACCTGGAATAATCTAGACCAATCCCGGAAACTTCAGCGAAATGACCGCCCCGCCTTTGCTGCCATTGCCGGCCTGAATGAATCCCCCGCAGCGCTCCACAATCGCACGCGAGATGGCGAGCCCTAGCCCGGACTCGCCGTCCTTGCCTTTGACAAAGCGATGGAACAGATACGGCAGCAATTCCTCCGGTATGCCCGGTCCGTCATCGCTAACATTGATGATGATCTGCCCCTTGCATAACTCGGCATGAATATAGATATGATGCTGCGCATAACGCACGGCATTGGAGACCACATTGAGCATCGCCTGCAGCAGCTTATCGCGGTCCGCGCACAGCTTGACTGCTCCAAGACTCCCGTATTCCGTATGAAGCGCAAGCTCCTGCCTGACCAGCAGAGGATTCAGGCGCTCTACGGTCTCCGTCAACAGTTCCTCCAGCGAGATCTCCTCGCTTCTGAATACATCCTCTTCGCTATCCAGCTTAGCCAAAAGCGTCATCTCGGTAACAAGCTTCTTAAGTCGGGCGCTCTCATCCATAATGATGTCCAGCCCTTTCCGGACATTCTCTCCCTCAAAGACGCCGTCGCGAATCCCCTCCGCATAACCGGAAATAGACATTAGCGGCGTTTTTAATTCATGGGATGCATTTTGAAAGAACTGCTTCTGGACTTGATTGAAGTGGTTCAGCTCGGTGGCCATTTCATGCACCGATTGAGCGACCGAACCGATCTCCCCTCCCGCCTTAATGAGGGCCACATCCGTGAATTGACGTTGTTTGACTTTATTCAGTTCATTGCGAAGCCGGATCAGCGGGTTAATCAGCCTTTTTGTGATAAAGATGCTAAGTAGCAGCATGGCGACACCAGCAGCGCCGAAAATAATAAGCAATCGCTTCAGCAAGGCCTGCTCAATCGTCTGGACCTTGCTAATTGGGGTGTACAACGTTAGTTTTCCTTGAGGCGTTAATTTTTCTACCGAAATGAAGTTCTTATCCGATCCGGCCTGGATGCTCTGAACGCTGGAAGCCATGTTGGTTGTAACCGCAGCCAGTGTCTCCACTTTCTTGGTTGTATAGGTGATTGGAGACGCCGCAATCACACTGCCCGTCTGGTCAGTCAGAACAGCGCTAATGTCCGGGGAAGGAGCCGTCATTGGAAGCTCAGTCGGCAATTTTCTCATCGAGACGTCGGTGACCTGGGGATAATCCTCCTTAAGTATAGCTGTCATTTCAATACTCATCGCTTTCAAGTCTTCCCTTTGCGCTCCGATCAGGTGATCCAGCAATACATAGTGAATGACAATTCCAGCAACTGACAATACCAGCACCAGCGCAATACCAAAAGCCAAATTGATCTGATGTACGAGTTTCATTACGCCCTTCCACCTCCATCATGTCTCATCCGGTAACCGTGTCCCCATATCGCTTCGATGGGAAGGTCTCCGATTTTTTTGCGCACCCGTTTGAGCAAATGGTCCACTGCCCGATCGCTGCCGAAGTAATCATCCCCCCATACATAAGCCAGCAATTCATCGCGTGTAAAAGCGCGGTTCGGATTGTCGGCAAACACCCGCAGCATCGCAAACTCCTTGCTGGTCAGGTCCACTTCTTCCCCGTCCCAAAAAGCCCGTCGCTCATCCGGCAGCAACAGCAGCCGGCCAAGCTCAATCTGTACAGGCGGAGATGGGATTGCCGACTCCTCAAGCTGATTTAACTTGTACCAGCGCTGGAGCTGTCTTTTGACCCGGGCTACCAGCTCGCGCGGGCTGAACGGCTTGACCAAATAGTCGTCGCTGCCGAGCTCCAGGCCCAGGATCTTATCGACTTCGCTATCCCGTGCAGAAATCATTATAATAGGCACTTCCGCTTCGTTGCGGATGCGTCTGCAAAATTCATATCCGTCCATGCCAGGCAGCATAATATCCAGTACCCATAAATCAGGAGGATGGCCTCTCCATAGATCCCAGGCCTCCTCCGCACTGCTTAAGCCGATGGTACGGTAATTCTCCTTCTGTAAATAGGCCTCTACCAAATTTCGAATATTTAAATCGTCATCGACGACGGCAATCACATATTGATGATTCATTTTCATGTCCTCCAGCAGTTTCTCCTATATCAGTATAACAACGAATTCCGCTCGACAGCGTACCTGCCATCGTTTTTCCACAAATTCACCAATCGGCTGACATAGACGTTTCTTACACTAATACATGCAAGCGCCGATGGGATACCCAGCGGGGCAATATCACTTCAGCTATAGGAGAATAAACGGTGCCAAAAAACAGACGGAATTCAACTCGAAAAATAACGGCAACTATGAAAAAGGCGTGCCTGGTGACCGGTTTTATGCTGATATGCTGGTTCGTATTTTTAGCCTGTTCCAGGGCTGCGATACTGACCTATGACGTGATATGGGGAGGTTTTGGCTATTAGCAGAAATACAGAGAGGGCCCTACTGCTCAAGACAAACCGAACCAAGGCTTCCGCAAATCTACGGATGCTTGCAACAACTAACTTTTAAAGGAGTGTTCACTCATGAACCTGCAAAATGTAATTAAAAAAACCGTACTTTCCGCCGTTATGTTATCCGCAGCCGCTGTCCCGGGAATCACCCATGCTGCAGACAACGCTGCAAAAACAGTAATCCCTAGTGTGAAAACACAGGCGGCCACGATGTTAAGCATGGATGGCAAATCGCAAAACATCACCATTGCCAAAATAGCTGATCCGCTGGAGCTGGCCAAGCAATACGCTCCCGATACGGTGGAGGATTGGAAGCAAGCGCTGGAACAGTTAGGGAAAAATACCGTTGCTACAAAAACCATCGAAGCGAAGCAAGTAAAAAGCCTGTCTGAAATAAAAGTAGGCGACAAGGAGCAAGCCAAAACATTACCTGGACAAGCCTCGGTCGCTGTATTCGTCTCGAAGGACAAGGCCACTGTAGCGGAGGATGCCTTCTCGAAGGGCTGGGCCGCCCTGGCCAAGGCGGAAGAATCCAAGGATGCTGCCGCTATTCGAGAAGCGCTGGACGGACTGTTAGAGCAGCTCAAACTGGTTAACGCCGAGCGGGATGCAGCGGGAAAATAAGAGGTTCTACAGTTCGTTGAACCGATGCACTGGCACATAAAATAAAGCAAACTGCAGCATAAAATTAAAACAGGGCCGGCCCCGTCATATTCCATGACGAAGAGCCAGCCCTGTTCTATTTTTTGTATATAAAAATATTAAGCTTCAGTCTCCAAAGGATACTCTTCCATATAGCTAAGCAGCTCATCCACTGTTGTGAAGGCAAGTCCGGTTACTGTGTCCGCACAGCCATAGTAGATGGCGATCCGGCCGGTTTCTGCATCGGTCAAGGCTGCACAAGGGAAGGTTACGTTCGGAACATCGCCTACGCACTCATACAATTCCTCAGGCCCGAGAATATAGTTGCGGGAACGCGCCAGTACTTTCCAAGGCTCGTTAATATCCAGCAACGCACAGCCCACGCGGTATACGAAGCCGTTCGCCGTATTGATAACGCCGTGGTAGATCAAGAGCCAGCCTTTATCGGTCTCAATCGGAACGGGTCCTGGGCCAATTTTCTTGGATTGCCAAGCAGAGGCATCCCCGTTTACTGTACCCATTACATAACGGTGTTTGCCCCAGAAAGTAAGGTCAGGACTTACACTGTAGAAAATATCTCCGAATGGAGTATGTCCGGTATCGCTCGGGCGGCTGACCATAGCGTAATAATCGCCAATTTTGCGCGGGAACAATACGCCGTTGCGGTTATATGGCAAGAAAGCATTCTCTAATTGATGGAAGGTTTTAAAATCGGTCGTATAAGCAATGCCGATCGTAGGACCATGATATCCATTACACCAGGTGATATAATAACGGTCATCAATCTTGCAGACCCGTGGATCATAGCGATACTCACGCTTGGTTACTTCTTCATCACCTTCAAATTGAATCGGTTCATGATTGATCTCCCAATTCACGCCATCTTTACTGAAGCCGGCGAAAATATCCATACTGACGGATCTGGAGTCACAACGGAATACACCGGCGAAGCCATCTTCAAAAGGCACTACAGCCGAGTTGAACACACTGTTGGAGTTCGGAATCGCATTCCGCGGAATGATCGGATTGGCCGAATAGCGCCATACTGGAGAGTTGCTGCCAGCAGGCTTGTCCTGCCAAGGGATGTTCGTCAGTTTTTCGCCAATAATTCTGCTCATTTTAATTCTCCTTTTCAGTTAACGATAAGTATTAAGTAATGATAAATCATACTCAAGAGCACTTTCGCACTCCGAATTGTAAGTGACGAAAGCCTAATTTGCAATTGAAGAATCACGACATCGCGTCGCGGTTCATCCAGCTGCTTGCGGCTTTTTAAGCCGTTGCTGCGTTTATCTCCGGTTTACAGGATGCCTTCCTTCATGGCCCGATATACGAGCTGAGAGAAGAGGCTGTTCGACCAAGCGAACCACTTCCGTGTAAAGATCGTTGGATCATCGACATGGAAACCTTCGTGCATAAATCCGGTATCCGCATCAGTGCTCTCCAGCATCGCGATCATTGCGAGCTTCTCTTCCTTCGTCTGCGCCGTGATTCCCTGCATGGACAACGCCATATGCCATACGTAATTCTCCGGGGTATGCGGGCTGCCGATGCCTTTAGCTGCTTTTCCTTCAAAATAGAACGGATTCTCTTTGCTCAGTGCAAAACGTCTCGTATTCTGATAGATCGGGTCATCAGCCGTTACGTATCCGAGATACGGAATGGAGATCAGGCCTGGTGTACCCGCATCATCCATCAGGCAGTAGTTGCCAAAGCCATCCGTCTCATAGGCATAGATCGGGCCAAACTCCGGATGACGATAAATCCCGTACAGCTTAATGCCGTAGTCTACCTCGAACTCCAGCTCTTTCAGCTCAGCCAGGAAGTCCATATCGCGGAATACCCACTCGGCAAACTCCTGCATCTGCCGCAGGGCTACAACTGCAAACATATTGCCTGGAATGTTGTAATGGAAGTCACAAGCATCGTCGCTCGAACGGAAGCCGGACCAGATCATTCCCGTATAGTTGACCGGCATGCCAAGCCCCTTGTTGCGCAGCGAATCTTCCGGGATTCCATTGTTACGGGTAAAGCGATAAGGCGAATTCTCAAAATGATGCTGTTCCGTCTTGAAGACTTCTACGATCTTTCTCATCGCTGCTTTGAAGCCGGCATCAAAGATGTCCGTCTGCTCCGTCTCTTTCCAATACGTATAAGCCAAGCGTACAACAAAGCACAGAGAATCGATCTCGAATTTGCGCTCCCATACCCATGGGGACATATCGGTCTCATCCGTCGTATTCCAATGCCAATCATTTGCGGATTCATTGAAAGCATTCGCATACGGATCAATATGAATATATTGAATATGGCGTTTGATTAACCCGCTGATGATACGCTGCAGATCTTCATCCTGCTTGGCAAAGGGGACGTACTGAATGACCTGCTCAACCGAGTCGCGCAGCCAGGAAGCCGGAATGTCACCGGTAATAACAAAGGTCGTTCCGTCCTCCATCAGCTTGGTCGTCGTCTCCAGCGTATTCGGGAAGCAGTTTTTGAACAATTGCAACAGCTTCGGACGGTGAGCCAGCTTCACCTCTGCTTCGGCTAATACATCCTTGATTGCCGCCGGGAGCTCCAGCTTAGGCATCGGTATTTTCGGGAGTCTGAATTGCTCCATGTCGTCACGCTCCTATAGTCTAAAATAAATGGTATTAGTTAATTAATCCGTATCCGCTTCATCCTCCCGTACCCATAAGTCAGCGCTTAGCGTGTCATTGACATGCCTGCCGACCAGAATACGGAATTGCCCCGGTTCAACTATCAGCTTATAGTCTTGTCCGATATATTGCAATTGTTCGGCACCAACTGTAAACTCGACTGTTCTGCTCTCACCCGGCGCCAGCTTGATCTTACGGAAGCCCTTCAGCTCCCTGGCCGGTCTTGTAACAGCGCTAACCACATCAGAAATATACATTTGGACAACTTCTGCACCTTCACGGTCGCCGACATTAGCAACCTCCACACGAACCGTCGCTTCTCCATCCGCAGGGATTGTCCGGGGTTCCACCGTAAGATTGCTGTAGCTGAACTCCGTATAGCTAAGCCCGTAACCAAACGGATAACGTGGCTGCGAATCGTCCTCCAGATAACGCTTGCCTCTGGAACGTTTGCCATGATAATAAACCGGTAGCTGTCCGACATGCTTCGGCACGGAAATGGTTAACCGTCCCGAAGGGTTCACATCCCCAAACAGAATATCAGCTATGGCATGTCCTCCTTCTTGACCCGGGTACCAGGCCTCCAGAATCGCATGCGCATGGTCTTCAATCCACGGCTCTGCAATCGGACGACCGTTAATATAGACAACGATGACAGGCTTGCCAAGCTTATATACTTCTTGAATCAGTTCAAGCTGTACACCTGATAATTCGAGAGACATACGGTCGATCCCTTCACCGCAATCCATATCGCTCCAGGAGTGTTCCGTCACCTTGGAGGCTCCTGTCTTCAGATCGATCGTGCCCTCGCCAAAGTCGCGTGCACTGGAACCGCCAACAACCATAACAACCGTATCGGCTTGGCCGGCCATTTCAAGCGCATTGTCAAAGCCCTCTCTCGATTCATCCTTAATCCGGCAGCCCGGAGCATAAAGCACGCGCTCTGGCTCAGCCGAGAGCTTGCTGCGGATTCCGCCCAGCACGGTTGTTACATTCGTTGCCGGTTGAGGAGAAGTGTAGTCTCCAAGCTGGTTATAGCCCATATCGGCATTGGGGCCGATTACGGCGATCCGGCCGGACTTTTTCGACAGCGGAAGCACCTGGGCTTCATTCTTCAGCAGAATGATTCCCTCTTCAGCAAGCCTTCGGGCGAGGTTCACATGCTCCTCACACCCTATGACTCGAGCCGCGCGCTCAGGATCCGCATATGGCGCATCGAATAAACCGAGCTTGAACTTCAAATCAAGCACCCGGCGAACCGCAGCGTCGACAATCGCTTCGTCCAGCTTGCCCTGGCGCACGGCTTCAAGCAGATGATGACCGAACATTTCACCGGACATCTCCATATCAATACCGGCGCGAATAGCCTGAACCGCCGCATCCATTCCGTTCTCTGCGGTATCATGACCTGCGGCCACCATATCGATCGCGCCGCAGTCGGTAATAACCATGCCTTCAAAACCCCACTCTGTGCGGAGGATATCCTGCAATAGCTCATGATTTGTTGTACAAGGAATACCGTCAATTTCATTGTAAGCCGGCATGATTGAGGCTGCGCCCGCCTTCACCGCTTTCTTGAACGGAAGCAGATCCACCTCCAGCAGTTCACGCTTGCCCATATGCACCGGCCCTGCGTTTCTGCCGCCTTCCGAGCTGCCATAGCCGACGAAATGCTTCAAGGTTGCAGCTACGCTATCCTCCTGATCCAGCGACTGGCCTTGCAGCCCTTCCACCGAGGCCACCGCAAGCTCGCTGATGAGATAGGCATCCTCGCCGAAGCATTCCTCCGTCCGCCCCCAGCGCGGATCACGAACTACATCCAGCACGGGCGAATAAGTCGCTGCCCCGCCCTGGCTGCGCGTCTCGCGAGCCACAGCGCGGCACATCTCGCGATAAAGCTCCACATTCCAGGTGCTGCCCAGGGTGAGCGGCACAGGAAATACGGTAGCTCCTATCGCCATATGGCCATGTGAGCATTCCTCGCCAATCAGGATCGGAATCCCTAAGCGGGAATGTTCAATAGCATAACGCTGAATTTCATTAACCGCGGCTGCGCCGGCTTCTGGCGATAACCCGCTCTCCAGCGTAACACCGGTCCACGGGTCAGCGCGGAGCACGCCGTACAGGGAGCCTATTCCACCGTTTGCAACCTGCTTCTTGAAGGCTTCAGTCAGCTCGATTCTACCGTCCTTATGTTCATAGACCTGCCAGCCGAAAGGTTGAACCAACTGCCCGATCTTCTCTTCAAGTGTCATCAGACTCAGCAAATGCTGCGCCCGTTCTGAGTCAGAATAGCTACGATCCTTATAGATCACTATCTCCGCACTCTCCTTCCAGAGGTGTTCAAAAGGCCTGCTGTGCTGAACACCGCCTTTTTGAACTCACATTTTATGAAGAGGTTAGCTTATTCTTTAACGGCCCCTACTGTAAGACCTTGGATGAAATAACGTTGGAAGAACGGATACGCGAAAATAATCGGCAGCGTGGCCAGAACGACCATCGCCATCCGTGAAGTATCCTGAGGCAGCGATCTCATAGCTTCGAGACTGAGCGAGCTGTTCTGAGCATTTTGCATAATGAACTGCATGCTTGTCTCAATCCGCATCAACATCGACTGCAATGGCACCAGATTCGGATTGTCGATGTAGAGAAGTGCGTTGAACCAGTCATTCCAGTAACCGAGGGTACTGAACAAACCGATGGTCGCAAGACCTGGCAAAGACAATGGGAGAACGAGCTTGATAAAGATACGGAACTCGCCCGCGCCATCAATTTTACCCGATTCGATAATTGCATCCGGCACGCTTGTCGCATAGAACGTCCGCAGAATCATAATGTAAAAGGCGTTCACGGCGAGCGGCAGAATCAGCGCCCAGACCGTATCCTTAAGTCCCATCAGCTGCGTTACGATAATGTAGGTCGGTACAAGACCGCCGTTGAACAGCATCGTAAAGAATGCAAAGAAGGAGAAGAAATTGCGGTAACGGAAGCTCTTTCTGGAGATTGCATAAGCATAAAATGCCATGAACAATAAAGCTATGACTGTACCCACCACGGTGACGAAGATCGTTACCCCGTATGAACGAAGCAAAGTATCGCCCATATCGAACATGTAGCGGTAAGCCCCCAGGCTCCATTTCTCCGGAATTAATCGGTAGCCATTTTGGGCCAGTGTTCCTTCATCCGTCAAGGAGATGATAACCACGAACAGAAAAGGGAAGACGCAAAGGATAGCAAAAATCCCGGCAATCAGGTTAAAGGTTATATTCATCGGTGTGGATAGATTGTGAAAATCGCGTTCTTTCTTTCGTTGAGACACTATGCTCACTCCCTTGCAATATATTTAGAACAAGGCGTTATCCTTGTCGTATTTGCGTACGATATAGTTCGATGTCATGACGAGAATGAAACCTACGACGGATTGATACAAGCCTGCCGCAGCACTCATGCCAATTTCACCTGTTGTTTTCAGTCCACGATATACATAAGTGTCAATAACGTTCGTTACCCCGTACAATGTACCGGAGTCTCTTGGTACTTGATAGAACAGACCAAAGTCTGCATAGAATATTTTCCCGATCGCCAGCAAAGTCATAATGGTAATGATCGGTTTCAGCAGAGGCAATGTGATCGCGCGAATTTGTTGCATTTTGCTGGCTCCGTCGATCATTGCTGCTTCATAGAGAGATCTGTCGATCCCCATAATCGATGCCAAATATACAACGCTGTTATAACCTACCGCTTTCCATAGGTATACCAACACCAAAATTAACGGCCAATACTTTGATTCCGAATACCACTGAACTGGAGGAATTCCTAACGAATTGAACAACCCGTTCAGCAAACCGCGGTCCGAGCTAAGAAAACTGAATGTGAAATAACCGACGATGACCCATGACAGAAAGTATGGGAGGAACATGCCGGTTTGATATACTTTTGATAGCCGTTTATTCGTAATTTCCGACAAAATAACAGCCAACGCTACAGAGAAAATTAAGCCTAAAAAGATAAATACAATGTTGTACAGCAGCGTGTTCCTTGTGATGATTAACGCATCATTCGTACTGAACAGGAACTTGAAGTTCTGCCATCCAACCCACTTGCTGTTAACGATACTGGCCCAGAAGCCGTCCCGATCAAAGCGATATTCCTTAAATGCAATTACCGTACCGAACATCGGCAGGTATGAGAAGAAAAGGAACCAGAGCGCCGCGGGGAGCACCATGAGCAGCATCATTCTATTCTTGACGATATTCTGGAAAAATTCGCCGACCCTTTTCACGTTTTATCCCTCCTGAATGTAATGAAATAAAATACCTGTTGATAGACAGTCGGCCCTAGACAACTATTTAAAAACGGCCGTACGTTTGAATCAAAAAAAGATCGGGCATAGGCAAATCACCCGCCCGATCTTCTCCTTTAGAGGTTCAACCTCTTATTCAAGCTATTACTTACCAGCGCTTGCTTTCCACTCATCGATTTGCTTCTGAGCTTCAGCGATGATCTTATCAAGACCAGCGGCTTTGAACTTCTCAATCGCTTTAGGAAGGTATTGATCCGGATCCACTGTACCTGTCATCAATGCAGCCCAGTATTCTTCCTTCACGTTTTGAACTGCAGCCAGCTCAGTAGTTACCTTCGAAGTATCAAAGTTGAATCCAAGCAATGGAGCTTTGATACCCGTGTCATTAAACTTCTTGAATTGTTCCCACTTGTCAGCAGGGTCACCCTCGTTCAAGTAAGTGATCATGATGTTGCCAAGGGAGAAAGTAGGCATGTCGTAGTTCTTGGATGCATCCAGGTTCTTCATAACGTTGTCGCCAACTTTTTCGTAATGAACCCCTTCAAGACCGGAGTCAACCATATTGCGAAGCACTGGATCTGTATTCAGAAGGTTCAGGAATTCCATGGCTTTCTCAGGGTATTTCGAGTTAGCCGAGATCGCTTGCATGGAGCCCATTACCGACCAGTTATAGATGTAAGGATCGCCAGCTGGTGTAGATACTACAGGGTATCCGTAACTTGCGGACCAGAGGTTATCAGCAAAAGGCTGTGTGCTGGCACGGTCCATAAACCATTTACCGGATTTCATCAGATCATCTGTAGATGTTGTTGTCGCTGCTTCTGGAGAAATATAACCTGCTTGATAGAACTTGTGCATCGTTTTCAAAGTATCTTTCAATTCAGGACTTTCCAGAATGTTAACGACTTTATAGTCCTTCGTGTCCATTGCAACTGCCATCGGCAATTTTTCAATGATGTAGTCATATGGAATCAAAGGCATATAGGTCTTGTCCATTGCAAAAGGAGTAATGTTGGATTCGTTCTCCTTGATCGTCTTCAACAATGGCTCAAGACTTTCCAAGGAGCGTACACTGGACATGTCCAATTTGTACTTGTCCAAAAATTCTTTATTAAAACGCCATACTTCCTGCGCTGGCAGTTCTTTATTAGCTGGAATTCCGTAGTTATGTCCGTCTACCTTGGAACCTTCCAGGAATGCAGGATCAAGTGTCTTCACAATGTCTTGACCATGAGTCTTCAACAGATCATCAAGCTCCATAAACGCGCCTTTACGTGCGTTTTGTACATAATCAAATGCCCACGAGCTGGTAAACATGATGTCCATCGGTTCGCCGGATGCAGCCATAACCTGCATTTTTTGCGTATAGTCACCGAAGTCGATCTGTTTCATTTTGACAGTGACATTGATCTTCTCTTTCGTATATTTGCTGACTTCTTCCATAACTTTATCTGTATCTTTTTGCGGCGTACCGATCGTGTACCAGAGTAATTCGACAGGTTTTTCACCTTTGCCGTCCCCAGACGCGCCATTGTTTGCCGCATTCTTGCCACCGCAGGCACTAACGAGCAGTGTAAGTGCCATCAGCGAGGCCAACATTAGAGAGAATTTTTTTCTTTTGGAACTCATTGTTGAATACCCTCCTTTTTAATTAACCTTGACTATTTATCTGTTCTGTATTCAAGGACTACCTTAACTTTAAATTATGAAAGCATTTTCAAATAGAAGTGAAAATAAATAAATCCATGTACAAAATAAAGAAAAAGGCCTGCAGGCGATATTCGCTAGCTAAGCCCTTTATATTCTGTCGGTGAAATGCCGACGTATTTGCGAAATTGTTTGTAGAAATATCCGGTTTCCCAGTAGCCAACCCCCCGGGCAATTTCTTGTACCTTCATGGGGCTATGCTTCAGCAATTCCTTGGCCTTCTCAATCCGGTACCAATTAATATAGTCGGTAAAGGACTGATTTACTTCCTTATGGAACAGTTGACCAAGATAGACCGGATGGATATTGTACAGGGCCCCAAGTGTCTTCAGCGAAATGTCCTCGTTGTAGGACTGATCGATATAATGGAGCACCTGCTGAACGACCGGACTCTTCATATCATTGGTTAATGATTCAACCGTAATCCCGGCAACCTCATGCATGATTTGTACCAGCTCCTCAATGGAGGCGGTTGTACGGATTCTCGCGAACTGATCCTTGTAAAGATCGGGTTCCTCGTCATGCCTGATCTCCTCCAGTTGCATCTTGAAGCGGATAATCCATTCCATAGCCAATTCCTGAAGAATTTCGGGCGATATACCTTGCATCTGCCGCAGCACTCCGAAATCTTCATCTATGCGGGCGATTAGCCCGGCCTTATCCTTCGCCATAATCAATTTGGAATATTCGTTCCAATTCATTGGAATACTGCGTTCGGCATGATCCTGATGACCCTTCAACTGATCATAATGCAAAATATTCCGCTCCGGATAGATCATAAAGTATTCCTGTGCTTTCTTGGCATGTGTATAGCTCAGGAAGGGCTCTGCCTCCATTTCCTGGGCACTGCCAATCGACATCCTGAGCGGTCGGTAAGACAACAGAACACTCATCAATTGATGATTCGTTAGTTCGATCTCCTCCAGGCCTTGCTCCAGTTCATCGAAGTTGTACACTAGTACAATATTCCCCTCTACATCACGAAACGGGATCACTCCCTCTTTCCCCCACAATTGATGGAGCACGGCCTCAAACAACGACTGGCTCAATTCCTTGCTCCGCAACAGCGATACCAGGACGTAACGCTTGTCCAAGCGAATTCCCAACAGGTCAGCGCGTTCCTGGAATTCCGGAGGCTTGATTTGATTCCTTACCCAGCGGTACATAATATTGTCCTTCAGGATGAGGATACTCTGTTCATTAAGATCGACGAAAGGACTTTTGGAGGCATTCAATTTCTCAGCGACGGTGTTCAGTGTAGCTTTGAACTCCTCCAGGTTGATTGGCTTCAGCAAATAATTCTCGATGCCAAGCATCATGCCTTCCTTTAAATAATCAAACTCGTTAAAACCACTCAGGACAATCACTTTAAGCTCTGGATGCAATTCGCGAGCCTGACGGATGAGATCAAGCCCATTCATCTTGGGCATAGAAATGTCAGTGACAAGTATATCGGCAGGGATATGCTTCAGCGCTTCCAGCGCCTCAAGTCCATTCCCGGCCTGTCCGACAATCTCCATATCGAGCTCCGCCCAATCTACAATATCGTATAGACCTTCAATAATAAATGGTTCATCATCGACTATGAACACCTTGTACATCGTCTGTTCCATCCTCCCCCAGATCAGGGAACAATACGGTGACCACCGTTCCTCTTCCCAGATCACTCTTGATATCTACACCGTACGGAGCTCCGTACAACAATTTTAACCGTTCATGTATGCTGCGCAGCCCAAACGAGCCTGAATACTCATCCGGATTCACGAGGGCATCTTTAATTTGTCCCAAGCGATCCGGAGGGATACCCTGCCCGTTATCCTTGATCTCAACACACAGATATTCCTCTATTTTCGCAACCTGAATCATAAGCTTATTATCGGTTCCATCCGTCCGCATCCCATGCAGGATATAATTTTCGATAATCGGCTGTAAAGACATTTTCAGCAAAGTTCTGCTCATCAGCTGTTTATCGCAAATAATCTCGTAGGAGAATTTATCCTTATAGCGAATTCGGAACAGCTCCAGGTACATGCGGCAGGCCTCAAGCTCATCCTTCAGGGTGTAGCGAGGCTTCTGCTGAACATAGTTCTTGAACAGCATGGACAGGCTGTAGATCATCTCCCCTACATCCGCCGCCCCCTGGGAGACCGCGCGCATGCGAATGACTTCGAGCGTATTATAGAGAAAATGAGGATTCACCCTTGCTTCAAGCGCAGCAATCTCCGTATGCTTCTGCTTAATCTCCGCTTTATAGACCCGGTCAATATACAAGTTCAGATCCACCAGCATCTCGTTGAAGCTCTTGGCAATCTGTCCGATCTCATCGTCCTTCGTCTCCTCAATTCTCGCATCCAGGTCTCCGTTCTTCACCTTGCGCGTAAATTGAATAATACTGTGGGTCCGTCTGGCGAAATTCATAATAAACAACGTGGATATCAGGATCGCGAACAGGATGCAGACCGAACTGACCAGAATAATTGTATTGCGAACTCCACGATAGGTGGCGGCGAGCTCATTTTTAGGGATCAGACTGAGTACGGTATAACCTCCCTGAGTGTCCGTCAGCTTGATAATCGAATCCCCTTGCTCCGTTACATCATTGTCGTAGACTATGTTGATCTGCTCCACATGTGGATATCTATTCCCATAGTAGCTGCCATCCGTATCGAAAATGACATCACCGCTACCGGACAATACAACGATGCGCCCCTTGATTTCCTCCCTGTAATTCTCAATGCTGTTCCATATTTTTTCCGAGTTGAAATAGACCTCTAATTGGCCGATATTGCGCAGTGTAATATTATTGTTAATCGGTATGCGCACGGAAAACATCGGTGACTCCGGCATTTCAATCGTCTTTCTTACCCACACATTAGGTGTAGAAACCTTCGAATTCTCTCCGGTATACATCGCATCGGGAACGAGGGATTTCGCCGCATTGGTGCCGATGATTTTAAAATTCGCTTTGTTATACACATACAACTGCTGCAAGGAAGCGCTATATAACATCAGGGTCGCGATATCCGGATCATCCTCGAACCGATTTCTGAATATTTGCACGGTATCGCTGGTGGAACTGCTATTATTGCGATTCAGCCTGTATTCGATGTACTCTTTGTACGGATGCTCCAGGAAATAAGCGGTGTTGAAAGCCAAATCAGCGTCCCTATAGGTATCACGCATCATGTTCTGCACAGATTCATATTTATTGTTGATATATTTATTGATGTTCTGCACTGCGCTGCGCTGAATGCCGAGCTGCCGCTCTACCGCAGCGTCCGCCATGGAGCGGAACATCAGATATGAGAAGATGATAATAGTTACGATCGTAATCGTCGAAAAGAGAAATATGATCTTCAGAAACAATTTATCTTTGAAATATTTGCGGTAAATCTTCATGAATCATCAATGTCCTCCTTCGATCTATACGCCACGATCCGGTTAAAGCCGGCAGAATTATCATAACCGTTATCCTATACATAGAACAAGCGCCCGCCTTCAGGATCTACTGAAGTGCGGGCGCTGCACTGGTATATAATATATATTCGATTAACCGCGGAATTCCTGCAAACCTTGATTCAGTTCGCGGGTCGCTGAGTAAACTTGCTGATACAGCTTGAAGAGGCGGGCGTAAGTGTCCACATTGGCAGGAATCGGTTCATATATTTTGCCATATCCGCTAAACTGATCGGCGCATTCCTTAAGGCTGTCGAACCAGCCGCTGCCTACAGCCGCCATCATCGCAGCGCCCATAGCCGGACCTTGCTCGTTCTTGAGCGAGACGACCGGTGTATTGAAGATATCCGCCTGCATTTGCAGCCATACCGGATTTTTCGCTCCACCGCCGATGGAAATGATCCGTCTGGTACTGATTCCCGCCTGACGGAAGAGCTCAAGCGATTCAGCCAGCGAGAATGTGATGCCTTCCATCACAGCACGGGCCATATGCTCGCGGCGATGCGTACCGGACAGACCGATGAAGCTGGCCCGAATCGCGCTGTCGGCGTGCGGCGTGCGCTCACCAACCAGGTAAGGTGTGAACAACAAACCGTCCGCACCCGGCGGCAGATCAGCAACCGGCTTCAGCATCTCGTCAAAGCTAAGCTCTGAAGCAAGTGAATCCTTAAACCAGCTTAAGGAGTAACCTGCGGCCAACGTAACGCCCATGGCATAGAAAGCGCCCGGATGCGCATGATTAAAGAAATGCACTTTCCCTGCGAAATCCTTGTTCTTGTCTTCTTCATAAGTCAGTACAACGCCGGAGGTACCAATGCTGCACATCGCATCGCCCTCACGAACGATCCCCGCGCCAACAGCTCCGCAAGCGTTATCGGCTCCACCGCCAAATACACGCGTCTTCTCGGACAAACCGCTCAGCTTGGCGAACTCAGGCAGAATCGTACCTGTATCCTCCGAGCTGCCGACAATCGGCGGACAGAATCCTTCCGGCAAATGGAAGGCCTGAATAATTTCTTCAGACCATTTGCCTTCCGGAACGTTAAGCATCAACGTACCTGCTGCATCGGAGATTTCCATCTGTACACTCCCCGTCATGCGGTAGCGCAAATAATCCTTCGGCAGCACAAAGCGGGCTGCCTTTGCGAACAGTTCTGGCTCATGCTTCTGCACCCACAGCACCTTCGGAAGGGTAAAGCCTTCCAGTGCCGCATTGCGGGTAATCTTTAACAATCCGTCACCAAGCTTCTGCTCAATCTCGCGGCATTCCTTCGTCGTGCGCGTATCATTCCATAAAATCGCGTTGCGCAGCACGTTGTTCTGTTCATCAAGCAGCACAAGGCCGTGCATTTGCCCGGAGAAGGATACCCCTTCAATGTCCTCCGGAGATATGCCGGATTCCTGCAGCAATTGCTGCAAACCGGAGACCGTTCCGTTCACCCATTCTTCCGGATTTTGCTCGCTGTAGCCAGGACGTTCGTGAATAAGCGGATAAGAGGCGGTTGCTTCGCCTCGGATCTCCCCCTGCTGATCCACCAGCAAGGTCTTCACGGAGCTCGTGCCAAGATCGATACCGATTACGTACTTCATCTCGTATGTCTCCCTTCAATTCATCTAGGGTTCTTACTATTAACAAGGTCGGTGTTTAGCACCGAAGCTTTACTTCAGTTGAATGAAGCCAGGGTCTGAGGAGCGTAGCGTACGTTTTGGGTACGTGAGCCCTGAGATGTTTCCGCAAGAGACATGACTTCGCAAGCATCTGTTTAGGCCTGGCTCAATTCAGAATTAAATACCGTTACTTCTTGATTCACTTCGTGATTAAAAGCAAACCTACAAAAAGGGACGACCCAGCGTCCCTTTTTGTGTTGTGCTATTGCATCATCTATATCACCGGCCTGATCATACTTGTTCAATGCCGGCGGCTATTATTTGGTTCCGAAAATATATTCGTTCAGACGAGCCTTCAACAGCTCCAGATGATTCGATTTGTTCACGATGTGGCTGTGCTCAAGAGCATAGGCTTCCAAGGTCTTGAAGTTTGCTTTGCCGGATACAATATCGGCACCGACGCCTGTCTTGAAGCTTGCATAACGATCAGCCAGCAGGTTCTCGAAGAATTTGTCGTCGATCATTTTGCCGGCGACTTTCAAGCCTTTAGCAAAGGTATCCATACCAGCGATATGCGCATAGAACAAATCTTCAGGTTCGAAGGAAGTACGCCTTACCTTCGCGTCGAAGTTCACGCCGCCGGAGCCAATACCGCCATTTTCCAAGATTTCATACATCGCAAGCGTTACAGCATACAAATCTGTAGGGAATTCGTCAGTATCCCAGCCGAGCAGCATGTCGCCTTGGTTCGCATCGATCGAACCAAGCATATTGTTGATGCGAGCTACGCGCAGCTCATGCTCAAATGTATGACCTGCCAAGGTAGCATGGTTCGCTTCAAGGTTTAGTTTGAAATGTTTGTCCAAGCCGTATTTTTGCAAGAAAGAAATCGTCGTTGCTGCATCGAAGTCATATTGGTGTTTGGTTGGCTCTTTCGGCTTAGGCTCAATCAGGAATTGACCAGTAAATCCGATTTCCTTCGCATAATCAACAGCCATATGGAAGAATCTTGCCAGGTTATCCAGCTCGAAGCCCATATCCGTATTGAGCAAGGACTCATAACCTTCGCGGCCGCCCCAGAATACATAGTTCTCAGCGCCCAGCTCAAGCGCAGTTTCCAGACCCTTCTTCACTTGCGCTGCTGCATAAGCAAATACGTCTGCATTGTTAGTAGTAGCAGCACCATGAACATAACGCGGATTGGAGAACATATTAGCTGTGTTCCAAAGCAGCTTAACGCCTGTGGAATTCATGCCTTCTTTAATTTTAGCGACAATTACATCAAGATTCTCGTTAGACTCTTTCAGTGTTGCGCCTTCAGGAGCCACGTCAACATCATGGAAACAGAAGTAAGGAGCGCCCAATTTCTCGATGAATTCGAAGTTCACTTCAACGCGAGCTTTCGCCAGATCAAGACCGGATACAGTCTCCCATGGGCGAACCATGTTTGCTTGACCAAATGGATCGCTGCCGTTCATCGTCAATGTATGCCAGTAAGCTACTGCAAAACGAAGATGTTCTTTCATAGTTTTGCCGAGCACAACTTCATTTTCGTTATAGTGTTTGAATGCCAACGGGTTGTCGGAACCTGCGCCTTCATACTGAATTTTGCTAATATTCTTAAAATAACTCACGCTAAAATCCTCCCTAAATTAGAGTTTTTTGAAAGCATTTACACCCTATCTGCGAAAGGTATGATTGCCTTTACACCTAGATCGTATCATGTTCGACTTAGTTTGTCTAGTAAACTAACTAAGAAAAGTGTAAATGTGTAATATTCACGTTTTAATTGATTCTGCACATCGTAAACTAGGCCTTTACGCGGAAGGCTTGTAGGTAAACTGTGGGCAAGTGAAACTCGGCTAATTGTCGATGGAAAATAAAAAAAGACCCTGCTTGTTCATAATAGCAGGGTCTTTATCGATACTTTCGGATTGCATTGCGGTGCTTCCACTAAAGTAATTATATACTATCCCAATTATTGATACGGGGGCGATTGCTAGGGTTATTAAAAAACAAAGGCTTGTGATATGATGACAAGCAATATGAACAGAACCAAAATCGCTGCAGTTGAAGTCCCCAATCCACCGCCACATGATCCTCCACCAAGAAATTCACCCATGTGTGCTTACCTCCTTGTATTTAGAGTACACACCATCCTATTCAATCTTTTACAATACAGATTGGACATCTTCCCCTATGATAAAGTCTATTTATTAGATACTCGTACTACAAATTCTACCCACCGCCATCAGATTTGGTTCAATTACTGATAACAACTGTTGTGTCCAACAGTCCTAGCGCGATGCTGCCATCGTAAGCAGATCCTGCTTCATCAGATCGGTTAAATCGAACAATCCCGGCCGGTGTCCAAGAAGTCGAAGCAAGAACAGTACCGGGGATACAATTCCGCCATCTGTTTATTCATCGCTCTTTACCTCCGTGATATTTTTTATTAACCGATTGATTACGATGGCTGTTTCCTCTCTCGTGATCGGCGCGCCCGGCCTTGTCCCATCAAAATAGCCGTTTGCCGCAGCTTCGCCCCAAGCCGCTGCCGCCCATGGGCTTACTTGGTTAATGTCCCGCTCTGCCATTTTCGGCGCCTCCTTTACAGGTGTATTAAATAACTCCTGTTCAGCTTTGCGCCGCCTGACCAGTCCAGCCAGCACATTACCGCCAGCCTTGTTGTACTTGGTCAGATTGTCCGCAATCTGCGCGATGCTGCGGCCTTTGCAAAGAGACAGCAAGTTCCCTGGTCCGCAGTTGTAACAAAAACTAACCAGCACATCAAACTGGTTTTGATTAAGCTGCGTGATCACAGGTACATATGCCGGATTGTTAACGTACACTTCATATTTAGCCAGATCAGCCATTAGCATACGATCTGCCTGCGCCTGAGTGATGATCATTCCCTGCCTCACATCAGGTCCATAATGCCCCAACCAATGGTCCAATACTGCTCCGTGCCGACTGGCTTGTACGCCGCTAAGCGGCAGCCCTCAAAGTTTTTGATCAGCTTAATGCCCGCTTCTGATATTTTTCGCATCTTATATCACTCCCTCTAGTAAAATATGCTAGATTGCCACTAGCCTGCTTGTACTCACGCCCCGCTTTGCAACTTATTTACTGACTCTCTCCAAACCTTGGGTAGTTTGTTACAAAACGTCCCTTCATTTTCCTGCCAGCAGCTAAAGATCCATCCATCGTCTTCTCGTAGACTTTTATGACATGCGCTGTTATATCTTCTTAATAGAGAAGAAGCCATCCTTCTTAGTCTCAATAATCTTCTCCAGCAGCAATGATTGTTCTATTCTCCCTGGAATACTCCATATGAATACATTCAGCTGAAATATAATAGGATGTCACATGGGTGACGAGGCTCTGTTTTCCAAAATGTTATTTCACCACATCTTGCGAAGATTGTAGTAGAATGAAAAATGGTTTTATTTGCAACTATGCCCTGGCAGAATGTGAATGGCCGTATTCAAAAAAAATCCATATCGTTCAGTCGAGTATAGAAAATCGCTTCTCACGGGCTTTTTCAACCGACCTGCTATGAGGATGGATTGAAGGGGTAAGAAAGACATGACAACATTACGGAAGCTGTTCACCAATTACTGGAGTCCATATGTCGCGATTGGTATTGCAGGCGTACTCAGCGCTCTGTACTTCGGAATTACCAATACGGTATGGGCCGTTACCGGCGAGTTCACTCGCTTTGGAGGACATATTCTCCAACTCTTCGGCGTTGATATTTCCGACTGGGCTTACTTCGACCTGATACAGATGAAGGGATCAACTTTCGATCGTACGGACGGATGGATTGTCTGGGGCATGTTCATCGGCGCGCTGATTATGATTTTGCTCAGCAACAATTTCAAGATTCGCATGCCCAGGCAGAAGCGCCGCTTGGTGCAGGGCCTGATTGGCGGCATTATTGCAGGTGTGGGTGCAAGACTGGCGCTGGGCTGTAATCTGGCCGCCTTCTTCACGGGCGTACCCCAATTCTCATTTCATGCCTGGATCTTCATGGCGGCTACAGCCATCGGCACGTATGTTGGCGTGAAGATTGTCAACACGAGGTGGTGGAAGGGCAAGCCTATTCTGCAAAAAGGGAACGCGGCCCCCGCCGTGCGCAGGTCGAAAAAGGTGCAGCCTTATATCGGCGGGCTTGTTGCGCTGCTCTACGCAGGACTTATCGTGTATTTCTTCCTTCATGGCAAGACGATGCTTGGTGTAGCGGCCATCTTTGGAGCTGCCTTTGGCATCCTGATTGAACGAGGACAGATCTGCTTTACTTCCGCATTTCGCGATCTGTGGATTAGCGGACGTGCCACGATGACGAAGGCGATTATCCTCGGGATGGCGATCAGCTCTGTCCTGACGCTCATTGTCATTCTTGTAAACGGCGTCGATCCGATTACGAAGATAGCCGCGCCAAGCACCTTCATCGGCGGCCTATTGTTCGGCATCGGAATCGTACTTGCCGGCGGCTGCGAGACCGGCATGATGTATCGCTTAATGGAAGGACAAGTGATCTTCCTGCCCGTATTTATTGGCAACATCATCGGAGCCACCTTCCTTGCCTACGCTTGGGATCATCTTGGCGTATTCGACTTGTTCGTGAAGAGCGGAGCAAAAATCAATCTGATCTCCGTCATGGGACCGGCATGGGCCCTTATCGCCACGCTCGTATTGCTTGCCATCGGATATATCGTAGCAAGCTACTGGCAAAAAAATTACCGCTTCGGCGTTGGCTTCAAAAAAGGAGGTGCAAACAAATGACCATTGATTTCACATTGGATCTTAGAGGGGAACCTTGTCCGTATCCTGTCATCTATTCATTAGAAACGTTGCAGGACATGAAGAAAGGCCAGGTATTACAAGTCATTGCAGATTGTCCGGCTGCCTTCAAGAACGTCCCGGAAGAGGTCGTCAAGCATGGCTATACCCTTGTGCAGGAGCCTGTAAAAAACGGCCAGGAACTGATCTTCTACATTCAAGCGTAATTTTATTAGCATATGTTCAAAGGAGCTGATCCACAGGCAGCTTGCCTGCTTGCCAGGTCAGCTCCTTTTCTTAACGTATTATTGTGTATAATTAAAAGTAGTTAATTTGTTTGTTAAACTAACTAAGTTGTTTATTTTTATTTCTCGCCTTGTGTTATTATAGTATCATGTTCAATAATTTCTGGAGGATTAATGATGAAAATTACGGGCGACCAGCAGTTAATCAAGAAAATGAACAAGACGATCGTCCTGGATACGATCAGACAGCGGCAACCGTTATCAAGAGCGGATATCTCATCGGTGATCGGACTTAATAAAGCGACGGTCTCCTCGCTTGTGTCCGAACTGATCGAGAGCCAGCTGGTCTCCGAGATCGGACCGGGTGAATCCAGCGGGGGACGTAAACCTACCCTGCTCCTGTTCAATCGTAGCGCGGGATTCGCCATCGGTGTGGATATCCGCGTAAATGATCTGCTGGCTGTCCTCGTAGATATGGAAGGCCATGTGATCCGTGAGAAGACAGTTCCACTGGAGGACTACTCTCCAGGCAAAGTGCTTGATCAAATTCGCAAGACAATTCGCATGCTGATGAGAAGGCTGCCTGCTACACCTTACGGGGTTGTTGGCATCGGCATTGGCGTTCCTGGCCTGGTTGACGGGAAGAGCCAGGTCATCTCTGCTCCTAATCTTGGCTGGGATAATGTCAATCTATATGAAGCGCTAAGCGCTGAATTCGGGTCTAATATTCATATTGATAACGAAGCCAACGCCGGGGCAATCGGGGAGAAATTGTACGGCGCAGGCCGTGACTCCAAGGATTTAATCTATTTAAGCATCGGAATCGGTATTGGATCGGGCATCATCGTTGGTGGGGATTTATACCGTGGCACCTCCAACTTTTCGGGCGAGGTAGGCCATATGACCGTTGCTGAAAATGGACCGTTGTGCCGCTGCGGCAATCGGGGATGCTGGGAGACGCTTGCCTCCGAGAAGGCTTTGCTTGACCAAGCGGAAACGCTCTGGCAGGATCACGCTCCAAGTCTGGAGGAGATTCTCAAGGAAGCTGAGCAAGGGAATGGGCAGGTCCTGGCCCTACTTGAACGGATTGGCTCCCAGCTTGGCGTCGGCCTTGCTAATCTGGTGAATATTCTCAACCCGGAGTTCATTGTGATTGGCAACCGACTCTCACTGGCCGGCGACTATTTGCGGCAAGCGATGTTAAGTACGCTGGGCAAGCGCAGCCTGTCCTATCATCGCAAGCAGACTCACGTCGATTTTGCCAAATTAGGTATCCGCTCTACTGCGTTAGGAGCTGCCTCCCTGCCGATTACTGCATTTCTGGCAGAGCCGGATGGAAGCATCACGGAAGCCGCAATGAATCCCTAACAAGTCATACTAAAGTTATCTAATGGCTACAGAACTTTCCTGACCTACCAATAAACAAATCCGGTCCACTGGGGTGTAATTCCCAGTGGACCTTTTCGTTTGCCCTCATTATCCATACAATAGAGGTATAGCCCATTGAATACTCAATGGAAATATCTATACAAGGAGCATGTCCACATGTCTGAACCGCTAAATATTCTGGTCACTTTGAACTCTAACTACGTGAAGCCTCTGCGAGTGATGCTCTACTCTTTATTCCTTAATAATAAGGGAGAGCAGTTTACGGTTTATGTCATGCATTCAAGCTTAAAGCGCCAGGAGATCGAGGGGTTGCGCCGGTTATGTGCTGAACAAGGGAACGGCAGCATGCTGGAGGAGATTGAAGTCGATGACCATAGCTTCGCCGCAGCCCCTACCCTACTCCATTACACGAAGGAAATGTATTACCGCCTGCTCGCCTTTCGCTTCCTGCCGGACCCTATGGAACGAATCCTCTACCTGGATCCGGATATTCTGGTGCTGAACTCTGTCAGGGAGCTTTACGAAACCGATCTGGAGCATTATTTGTATGCCGCTGCTTCCCATGACCTGATCTCTATTAAAGAAATCAACAAGCTTAGGTTAAACCCTTATAAAATTGAGTCTTATTACAATTCCGGAGTACTGTTGATGAATTTGAAGCTGCAAAAAAAGCTGGTTAGCGAGGAGGAAATCTACGACTTCGTTGAGAATAATCGCACCAAGCTGATTATGCCGGATCAGGATATTATCAATGCGCTGTATGCCAAACGAATCAAAAACATCGATGAGAAGCTGTACAATTATGATGCGAGATACTTCCGCTATTACAAAATTACGAGCAACGGGGAATGGGATATGGAGTATGTGATCAACCATACCGTTTTCCTACATTTCTGCGGCAAAAGAAAACCCTGGAAGAAAGACTATAGCGGCAAGTTCCATGCACTGTACAAATATATGGAGAGGTTATGTGATGCTACCAACTCACATTAAGCTGCTGCACGTAGGTATAAAAAGGCCGGTGACATCACCGTCACCAGCCCTAACTTCCTATTCGTCCTTCCCCTTCTCCACCGCATCCAGAAAGGGCTTGTTCACGAAATAATACATAAAGCCCATCAGCAGTACGCCGCCGATTAAATTGCCGATCGTTACCGGAACGAGGTTGTGGATAACCCCATAGAAGGAGATCGTTCCTGGATGGTTCAGCACAAGCGCAATCGCAAAGGTACACATATTGGCAATACTGTGCTCATAGCCGGATATGAAGAAGCAGAACACGAACAGCATCATCGCAAACATCTTGGCTCCGTCGCCTTTGAGCGACATCGGAATGAAGAAAGCCAGACAGACAAGCCAGTTACATAGAATAGCCCGGAAGAACAGCTCGATCGCCGAGGTGTTCATCTTATGCTCAACAACATTCAGCAGGAAGCTATTCACTGAAGCATCGGTAAACAGACCTGTCAAAAAAATAAGCAAGGCGAACGCGGCCGCTCCCATAATATTTCCTACATAACTGAATACCCATAGCTTACCGACCTCAGACCATTGCAATTTCTTGCGCAAGGCCGCGTAAGTATAATAGAACGTATTGCCGGTGAATAAATCCCCTCCGCCATAAGCGATCAAAATGATAGCCGCGCCGAACGTAATCGCCGCCATCGGATAGGTGAACGGGGAGTTCTCCATATAGAAGAAGTTTCCGGTCTTAAAAGCAACAATCACTCCGAATCCGATGAACATACTTGCCAGCATGGCCCTGGCGATGTAGCGCAATGGGCTCTGCCGAAAGATCCTATATTTCTTTAAGGCCAGCTCCTCAACCTTCAATAGCGATTCTGTCTCCATAAACCCTCCAAGTATGTTATTTCCCTCATTTTCCATGATTTCTGGACAAAGTCAAGTCAAGTATTACGATTCTGTGAACCATTTATGCACTTTCCAGAAACATATACGCCAATTGACGAAATCCCCCATTTATGTGTATATTAAACGAAACTGCAATACGATCAAACTTACGATGGAAGCACCCGTAAGCTTGGCTCTTGATGAGCCTGGCCTGCGGGTGCTTTTTGGCGTGTACGTGTATATGTATAGATGTTGATGACTCGTATTGCGGCAATCTGATTAAGGAGAGATGCTCTATGTTAAACCCTCTTAGAACTGGCATAACTGTACTGGTGTTCGTCATTCTCATTGCCGCGGGAATCACCACCTTGTCCCCACCGGGACAGGCCTCCGCTGCCGCCTTCGAGTTCACCGACTCGATCAACGCTCAACTCGGCGCAACCGCAGATAAAGCTGGCAAGAACGGGGCCAAGCTCCGCAAGCAATACACGGATTTCAAGAGCAGCCGGACGCAGATAGCAAGTCTGGATGACCGAACCTCGGCCCTGCATTACGACAATGAGAGCAAGGCAACGGCTGTCCGCAAGGCCATTAGCAATATCGATTCAAGCAAGATCAGCAAGCTGGAGGAGCAGGTCAAGACAACCAAATCGAAATACCAGCCCCTATACACCTCGTATACTTCATTGAATAAGCAGGTAGCTGCCGCCAATAAATTGAAGGACAAATCCCTTTACAAGGTATTGAAGGCACAAGCTGAAGGAATGAAGCTGGTGGTCGACATCACCAAGCAGGACCTCAAGTCGAAGGAGGCCGCTTTGAAGACCGCCAAAGCAGAAAGAACAAAGAAACAGAAGCAAATCCGTAGTATCCTGTCGGAAATCGATGCCGTAAAGACGAAGATCAAAGCTGAGAAAAGCGCTGTCTCCACCCCCAACAAACAGCTAACCACCGAGTGGTCCAATTTCAAAGCTGCGGTAAAGAAAAATGACGCTGATCGAACGATGGATATCCTGGCCAGACTACTTACTCTATCCGCTCAAATCAATACGAAGAAGCAAAACATATATAATCACGAGTCAAAAATATCTTCGATCATCCAGCGAGCCAACAGTATGCTGCCCTAAACTCCCACTTATTGCAAAGAGGCCTCGGAAACTTAAATTCCCGAGGCCTCTTTCCCTATCCAATATATCTCTATCCCCGCCTTAAGGCATAGGGTCTCTCCCTGAATCGCTGTACCGTAGCAGGTTGTGAGCATGTTACCACCATATGGATTGCCGGATAAATGAAGTATGTCACATCATACAGCGGGCTTTTTTTGCACCACTTTTTGTCCCTTAACCGAAAAATGAGTACATCAATACGAAATCTGAAGCATTATCCTCACTCCGTTATCCAATTACAATGAAAGTATATTTAGCGAAAGTGCTTTCAAACAAGATACTGCATAACTTGGAGGTTACTATGGAAATGCAAAAGTCTACACCGCCCACAGCCATGATAGATTCGAATATATCACCACCAACGGCAAGGCAGAAATGGCTGAAGAAACTTGTATCTCAAAGACATATTCAAATTATGGCTTTGCTCGGAATCGCATGGATGATCATCTTCAACTACATCCCCATGTACGGCGTTGTTATCGCATTTAAGGACTATGACATTATCAGAACGATTTCCGAAGCACCCTGGGTCGGACTGGAGCACTTCAAGGAGTTCTTGTCGGATGAGAACTTTGGCTACGTGATGAAGAACACTTTGGGAATCAGCTTGATTAAACTGATGACCTTCCCGCTTCCGATCATATTCGCGCTCTTCCTGAATGAGGTGCGCAACCTGCGGTTCAAGCGGGCGATTCAGACTATTTCGTATCTTCCCCACTTCCTGTCCTGGGTTGTACTCGGTGGAATCCTGGCTACTTGGCTGTCGGATGTAGGGATCATTAACGATATCCTGATGGCCCTGCATTTGATAGATCAGCCAATTTCCTACCTGGCTGAGCCAAAATATTTCTGGACGATTGTGATTACATCGGATATTTGGAAGGAGCTTGGCTGGTCAGCGATTATTTATCTGGCAGCGATCACAGGGATTTCGCCTGAAATGTATGAAGCAGCAACCATCGACGGTGCCGGACGCTTCCAGAAGATGTGGTATGTTACTCTTCCGGCAATTAAAGGCACAATCAGTATCCTGTTTATACTAGCCGTCAGTGGTGTTCTGAACTCCAACTTTGATCAGATTCTCGTATTGCGCAACTCTCTGAACGACAGCGCAAGTAATGTTATAGATTACTACGTCTACTATACAGGGATTTCCCAAGGCCGTTACTCGTTCTCAGCGGCGATCGGATTGTTCAAATCCGTTATTGCGCTCACACTGCTGCTGATTGCAAACCAAGTATCCAAAAAACTCAACGATACTTCGTTATTTTAGGCCAAGGAGGAACTGCACATGTCTTTCATAAAACGTAAAACCATAGGCGAAGCCATTTTTGATATTATTAATAATCTGGGGATGCTGCTGATCTGCTTCGTTACCCTGTATCCGATCTGGTATGTCCTGATCAATGCCTTCAACGATGGCAAGGACGCTATGCTGGGCGGCATCTACTGGTGGCCACGGGTATTTAGCCTGGAGAACTTCAAGGCCGTATTCGACAACCCCGGTATTACGACAGCCATGCTGCTGACCGTTGCCAAGACTCTCGTGGGGGTGGGAGCTCACGTCTTCTTCACCGCTATGGTAGCTTACGCATTCTCACGCAGAGAGTTGATTTTCGGAAGGTTCTATATCTTCCTGGGAACGATCACGATGATCTTCTCGGGAGGCCTCATTCCCACTTATTTATTGATTCGCGATTTGCATATGCTCGATACATTTGCGGTATTTATTATTCCGGTGCTGTTCAGCTTCTTTGACCTCATCATCTTTATGACCTTCTTCCGGGAAATTCCCGACGGACTGGATGAGGCGGCTCGAATCGACGGGGCCAACGACTGGACGATTCTTCTAAGAATCGTGCTCCCGGTGTCGATGCCTGTTATTGCTACCATCGCCCTGTTCCACGGGGTATACCAATGGAATGACTATTTTGCCGGGATTATCTACATTAATAAAGAGTCGCTGCAACCGATCCAGACCTTCCTTTACCGGGTAGTCGCTCAATCCAGCTCGAATATTATGACTACCGCCTTGCAGGGAAGCGCCGTAACCAAGACGGTCACCTCGCAATCGGTGAAGCTGGCGACGATGGTTGTAACTACGCTTCCAATCGTATTTGCTTATCCATTCCTGCAGCGCTATTTCGTCAAAGGAATGATGATCGGCTCTATCAAGGGATAAGCCCTCATTTACAGTAACTCCTCCAGGCCGCTTAACCGCGGCTTTGGAGTTGCACAATATAGCACTAATCAAATTGAGAAAAGGGGTTAAAAAGCATGGGCATGAAAAGAAAGTCCAAAAAAGTGATAATGCTTCTAATGGCATGTATCATGGTTCTGTCCTTGGCGGCTTGTTCCGGTAAAGGAAATAATACCGCTAAAAAAGAAAACGCTAACAATACTCCAGCGAACACATCTACGTCTGACAAACCAGCTCCATCCGCAGACGAGCCAGGTTGGAAGTCAGACACCTCTCCGATTACGTTTGACTGGTATTTGAACTTCGCCTGGTTCCCTAATAAATGGGGGGTTGATCCGACTTCCCAGTATGTCACTAAAAAGACAGGCGTTGATATTAACTTCATCGTTCCGGCCGGTAACGAAAACGAAAAGCTGAATACACTGATTGCTTCCGGCAAGCTGCCTGACTTCATTACGCTCGGCTGGTGGGAAGATGGCGTGAAGAAGATGATCGAAGGCGGGCTCGTACTTCCGCTCAACGAATTGGCAGAACAATACGACCCTTACTTCTTTAAAGTATCCGACCCTGACAAGCTGGGCTGGTACACCCAAGACGATGGCAACGTGTACGGTTATCCGAACTCTTCCTCGTCCCCTAAAGACTATGAACAATTTGGCGATACTTATGTATCCAACCAGACGTTTGTAGTACGCAAGGATATCTACGAGGCGATCGGCAGTCCAGACATGCGCACGCCGGAAGGCTTCCTGTCTGCCCTGAAGGCTGCCAAGGAGAAGTTTCCGGAAATCGACGGTCAACCGATCATTCCGTTAGGACTGCATGAGTTCATCCAGACAGGAAACGACTCCCTGGAAGGTTATATCCAGAACTTCCTGGCGATCCCGCGGGAAAAAGACGGTCAACTGTATGAGCGTGAACGTGATCCAGAATATATCAAATGGATGAAAGTGCTGCGTCAAGCGAACCAGGACGGCTTGCTGGCGAAAGATATCTTCATCGACAAACGTGCTCAAATGGAAGAAAAAATCGCTCAAGGCCGTTACTTCGCCATGCTGTATCAACGTACGGACTTTGCGGCCCAACTCGGCACCTTGTACCAGCAAGATCCTAACAAAATTTATATCGCCGTCGACGGTCCTGCAAATGCTAACCTGGATGCGCCAACCTTGAACGGCCCAAGTATTGCCGGCTGGACTTTGACCCTGATCTCTAAAGATGTGAAGGACAAAGAGCGCGCCATTAAATTCCTTAGCTACCTGAACAGTGAAGAAGGACAGAAAGACCTTTATCTTGGTGAAAAAGGCGTGAGCTATGATACAATTGACGGGAAGGATCAATTCCTGCCTGAAGCATTTGATCTGATGAACAAAGATCGCTCTGCCTTTGATAAGCAGTACGGTTCCTCCTTCACCTTCTGGATGATGCAAAATACGAATATTACCCAGCAATGGGCACCGGAATCGGTTGAACCATATAAACAATTGGAAGATTGGACTCGCGGCAAAGCGAAGAGCTTCTCTGAATTCGATGAGCTTGATCCGCTTGCCAACTCGGAAGAAGGCATTATCAATACCAAGATTAAGGATCTACGCGGCAAGACATTGCCTAAATTGCTTATGGCAAGTTCCGAAACCGAATTCGATAAAATTTGGGATGATTATATTAAAAAGCAAGATGACCTTGGCTATGCCAAAGTACAGGCATACAAACAAGTGAAATATGAAGAAAATAAGAAGAAGCTCGGCATGTAACTATAGCCCTGCCCAAAACGCCCGCTTATCGCGGGCTTTTGGGTGTCTATAAAGGAGTCGGCTAGCTATGATGAGGGAGAAGCGCTTGCGAGCGATTTGGGATTCATTAATGTATTGGATCGGACGCCGTTCTCTGCAGAGCCGCCTGATCGCTGCCTATATTTTTATCATTTTAGGGCCCTGTTTGCTGGTGTCCTTCTATTCTTATAAAGCAATCAACAATATGTATTTGCGCGATGCTCAGGACAAGAGCATGTCCCTGCTGGAAATGGAGCAATTGCATATTGATACGCAAATTGAATCCATGGTTCGGGCAGCACAGGTCGCTTATGACGATCCGGATGTGAAGGATTACCTCGCTAATACCAACGCTCCGGATACCGATGAACTTGTAAACTTTAACAACTACAGCTTCAAGAATTTGACTCGTATTCAGTACTATAATCCCAATGTGGCACATCTTCGCCTGTTCTCCAGCAGCGATATTGTGGAAATATGGCCGATCTTCTTCCGCGAATACCGTGTAGCCGATGAACCATGGTATAAGAAGGCTGTGCAAATGAAGGGCACGGAGTCCTGGTCTTTCCAATACAAGGATCCGGATCTGATGGAACGGTACATAGGGCAAACGCCCGCGCTTACGCCGAAAGTGTCGCTGCTTCGTGAATTGAGTATCCCTGCAGGGCATCATGTCGGCATGGTCCAAGTTGATATGCTGCTGGAGAACTTCAGTCCAAGGACTTACTCCGTCATGCAGGATAGTAAATCGCAGATGCTGCTTGTGGACAGCGAAGCACAGACGTTCACACGGGAGAAGGATTCTTTTCTGAAAGCTAACCCGGAAATGGAAAGCATGATTAAGGAGCGCCTTCAGCGATATCAGGACACGGGAGAATGGGATGTTCGTTATAAAGAGAACGGTAAACAGTTTCTGCTATTGCACCAGCGAATTGAACGAATTAATGCCAATCTGATTAATATCGTATCTATGGAGGGTGTGATCCAGGATATATCCCGTACCCGCAATCTCCTCATCGGAGCCAATATCGTTTTTATTACGCTGGTCACCCTGATCGCTTATATTCTGAATGCCTTTATCCTGAAAAATCTTCGCCTATTAACGGAGGAGATGAAAAAGGTACGGCGTGGAGAAGCTTACAGCGGAATCTCTATTCGCGGCGGTGGCGAGGTCGGAGAGCTCGCACATCATTTCTCCAAGCTGATGAATACGATTAATACATTGGTCGCTCAAGCGGTATACAAGCAAGCGCTAACGAAGGAAGCGGAGCTGCGCTCGCTTCATAATCAGATTGACGCCCACTTTTTATTTAATACTTTGGAAAACATAAAAATGCTAGCCGAAATTGAGAATCAACGAACGATTTCGGATTCGTTAACCTCCCTTGGGGGGATGATGCGATATAACTTCAAATGGTCTGGAGAATACGCAAAGCTGCGCGATGAAATCCGACATATTGAGAATTACACGAAAGTGATGAACATCCGGTTTGACGAACCGATTCTTCTCAAGCTCAATATTCCTGAAGAAGCTCTGGAGATGGAGATGCTCAAGATGTCCCTGCAGCCGATTGTTGAAAACGCCGTAAAACATGCCTGGATCGGAGAAGAGTCCGATAAACAGATTTCGATTCAAGTGCATGATTGGCAGAATCACGATGTGCAAATTATAGTCACGGACAATGGCATTGGAATGCACGCAGAGGATTTATCCGTCTTAAATCAGGAATTGCAGTCTATAGGGATGAATGATAAACTTTTCCGAAGTTCCGGACCAGAGGCAAATCGTAATGGAATTGGCCTGCGAAATGTTCAGGAGCGTATCCGGTTATATTACGGTAACGAATACGGTCTTAGGGTATTCAGCGAGTATGGTCAATTTACAACGGTTGTCATGTCCTTGCCGAAGGTACTGTTAACAGGGAGGGTAGGCACGAATGACAAATTTGATGATCGTCGATGATGAGAAAAATATCCGCTTGGGCCTGAAAACAATGATTGAACGCGAATTTCCGGACCAGTTTGCATTGTTTACGGCTACTCAGGGCGCGGAGGCGCTCGAGCTATATCGGGAACATGGCGCGGAGATTATTATTACGGATATCCGGATGCCGGTTATGGATGGAATCACTTTAATTGAGAAATTATCGGCAGAACCTCTGCCAGCGAGTCAAAATGAGCGGCCGCTAATCATTATTTTAAGCGGGTACGAGGATTTTGAATATGCTAAAGCAGCGATCAGGTATCAGGCAATCGATTACCTGCTCAAGCCGATTCACAGGGATGAGTTATTTACTGCGCTGCGCCAATGTAAGGACCAACTGGCAAGACGCTCCCTCATTGCCGAGCAGATGGCTATTACTGAGGGTTATCGGCTGCAGGTTCAATTGGTACGCTTGCAGGATTTGTTGATGCAGCGCGATTTGTCGAAGGATGAGATCCGGTTGTGGAGCAAAGAGATCGACTTTGATCAGTATTCCCTGCCCTTCTCGGTCGCTGTCTTAACCTATAAATACGAAGATGGCAGCCGGATCAAGAAGGAAGGGTTGAAGGCCCTTGCCGAGGATCTGTTTGGAAGCGTAGAAGGCCAGCTAAACGCCTCTCTACTGGATCGTGAAGGAAGAGTGGTGCTCATAGGTGGACCGCAGCAGAAATTTGCCGACATGTCGCTTTTGGCCAGCAGTAAAGGGCTTAATGGCTTATTAATCGGCGTTAGCGAAGAAGGAAATCGATTGGAGGATCTCGCCAAATGCTACTGCCAAGCAAGCGAGTCCCTGAATTATTCCTTTATCTATCCCAAGACTCGTCTGATCTGGTACGCTGAGCTTCCAAAGGAACGACTGTTTTACGCTATACCCATGGAGGATATTCGCAAACTGGGCAACATTCTCGGTACAGGCCGAGAGAAAGAGATCAGCCCCCTCTTGCATCAAATTTTCCGGATCGATCAATTGGCAGGGATTGATACTCAATATCTGGAGGCGGTCAGCAAGCAAATCAATGAACAGGTCCTTGATGAGGTCTTCCGAATATACGGAGAAGCATCTGTGGAAGTGATCAAGCTGTATCGCAAGGTTGGCGACCTTTCTAATTTCGACCATTTTCACAATTATTTCAGATCGTTGGAGCAGCTTTTATCCAGCCTGGACAAATATATCAAGGAGATCCGATCGGCTCATACCGAACATGGGGATATGAAGGAAGCGGTAGCTTTTATTGAAGCAAATTATCATCGTCCGCTGAATATGGCTATGGTGAGCAATCATGTATCTCTAAATTATTCCTATTTTAGCGAAGCATTTAAAACTTTTACCGGGGAAAGCTTCGTGACTTACTTGAAGAAGGTACGCATTCGCAAGGCGAAGGAATTAATCGGAAATGGCTCGCTGAAGATAGCCGAGATCAGTGAAGCGGTTGGATTTGAAAATACGAGGCACTTCTCCCGAGTATTCAAGGAATTAGAGGGCATCTCCCCTTTTGAGTACCGAGGCAAGCTGTTTGTAGAGAGTGAGCGGTTTACCCCACAGGAAAATACGGGTAACGAAGATTAATAAGAGTGGTCTGCGGTTTCACGCTGAATGCGCGAAATCGCTTTTTTGTGTTCCTCTGGGAACTAGTACTTATCTACTGCATTTACAAACTGTTCAGAACAATCGAACTACGTATGGCTCCGAATATGGTAATATCATCTTAGACAATACATAATTTCGCTGGGGAATGATCAGCTCTGCCATTGATTTCCTTTCGGTCCAGCATGTATGATGTGGAAGAGAGGTGCTCCCAACCGAACATCGTCCGAAAGAGTCAATTTCAAGACCATCCTGATTATTTAACCAATGCGATTCATACTATGAAATTGGTTCTTCATACATATTTCATTACGGTCTGTTAGGGGGTATTAGTATGGACCAAGCGTCAGAATATACGCATATTGAGTCAATTATCAATTCCTCGGCCCTGCTGCGATCCATCGATATGATGGGTGTTGGGATAGCTATTACGGACCCTAGGCTTAAGGACAATCCCTTAGTATATGTCAACCAGGGATTTGAGAAGATTACTGGATACAAACGCGAAGAAGTACTTATGCGCAACTCCCGCTTTCTGCAGGGGGATGAGACAGACAAGCGTCATCTGGGAGTGATTCGACAAGCGATCAAGGAAGGCCGGGCGGATACGGTAACGATTAAGAACTACCGCAAGGACGGATCCACGTTCTGGAATCAGTTTATTATAAGCCCGATTTTGAATCCCGACGGAGAATTAATCTATTTTATCGGCTTGCAGTTCGATGTAACGGAGGAAATCGAAGATCGCAATGCCTCCAAACAGAGAATTCGTCAGCTTACATATTTTGACTCTGTCACCGATCTGCTGACGATGAGCCGGTTCAGTACGGTGATGAAAGCCAGCCTGGAGCAGACCAAGGCTGAGCAGAAGACAGCGGCCGTGCTTAGAGTAAACCTGAATCGCTTTCGTTACATAAATGAGAGCTATGGAGAGCGTGCCGGCAATGAACTGCTCAAGGGAGTCGGGGATCGCATGCGCGCTACCTTTCCGGAAGGAACACCGATATGCCGCAGCTTCGCCGATGAGTTCATCATCCTGTTATCCGGCCTGTCTGATCCGTTGCAAATACATAAAATGGCCTGCGAGCTATGCGAGGCGCTTAGACATTCCTATCTCGTCAATGGGGAGAAAATTCATGTCGGATTCGGCATGGGGATCAGCCTCTTCCCGGATGACGGAACCGATGTAACCCAGCTGTTGAAGCATGCGGAGTTAGCGATGAAGGAAGCGAAGCTGGCTTCGGTACAGGAACCGCATTACTTTGATTATTACTTGATGGATAAGCTGCTGGAGAGAGTTAAAATCGAGAAAAAATTACCGGAAGCCTTGGAGAACGGTGAATTTGAGTTATATTACCAGCCCAAAGTCGATTCATCCAGCCTGGTTTTGACCGGCTATGAAGCTCTTATTCGTTGGAATGACTCTGATCACGGGCGAATCCTGCCCTCTGCCTTCATCCCTGTGGCAGAAGACACCGGGTTTATTGTACAGCTTGGAGAATGGGTATTGCGTGAAGCCTGTCGAACGAACAAAGCCTGGCAGGAAGCCGGCTATCCGAAGTTGCCGATCTCTGTTAATGTCTCGGCGATTCAATTTCGGCATCCCAGATTTGTACATATCGTAGAGGCCGCGCTGGAGCAGACCGGATTAGACCCGCAGTACCTCGAGCTGGAAGTTACCGAGTCGATTCTGAATGATCCGGTAATTATCAAGAATAAGCTGGACTACCTGAAGGAACGGGGGATATCACTATCCATCGACGACTTCGGTACAGGTTATTCCTCGATCTATTACTTAAAAGAACTGCCCCTCCAGGTGCTTAAGATCGATCGAACCTTCATCACGCAAACTCCAGAGGATCCGAGAGATACGGCTCTGCTCCTATCCATAATTCAGCTTGGCAAATCGCTGGGTTTAACGGTGCTCGCTGAAGGGGTCGAGACGGAAGAACAGCTCAAGTTCCTCCAGGCTCATGGCTGTGATCAAATACAGGGTTACTATTATAGTCCGCCATTAAGCAAGGAAAAGTTAGAAGCCTTGCTATATAAAGAAACGTTGTCTCTAAAATAGCGCCGCGCTGCACGAAGCGTGGCTTAATTGAAAGCAAAGAGAGCTGAGGGTATCCCCTTCAGCTCTCTCTTAATTTATCAGACGGCTTCACTAGCAATATTATTGCGGGTTCTCATTGCTCATCCAGCTGTCTACTTGCAGCGTCTCATAGTAATCCTCGCGTTCAGACAATTGATGAAGCTTCTCCTCGGCCTCGGCCCGGGATGCAAAGCCGCCGATCGCCAGCACGAACTTACCGCTCTTCGTCTTGATGACCGAACTTCCATCCTGAGCATACTGCTCATCCAGCATACCAAGCGATTCACCCTGCTCCATCTCCTGGCTGCGAACATAGAATACTTCGTGAGGCTCTGCCTGCTTGGCAGCACCAAATAGCTTCAATTGAATATAACCAGGCTCCTTGTACTCGGACACAGAGTAATCGATATGATCCTTAAGCTCAACGACGAAGCGGATTGCAGAGTCATCGAGAACCACATTGGTATATACGTCCTTCACATTGGAGAGAGAACGAATATCCTGCTCCAATCTCTGCAAGTCCAGGTCACGCACGCCGTTGAAGTTAAAGATTAACCGATTCGGCGCCTCCTTGTAGTCCACCGTATATGCCGGTACGCTTGCGGTTTGCTCTCCATCGACGGTGAAGTGGATATCCAGCGCATTCTCTTGAACGGAGGTGCTTACCTTGGCCCCATCCGTACGCTCTCCTCCGCCTCCAACCTGCAGAACCTTGACGATCGATCCTACAACGGGCACATCGGATAAGGCCATAGCTACACCGGGTACATTAACGGCGATCATCAACGCAGCGCATGCTGCAACAAGCGTGGATGTTCCACGAATCATTCTTCGGTTTCTTTGGTGAGCCCGCCCGCGCTGTGTCGCCTTTTCTATAACGTCAGAGAGCTGGGATGGAATTTCTATATTTTCATAGCGTTCTTTTCCAGTCATAGCGCATCTACCTCTTCCTTGATTAATTGTCTCTTCAGCTTATCCAGGATCCGATAGAGTCTCGTCTTCACCGTGCTCTCCGGCATCGACAAAACCTCGGCCATATCCTTGAATCGCTGATCTTCAAAATATTTCAAAATAATAAAGGCCTTATCCTCCGGCTTAAGACGATCCAGCGCCTCATAAAGATCCCATCTGTCCTCCAATGGAACCGGGTCCTCCTTGGCGGAGAATTCCACTACGCTGTCTTCCATATAAGTATATTTCTTGTGCCGTCTCATATGGTCCATAGCGCAGTTAATGACAATTCGACTGATCCAGGTCTCAAAATACTGCGGATTATCCAATCTTCTGTACGCGAGATAAGCCTTATAGGTCGCCTCTGAGACGATCTCCAGCGCCTCCTGCTCATTCTTCACATAACAGTAGGCAAAGCGATACAGCTTCTCCTTGCACGCTCCGACCCGTTCGCTGAACTGTTGCTCCGTCATTTGTGCTGTTTCTTTATTCAGTTGGTTCACCCCCAGTTGGTTCGCAAATCCTTTGCTTGTTACAAGCTTGGCTTGCTAATGTGCTCGTTAGACTATGAAGGCACAGAAAAAGTTTCAAAATTTCTTTCATTTTTTTCTGTACGCGCTGAAAAGATACAAAAAAGGCCCCCCATAGAATTGATATTCGTTCTCCGGGAGGCTCCAGTTCTTATAAGGATAGGCCTTAATGTCCTTGCTGCGCCTTCTCATATTGTTTCTTTGCTTTATAAGCGAAAATCACATATACCAGAATAAATATCGGTAGAATCACCCAACTAAAGCCGCGGAGAAGGGCGAATGGTGTCTCGAATAGAAATGCTCTCCAGAAATGCGCCCCGCTCAGCTCCCAAAGTCCCGGCGTATAGTAGAGAAGCTTAGGCTTAACAAAAGCAGTGATGTTAATCGCACCCGTGGATATTAACACTGCTAGCAAAGGAATGAAGCAGCCAGCCAGTGACAGCCACATTTCCGAAAGCCGTTTGTAGCGCGCCGCTTTGGAGTCCACATCCGAGAATATATCTTCGTCTCCTTGGTCCATCACTTGCTTGAAATATTGAGCTCCCGAGCTCTTCGTCCCAGCGATATGCTTCCAGCCACTGTCCTCAAATAACATCCGATAATCCTCGAAATCTTGTCTATTCTTAAAGGTGCGATAATCAATCCGGTAGTTGGCATCCTCGGGGGATCCTAGCACGAATTCATAGCTATAGGCTTTATTCACGAGCTGATATCCTGAATGAGCCATCTCGTTCAGCCACTTCTCTTCACGGTCAAAATCGGTAAAAAACTTATATTTCTTCATATTGCTCCCCCCTTTCCCTATCCATAATCATCCCTGTCATCTCAATCATATGACGCATGCGGGCATAATCCTGAAGCAGAATATCGCGGCCTAGTTCGGTAATAACATAGACCTTGCGGCGGCTATCCTCGCTGCGTACGGGTTGGATCAGCTTCTGCTTCAGCAGATTGTCCACCGCCCCATATAATGTTCCGGCTGCCATATGTACCTGACCGGCGCTCAGCTCATCCACCTTCTGAATAATTAAATATCCATGGGCCGGCTCAAGCAAAGCCAGCAGTATATAATAAACCGTCTCTGTCAGCGGTAAATTTTTATCCCGTCTCATATTTTGTTGCCCTCCTTATTCAGTATCGCTATATATCGTATAACTGTATAGTTACACTATATACAGTTTGACTGTATAATGCAAGAAATAAAATTAGCTTTTCTAACAATGACTGTGTTCACACTAAAAAGAGGGCTATCCCGTGTAGTCTTGACGACCCACCGTGACAGCCCTGCTGCTTCCCGATTTACTTCCCTTGCCTCTGCACCTTCTGCAATGCACTCCATGAGGCCCGAACAATTCCCTGCTCTTCAATCACCTGCTGGACTTCCGGGTCCCGGAACAGCTCATAATCCCATTGCCGCTTCTCCCACTCGTGGTGGACCGCCTTAAGCTCCTCGCTCGCAATTGCCGGGTGAATCAGAATTTCCGATACCCCGGGCTGCAAATTCCGCAGCACTTCAATCATGCTCTGTTTATAGCTATCATATGTCTCCCCCGGTAATTTCCCGAAGGGCAGACCAATCAAATGGTCCAGAATTACGACGCCCATCCGATCGGCCAGAGCCGTAACCTGATTTGCCACTTCTATCGCCTCGGAAGGCACTTTCTCCATATTCGGAAGCGCTCTTGGCATGCGGAAGGGAAGCCCGTACCAGGCGCAAATTTCAAAGACAACATCCAGGAATTGCTTGCCGGTCGCCAATCCATACAGGCTGCCCATATGATTATCAAGATGCGTCGGATGGACGCCCATCGCCAGCGCAGCTTCAATTTGATTGACGATTTCCAGGCGTACCTGCTCCGGTTCTGCCTGCTCTTCAAACGTTTTGCAGTCCGTCGGAAAGTACCCTTCCTTCGTGACCAGGGATCTTACATCGCCATTTCTTGTCACAGGCCCCCATTTATAACCACTCCATTCGCTGGTAAAGGTCAAGTGCACCCCGACATCATACTCACTATGATTTGCGCTCCAGACCGCAGCCTCCTTCGCCCATCCACAGGGCATCATAATCGTCGATGAAGAGATGACCTCCTCCTGGAACAGCCGCTGAACTGCCAGATTCTCCGAATGACACATCCCGTAATCATCCGCATTTACAATTAACAACTTTGCATCATCTTCGTACCCCAAGCTGTGATTCAAACTCATCCTGCATTCTCCTCCCGCCCATAACCTCATCATTCCAAAATTATAAATTATAGCGCTTACAAAATAAGAATCACTCTTTCGGGTGATTCACCCGAGAGTGTCTACTGCGTATCTCTGACCATCCCTGCAAACAGGGCTACTCTATACATATGAAATAACCTTTTCCCAATTTCCTCAATTCGGATGATTTCGCTTATTCCTCAAATGATTTGTTGTACCTACCTCAACCACTGATCAAAAAACTTCTCATACCCTTGCTTCATCACTGTAGAGGAAAATTTACCAAAAGCGTACTCTCGATTATGTACGGAAGTCTGCAATGGCAGAGCCGTCGCCATATTAACCAGCTCAAACCAGTTCTGCTCGTTGCCGGCAAAGGCATGCCGCGAGCTAATGTGATCATAGCAAGGGTGCTCAGGTTTGACCACCATCTTTCCCATCGCCAGCGCCTCGGTTAACGGCATCGCAAACGTATCAAATCGGGAACAGCTCCAATACACCTTGGCCGAATTCATCAGTTCGAATACTTCCGCCTGGGTCAGAGCAAATTTAAGCTTCACATTGTGTGGAATATCGTATTTCTTCATACTTTCCTTGTAGCGCATCCCGCCGAATACCATATAAACCTCTTTATCCGGATTCTGTCTGGCATATTCCAGCACAAGATCGGGGCGACGATTCTCTTCATCCCGGCCGATCCATAATACGCGATTAGCAACGACAGCGTTCGGGTCGTAATACCGATGGGCTAATTCCTCACTAAAGCCGATGGGAATCACATCCACATCGCTAACGCCAAATACCGTATCCAGCTGGCGCTTCAGAAAGTCTGTCTGTACAACCGCCTTGTCAACGATGCTATAGAAGGGCTTCATCATCTCATATCCAGTTAGGGCTGGATCAGGGAAGCTATGCGGAAACAGCACACTATTCTTCAGGAACATCTTCAGGAAGGTGAACCCGGATACCGTATAGATCACATGCTCGATGCGCTCTGCGTAAATCTGATCGAGCACAATATCGTAATTGACCAGATCGCCCTTCTCATGCTCATAGCCCGGAATCCAATCATGGCCGCTGACATGCCGCTCAGGAGAAATAAAGACGATCTCGACTCCCAGCTGTTGGGCGATATTTCGCAGCCTTTCGGCGAATACCCTGGGTCCCTGCGCCTCCGCAAATTGAATTTTGCGCATCACTAAACCGACTTTCTTCATGAATCCATGTCCACCTTATCCTAAATTTTGCTGCTATAGCCTGTCTCTTTATTGTACAACTACTTGATTGCCGTATGCCAGTCTATGCCGTTTATACATAGAATCAGCTTTGGAATAACTGAATCTATGTTATGTACAACAAGAAGGGACTCCTTCTTATGGCCCATGAAGCACCATTGAGGAGTCCCCTTTGTGAAGAAATTATTTTAGCCTATCTCTTAAGGTTGAGGGTTAGGCTCTTGAGTTGGAGCAGTAGGAGTGGCTACGTCTATTTGAAACGATGAGGATAAAGCTGCCTTTTTAGCATTTTTACCATCCGGTTTCGAAAGAACATAGAGCCTGTAAGAACCAGGTGTCGTCACATTAATCTTAATAGCTCCACCTGTAAATTCTTTAGGAACTGTCGTAGACGGATTAACCGAGTTAAGGTTGTTTAGATTAAAATCCGTTATATTGCTCGGCACTGCATATATCTCGTAACTATCGATATACGCCTTCTTATCCGGCGTTTTAACTGTGACTGTGATTCCATCAACGGTCGTGGAAGCATCTGTAATCGTAGCTGAATCTACAGCAACATCATCCGGATTTGGCAAGAGGGATACCGCGTTAGATTTTGCTGACAATGCTGTGACTCCTGTCTTCGCTACAGTTAGTACTTTAGCAACATAAGAAGTTCCGATTTCAATAGTATTTCCAGAGGCATCTTTTGGAGTCATCAAGGTTTGCACAACATCATTATTATTGGGTTTAATTATGGAGTACCAAGTTTCATTTTTAATGCTTTCGGCACTCTGTTGATTGAAAGTATCAGCCCAACCCTCTGGAATTAGAAACACTCTATACTCTTGTACTACAGTTAGATCATCCTTAACTTTCTTAAAACTGACCTCAATATCACTATAGCTGTTTTTATTTCCTTTAACATCCAGCTTTAGCTGTCCTACTGTATCAACTTTTGCATTATTAACCAATTTAGTAATATCGGAAGGAGCGGACAAGTTATACATCCCCTTAGAGCTTCCCGTACCTATTGATAATACGTACACCCGATATTCTTTATCATTTGCAATTGGATTTCCGTCCGTATCCCTATCGCCATTTCTCAAGTTCAGACTATACTGACCTTTAGTTACATCAATATAATAAGAAGCTTTAGTGGCGGCATTCACATCAAAGCCGTTCGCTTTTGACGCAGGAACAACCAGAATCCGATAATTACCAATATTCGATTCGTCGGAAGCCTTCGTGAATGTTACCTGCAAATCCCGGCCATCTCCATAATCACCAACATCGCTTGCTCTGACATTGCTTACCGCTTGAACCGCTTTATTCTTAGCAAGCGCAATTACGGATGAAGCTGAGGACAATACGTTAGCATTGGAGGAATTTCCGTTTGCAACAGTCAATACATAGATGCGGTAGTTAGTTCCTTCAGTAACATAATTACCGCGCACATCCCTGGCCCCATCAAGGGTCCTTGTTACCGTTCTATTCCCGCCTCTGCCCTCAATGGTGTAATAAGAGCTGCTATTGGCTTGCGACAGGCTGAAGCTACTGTAATAAGAAGTAGGTACAACCAGAATTCGATATTGATTGATATTCGATTCATCGGAAGGCTTCGTGAAAGATACCTGCAGATCTCTGCCATCCCCATAATCATTCACATCAGCGACAGTCAGGTTCGATACAGCTTGCACATTGTAATTCTTGCCAAGTGTAATCGTGGACGATGGCGAGGACAGCGCATTGCTGCCGGAATAATTGCCATAACCTACGGAGAGAACATAAATACGGTAGCTGACGCCTTCCCTGATGTAATTGCCGCGCACATCGCGGGCAGATGATGAGAGCGCCTGCCCATAAGTGTAATTCCCCGTCTTGTTCACCTGCGTATAATAAGAGCTGGATACGTTATTCGCATCCGACAGACTGAAGCTGCTGTAATTCGCAGTTGGGACAACCATGATCCGATAGTGACTAATATTGGACTCATCGGATGCCTTGTTGAATGAAACGTAGAGATCACGACCGTCTCCATAATCATTCACATCACTGGCGTAAAGATTCGATACTGTACCTACATTGTTGCTGTACAGGGTAATTGCATTGGAAGCGGACGATAACACGTTATTCCCTGAGTTCTTAGCTACAGCCATAACAAATACGCGATAGCTGACTCCATTTTGAATGTTATACCCATCTGTATCCCGGGCTCCGGATGAGAGAATCTGGGTAATATTGTACCCCGTCTTGTTCACTTGCGTGTAATAGGAGCTGGACAGGCTATTCGCCTTCGTTAATGTGAAGTTGGAATAGTTGTTGGCTCTTACAACAAAGATGCGGTAGGCGCTAATATTCGACTCATCCGATACTTTGTTGAAGCCCACCCGCAGGTCGCGTCCGTCCCCATAGTCATTAACATCATCCACTTGAGTAACAACTGGCGTCGACACGGTATTCGGATTAAGTGTTACCGATGATGAAGCTGAAGACAGCTTATTAACGGCGGAATTGCTGTTGCTCACAGACAGCACGAACGCGGTATAAGGAACGCCGTTCTTAATGTAATCGCCGGAGGTATCACGTGCCGAGGAAGACAGCGTGCCTGTCATCGTGCTGCCGTTGCTCCCCGATTTATATACTGTCGTATAATAGCTGCTGGATAAATTATTTGCCGTAGTAAGACTGAAATTGTTAGCATCTTTAGTCTTGACGATAAACACACGGTAATTGGAAATATTGCTGTCATTTTGCGGACGAGTGAAGCTAACCGAGACATCGCGTCCATCGCCGAAATCGCTAATATCGCTTATCTTCACATTGGTTACTTCCGCAACCGAAGACATATTCACCAGAGTAATCTTCGGGGAAGGATTTGATAACACGCTGGCATAGGAACCTTTTCCAACCGCAAGCACATAAACCACATAAGGCTGGTCATTTCTAATGTAGTCTCCGTCTACATCGCGTGAACTCTGTGACAAAGCCACCGCACGATCCGAATTTGCAGTCGACACCGTCGTATAATTCGAAGCGGAGACATTCAGAGCAGACGCCAGATTGAAGCTTTTTGAAGCCTTCACAACCAGGACGCGGTAATGATCAACCAGTGACTCCGTAGACGATTTGGAGAAGCTAATCTCCAGGTCACGGCCATCTCCCTGATTACCCACATCCCGTACAGATACATAGCTTACTGGAGAAATACTGTTATTGCTCGGAGTGTCAGACTTAATAGATACGATCTGATCCTTGGAGTTCCAGCCTACATCCTGACCAAGCGCTTCACTAACGAAGCGGACCGGCACCATCGTTCTGCCTCTCAATGTCTGCGCTGGCACGTCAAGCGTAACAGTCTGATCATTAATGGTAGCTACCTTCGATTTAATCTTGAGGACGATCGTTGTATCTCCTTTAATCCCTGTAACGGTTTGACTCTTTTGATTCCAATACACTCTTGCATCCAATGCCTCAAAAATTGCTCTAAGCGGCAGCATCACACGTCCTTGAACCATTACCGGTGGTACATCGGTCTTCAATTGAACCCCATCCACATAAATCGTAATGGCCTTGGCCGCTTGTGCGGTCGCTGGCTGCAGCAATAACGGTACAACAAGTATTGCTGCAAGCAGCATAGTCCATATCTTCTTCAAAAATTCCACCCTCCCTCATGCCCTTCAGTTCACTCCGGCATGATAATTATCATCGTCTAATTTAACGCAGCAACAGGCATAAAAGTTTCTTCTTTTTCCCTTGTAAAGAAAATTTAACCGAGCAGGTACAACCTTGAAACTATTCGGCCTGATTTGGCGCGCTAATTATGTCTTTTTTGCAATTAAAATAATAAATGAAACCTTCCGCTCTTCCCCGACGTATTATTCTTAGTACAAGAACACCTCTAGTAGAACGAAATTGGAGAGGATTACATTTCTATGATTATAAAACGAATCGTTATAGTAGGGACGATGGCTTGCTTTATTACATTGGGTTCAGGCCTATCGGGACAAACTGCTGCAGCAGCCAAAGCGCTGGCTCTGATTCCAGCCAAGCAAGCTGACCAGAATAATAGCAACTCCAAACAGAAGAAAAGCGACCCCCTTATTGATGCAATAGGTATAGCTAATAGCGAGGATCATACAGATGGATTATACGAAGCACTGGCAGCAGGCAACTCTCTTGCCGACATCGCCCTATCCAATCAGAAGGATATAGAGTCGGTCATCCGCCTGCAGGTATCCCAGCTGCAAGAACAGCTGGATCAGAGGTTGGTCGATGGCCATATCTCTATAGAGGCTTATCAACAGCAGTCACAGGAGCTTGTCGCGATTATAAGCGAAAGCGTTGCCAAGAAGTACCATATATTCTAATTTGAATTTGTCTATTACACAAGCCCCGCAGAAGCCTGCGGGGCTTGTGTGTGGAATAGTATGCTGGTCAGAGGAGGATTGTACAATTATCCCCTCTTGGGCAGCAGCTTCACATACTGATCGGACAAACCCATCAGCTTCATAATATATTCGTAGTCACTGCGATACTTCGAGAAATCGGCGACTGGTTTAAGCGTCTTGAGCGAGACAGCGGAGCCATCATCAAAGCCTTGACCCGGAACGAACATGATATCGTCATTGAAGAAAGAACCGGTCGGCAAATAATATCGCATACCGATGACATTGCGGTCAATATTAAGCAAATCTTGGCCTAACGCGGTAAAACCCTCATCCTGTAAAGAGATGCCCAGCAAATTCAATGCTGTGGGCATAATGTCGACCTGACCGCCAACACGTTCTGAACGGATACCTGGCTGCTGTCCGGGAATATGCATAATGAGCGGAATATTGAACCGGCTCACCCGATCATCATAAGCGATGCCCAGCTTCTGCTCAATCTCGCCAGCGCTCGTATCACTCGGCTGCACTCCGAAGTGGTCCCCATAGATAACGAGCATCGTGTCGTCCCACATGCCAGCCTCTTTTAACTGGTCTATCAACTGTCCTATTGCGTAATCCGTATAATTCATCGCCGTAATATAATTTCCCAGATTCGTTCCTTCGATATCTGCCGGAAGCTGAATCCGTCTCTTGTCTTCAGGGACAATAAAAGGAGAATGACTGGATGTCGTCACGAATTGAGCATAAAATGGCTTGCCTTCGTTATGAATCTCCTTCAGCTTCTCTACGCCTACCCGATACATCTCCTCATCCGAAGCGCCAAAATCGTTAAAATGATCATTTTCGTAATAAGGCTTGTCGTAATACTTATCAAAATGAAGCGCCGGATATAATTTGTTCCGGTCCCAGAATGTTACGTCATTGATATGGAACGTATTTGCCACATAACCATGCTTCTGCAGCAACCGGGGCAGACTTGGCAATTCGCGGTTCCCATACCCTGTAGACATCGCTACGGCCGCTGTTGGATAAATCGAGGTATTCGACATGAACTCCGCATCCGATGTATTGCCTTGTCCGATCTGCTGATAGACGTAAGGGAAATAGATCCCTTCCTTAGCGAGTCCATTCAGTACCGGTGTTACTTCCTGATCACCAACCTTCAGCTGAATCGGGAAATTCTGAAAAGACTCCATCTGAATGACAATCAGATTCTTTCCTTTGGCCGCACCAAAGTATTGGGGAGTCCCCGATGCCTTCTGATCACGGTAGGGATACGTGTTCTGCAAAGCGTGAATCTCGCCAGTTGTCTCCTCCAGATTCCCCTCCTGGATCATTCTCTCCTCTTTCTGATTACGGAGAGCAGCATCGATCTGATAGTTCAAGAATCCGATCTTCTCGCCCCGGACTAATTCGTTATCGATATCTTTGCCGGTACGAACATATAACACCGATGTACCGACACAGAGGACTAATCCGGCAGCTACCCCAATGATCCAGCCGCGGTTTCTGCCGCCTGAATCACGACGCTCCATAGAGAAGTGGAGTCTGCGACTCCGGCGATTGGAGACTATCTTGCAAACGATATACACGATCAATAACAACGCAAAATCAACAAAATACAAAAACTGCTCCGGCCGCAGCAGCGCGTTGACACTGCCCCGAATCTGCGGAACCTGATTCAATTCACCTAACACAGCATAGGTAGGAATCGTCCCGAAGTGGGCGAAATATAAAGTAGCTGCGAACAGCATAAGGGAAAATATGAAATTAAAGCTAGTATATACGATCCCTTTTCTCTTAATAGGGAACAATAAGTCAACAAGACAAAGAAGAGCCAATGCAGACAGCGCCTCGGCAGGCAGTCCCCCCAGATGAACTCCATTATAGAAGAAATAACGCATCAGGCCGATTTTTAACAATATGAGCAGGAACGTAGCAGCAAATTTCCAGCGGTTCATAATTCGGTAATTTTCCATCCTCATTTCATCTCTTTCTAGTATTGGTCAAGTCAACATTATAACAGCAATGAGCAAGATTATCTAACTTGAACCGAATGGCAAATACCGCCTCCAAAGTCGGGAATAAAAAAAGAGGCTGAACTATTCAGCCCCTCACATAAGTTTATGCATTATTCCACTGCGTGATTTAGAAGCTAAGGATGGAATACCTCCGCTGGTGCTGCTTAAATAAAGTCTGCCATAGACATCACTGTAACGTGGCCCGGAACCCCCTCAATAAATGGCCTCTCTTGATTACTGCGTCGATAAAATTGTACGGTTATTGGCACCCCAGGGATCAAGTCGAAGAAATTGTCTGAGAAGATTCCCTCTTCCTGTGCGGATAGCCATACCTGCCTGGCCAACGAATCGCTCTCCAGAGTGAAGGAGGTTCCATTGGTCCCCGGAACTTCACATATCGTAATGAGTGGCTGCGACAGTTCAATATCCCTGAATCCGGCAAAATAAAATAGATTGCTCGCCAGCAGTTCATGCTCCCTCTCCAGACGAATCGACAGAACAACCTGCTGTGGGTCACTCGACTGAAGCAGCGACTCTCTCGCCATGGATTTGATCTGTACGGAGGAATCCGGCTCCAATGCAACGGCCTCATCATTTTCATACAACACCCTTCCATAAAAATCGAACAACTGCAGCCGCAATCTGGCCGATATCTGATCTCTGAGATCATTTACCGCATAGATCGCAATTTCTCCTTCTGGCGCTTCCAATACGGACAGTATAATATCGCGATAGCTTCTCTGTACCTCATATTGCAGCGCCTTCCAGCGTCCATAATAATCCATTCCCGCCCAGGAGGCGACAGGCCAGCAATCATTCATCTGCCAATACAACGTCCCCATGCAGTAAGGCTTATTTCTGCGATGAGCTTCAATCGCCGTCTTAATCGCTTGAGCCTGTAGAATCTGACTCATGTAGAGAAAAGATTTGAAGTCCTTCGGATCAGGCAGATACTGCTCCATATACTCCTTGATCAGCCGGTTGCCGCTGCTGTTCTTCTGATGGGCAAGCATAACGTCCGATTCCAGTTCAAGCTGCTCCTCCGGAGCGTAACTAAGAACGGATTTAAGCTCGGGAAAAGATTGAAACCCATACTCACTCATAAATCGGCCTATATAACGGTTGTAATTGTCAAACGGTTCTACCGAATGCCATACTCCCCAGTAATGGATATCCCCTTCACCGGATAATGTATTGGCATGCTGATTCTCATCCCGACTCAAGCTGCGGAGCGGAGAGGACGGCCAATAGGCGATGTTGTGGGCCAAACGGGATACCGTCTCCGGCAGTATACGATGAAATAGGGCTTCATAGCTCGTCCATAGCTTCTCACGCTGGTTCCTGTCATAATGCTGCTTCCAGCCCCAACCGCTCTCTTCAATATATTGAGCCCAGGCTGAATCAATCTCATTATTCCCGCACCATAGAGCAATGCAAGGATGGTTGCGCAGGCGCCGGATATTGTATTCTGCTTCCATAGAGATGTTATGCAGGAAGGACTCATCCCCCGGATACATGCTGCAAGCGAACATGAAATCCTGCCAGACAAGCAAACCGTATTCATCACACAGCTCATAAAATAGATCCTCTTCATAAAATCCGCCGCCCCAGACACGCAGCATATTCATATGGCTGGCTGCGGCCGTTGCAATCTCATGACGATAGCGTTCATTCGTTATTTCCGGAATGAAGCTGTCATTGGGAATATGGTTGGCCCCCTTCGCAAACACGGGAATACCATTCAGTTCGAAATAAAAAGAGGCTCCTGCCTGATCGCGTTCGCGCACAAGGCGAATCGTCCGCAGCCCCGTCTTAACCTGCTTCGCAGACATAAGACGATCCTGCTCCAGAAGCTCCGCCTTAAAAGTATACATGGAAGGTTGGCCAAGACCTCGGCACCACCATAGATCGGGCTTGCTGATCTGCATATCCAGCTTAATGACCTGCGAACCGGATATGAGCGTCACTTCTCTGGCCCATACTGTACCGTTAGAGGAGACTTGCAGCCTCCCTGTCCAGTCAACGGGACTATGAATCTCTATCTCAGCCGTTAGATCAGCTACTTGTGCAGTTATTTGATTCTGACAGATATAGAGCTCAGTGATCTTCGGCGCCGACCAGCCTTCTAATCTAACCTCGCGCCAAATTCCACAAGTTACGAAGCGAGGCCCCCAATCCCATCCGTAATGATACGGAGCCTTCCTTGCGAACACACTGAGCTTATGATCCTCCAATCCACCTAGCTGAGATTGATCATTGGGAGCCGGCATCTCCATGCCCAGCTTATGCAATGAACCCTGATCTCTGGTGATCGGAGAATGAAATACAACTCTGACCTGGTTATCGCCAGCATGAACATAATCCTTCACATCAACCCGCCAAGCGCGGAACATATTATCGGCGAACAGGATAGGCTGCCCGTTTACATAAACATCGGCGTAAGTATCCAACCCTTCAAATACAAGCTCCAGCTGCCCCATCCCGACCCATGACTCGGACAGCCTTATCGTTGCTTCGTATTCCCAATCCTTCTTGTCGATCCACTGCAATTCGTGTTCATTGACCCCATAGAATGGATCATTAATAATGCCATGCCGCAGCAAATCTGTATGTACCGTCCCCGGCACCTTGGCCTGCCGCCACTCCTCTTCATCGCATGCTTTGAATTTCCAGTTGCTCAAGACAATCTGCTGGTTCATATTTCCCTCCATGAAGTAAACGTAATTAATTCGTTTGTTATCTAACGGAAGCAATTTGTTATATATTTGTTATTATATTTATACAACAAAACAAACGAAATAACTATAATCAGCAGTTTGATATATAATAAAACTGGCAGAGGCAAAGGTATCTGCAAGCCTATATCGAATATAGAAGAACGCTGATTTTCTTTTATGATTACTATAGTTAGGAGACTGCACCAGTGAACAAGAAGAGTAAAACTTTAAAGATTGAATCGCCCAGAATAGCTCCGGATGAACTCGCTCTATTAGAGCTCTCTGGAGTCCATTCCAACGACAATTATGAAATAGGACGGGTCCAAGATGGTGTAATAGAGGATCAGGAGGCTAACAAGGCAACTTTTGATAAGGTGAAATTTAAAAATGTACTATTTTCCAACACCTCATTAACCGGTATCGAACTAACGGATGTCATCTTTGAGAAATGCGATTTGTCGAATATAGACTTTAGCGGCGCCATCATCCATCGGACCGAATTCAGAGATTGCAAAATGATGGGCATGAACCTGGCAGATGCAACATTGAGAAATGTCCTATTCGACCATTGTATGGCGGATTACGCAAATTTCAGATTCTCCAATATGAAGCAAGTCCTTATACAAGAAAGCTTCTTACGCAAGGCCGACTTCGGCTATTCCAAATGGCAGAAAATACAATTTTACCAAGCGGATATCGATCAAGCTCAACTCTCCGACATCGACTTGAATGGAATCGATCTGAGCGATTGCTCCTTTAACGGACTGGGCGTTAATGTGGAAAATCTGCGTGGCTGTATCATTACCCGTGAACAAGCCTATGTGTTTGCCAATTTATTCGGCCTCGTCATTAAGGAATGACTGCGGGTCCAACTTGTAGACGAGTGCCTCGTAAGGTCTCATCACAAAGCTATCATTCAGACGCCTGTTGTCCTGTTCATAATTGGATAGAACGATATCTCGCTGATATGCGCCCAGTTCCTGCGGTATATTGAATTCCGGATTGTTTCCGTAGAAATTAAGGACGATCAAATATATCTCATCTCCCAGAGAGCGAGTGTATGCGAATATCTCCGGATGCTTATCCATATAGCTGCCGTATTTGCCGTATATCAGCGTTTCGCTTGATTTACGCAAAGCGATTATTTTTTTATAGTAATTCAGGATAGAATCAGGATCTGTCAACTGCTGCTCCACATTAATGCAATGGTAGTCAGGATTGACGCGAATCCAGGGGACCACACCGGAAAATCCGCCATGCGGGGAATCCCTCCACTGCATCGGCGTTCTCGCATTGTCACGCGCCCGATATCGAATCCTGCGCATGGTCTCTTCAATATCCTGACCATCCATCAGCCGCTCGCGGTAGAAGTTATATATCTCTACATCCCTATACTCGTTCAGGTTATGAAAATGAACATTGGTCATGCCGATTTCCTGCCCTTGATAAATAAAAGGAGTACCCTGCATCAACATGTAGAAGGTGGCCAGCATTTTGGCAGATTCCTTGTGGTACTTAACGGGATCGCCAAACCGGGACACGCTGCGAGGTTGATCATGATTCTCCAAATATAGAGCATTCCAGCCGACCCCATCCAGGCCAATTTGCCACTTCTGCATGATCTGCTTCAGCTTAGCTAGACTCCACGGTCCGCAATCCCAGCGTCCCTCCGCTCCAAAATCAAGACTGACATGCTCGAATTGAAAGATCATATTGAATGCGCCATTCTTCTCGCCAATCCACTTATCCGCCTCCGAGATTGGCGTTCCGCTTGCTTCTCCAACCGTCATAATATCGTAATCAGCGAAGGCCTTCCGCTTGAATTGCTGCAGAAATTCATGAATTCCTTCCACATTACGATGACCAACCATCGCATCAACATAACGCAAATGCCTGGGATTCGGCATGTCCGGCAGCCCCGGCAGCTTCTTGATATGTGTGATCGCATCTACTCGAAAGCCGTCGATCCCCTTATCCAGCCACCAGCGAATCATAGAGATTAATTCCTGGCGCACCAGCGGATTTTCCATATTAAGATCAGGCTGCTTTACAGAATACAGATGCAAGTAATATTGCTCCGTAAGCCCATCGTATTCCCATGCAGACCCATTAAACATCGATTCCCAGTTATTCGGTTCTGCCCCGACCTTGCCATCGCGCCAAATATAATAATTCCGTTTAGGGTTATCCCGAGAAGAACGGGATTCTATGAACCAGGGATGCTCATCCGATGTATGATTCAGGACCAGATCCATAATAAGCCTGATGCCCCTTCGATGGCACTCCTCCAGCAGCTCATCGAAATCATCCATCGTCCCGAACTCATCCAAAATATCGTAATAATCACTAATATCATAACCATTATCATCATTCGGAGATTTATATATAGGGCAAATCCAGATGACATTAATTCCGAGATCCTCCAAATAATCGAGTTTGGAAATAACCCCTTGCAGATCGCCGATACCGTCTCCATTGGAATCCATAAAGCTGCGAGGATAGATTTGGTAGGCCACAGCCTCTTTCCACCATACTTTTTGCATTTCGTGCCTCCATAATTGCAAACATTAGCCGATAATATTAATGTAGATCCTTAGAGCCAAGTTGAACGTTCCTGAACATACACTTTAATATTCTGCCCAATGCAAAATGTATAGAAACTTCTGCAGGTTCGCATTCCTGACAAAACAAAAAAGAAGCCATTTCGCTCAAGCAATCGGCTTCTTCTTCTGAGAGTCATAATACCTAACCTTATTATATTTATTTATCAATTCATCGAGTTCTATAGATTGTTCAAGCACACGCTTGTCCAACAAACCATATTGCGCTGCCAGCCGGTTTAATTCCTCTCGTTCCTGCTCAATAATAGTACTTATAGTCTCTCTTCTAATCACTGTCAATCACCCTATGTTATATTTTAGGGTGTGTTGCTAAATAATGCATATTGATCGTTTGTGCATACAATAAAAAATTCCATTTATGGTTAAAAAAATAAAGAATCGGCTCAAGCTGAGCCGATTCTTCTTATAATCCAACATTAATCCTAGTAACCAGCGCCATGAGTGAACGTTGTGATAACCCCTCCAACAACAACGCTAACGGAGAGAATGTGCATAGTCATCCATACTAAACTCTTCTTCATTGTCCCACGCCTCCTCACATAGTTTAATATAAGCTTTTTGTTGCTCCTCAGTTGTGTAGTCTCTGTAGAATTCATATAATATCATGCTGTTCGCCATCATGCTCTTACTGTTAATCTGAATAGAGTACTTCAGGCAATCCAGGGTATTCTTGATGCCCTCAGACAGCATCTTTTTCCGAAAACAGTAAATCGCATATTTCTGAAAAAATAAGGAACAGCGGAATGTATGAACTTGTTCTTTGTAAACAAACTCTCGGGAGTTACTATCCTCCTGACTTTGTTTACTAATGTGGAGGAAAAACTTAATCTCATCCGAAAACTGCTGCAGATGCTCGTCCACGAAAAACTTATGCCTATTTGCTGATTCCAGCAAGGTAATCAATCCTTCCAATACCTCGCTTGGATTCTCCTTCAAGAATTGAATGTATTCAGGGATTCTCGATACCTTCCCTTCCTTTACATCTATAGAGAGCAAATTAGCACGTGCGAACATTTTGTATCTTTCTACATCTACCGCCATATTCTGATCCGAGCTTTCGAACCAACTAAGATCAGCGTATTTAGCAATCCACTTTCTGGATTCAGTAAACATTCTTCGAAACTCATAACAGGCACCCTTATAGAGATAGCCTATACCATAATAATAAACCAATGATCGGGAAGGCTTGAAATCCGGCTTCTCCCAACGACGCTTGGTATAAAAAATCTCCGTCAGGTTACATAATTCATCCGTATACTTCTCGACTTCCTCCCAATCTTTATTCACATAGTACAATTCTACCAGCATGACTAATCCATCAAGAACCAGCGCCTCCGGTAGTCTGTGGCGGTAAGGAATAAATTGGGCAGCAGCAGTAAAATTCCTGTGGTTATCCTTTTGATAGATTTGAAACAACCTGAAGTAACTGATAGCTAGACGTTCGCTATGACTTGACCTTTCACTCTCGATCACACAAACATAAAGAAGAATAGCTGCCTCTTTCAGACCTTGTTCAAACATGATTTCCGCCGTTTCAAAAATGCCTGCCACCTGCTTAATATCTTCAATGAGGAGTTCAAGCACCTTTTGAATACAATCATGTCTCCGAAGCTCCGCGCAACGAAGCAAAAAGGGACGTAATCTACGCCAATGAGGAGCGGTCGAAGCAAAGCTCTCATCCACGTACATCTCATAAAAGCTGCCCTCCGGAAGGTTCATAACATCGGTAATCAGATCCAATTGTCCAATCGATATCGATCTGTTCCCGTTGATGATTCCGCTTAGGGTACCCACATTAATTCCGGATAGCTCAGCAAATTGATGAAGTGTTATCCCCTCCTTCTTGATGTAACTTTCTAATTCTGCGCGAATCGTGACGGTGGAAATCAAAAAGGATTCACCCCCTTATGGAAGTAATGCCTAGCCATAAATCCATAATATTGAAAAAAAACTATAATTTAATATTAAGGCTAATTTTGACATCGGTCAATTAAAAAAATCACGTTTTCGTCAATTTTTCCCAAATATTAAAGGTTTTTGTCTGTTTTTTATTGTCGAAAAAAGCTTGCTCTCTATTAAAATAACAAAAGAACCGATGCCACGTCATTACAACGATCACACCGATTCTTGTAAACTCCGTGGTTCAACGAGTCCGCATTCCAGCGTGAGCCCATTTTGATTCAGTTCGGATCAAACGCGGCGCTAGAGGAGCTCAGCTGCCGCAGCGTTGGACTCCACTTGCGCCGGGTTTTTGCAGCCCGGAATTACGGCAGATACGACCGGATTCTTAAGACACCAGGCCAATGCCCACTGTGCCATATCAACACCCTGAGGAACCTCATTGCGACGAATTTCTTCTACCTCTTCCAGCTTACGGCGAGTGTTGTCCGGATCATGGCGATGACGTACGTCCGTATTATCGAACACAGCACCTGGTTTGTACTTCCCGCTCAAATAACCGCTGGCCAACGGTACACGTGCAAGCACGCCCAAATTCTGCTTCTCGCAGGACGGGAAAACACGCTCTTCCGGTTTCCGATCCAAGCGGTTATATACGACCTGAATCACTTGCGAATTTACTTTGGTGGATTGTTCAGTCTGATGCAGATTGTCATTGCTGCCGATCGAGGTGCCCAAATGACGCACTTTACCGGCCTGTACTTGCTTGTCCAGCATCGTCCATAGATCATCATTATCGAACACCTGATCCGGACCCGAATGGAACTGATACAAATCTACATAATCTGTATTTAATGCTTTTAGAGAAGCATCGAGCTGCTTGAGAACACCGGCGGCATCGAATACATCTGTACGGGTAAAGCGCTCGTGGAAGCGATGTCCGAACTTCGTAGCAATCACCCAATCCTCACGCTTACGTCGGCCGATATAATGGCCAATAAAGGTTTCCGACAAATGGTCGCCATAGCACTCCGCCGTATCAATCAGATTAATCCCAAGCTCCTGGCCTTTATCGAGAATCGCATCCACCTCATCCTGAGTAAATTGAATTCCCCATTCTCCACCGAACTGCCAGGTTCCGATGCCGATGACGGATACGTCCAATCCTGTCTTACCAAGTGTACGATATTTCATATTACCCCTCCTGAGTGAATACCGATTTTCCAGAGCATATCGACTCTACTGGATCATACCGCAAATAACCTTATTTTTCTATATCTGTAGTTTAGAAAATCACGTCTATTTCTATACATTTAGACAGGATAATCCCCGCAAGCAAAACAGGATTGCCTATTGGCAATCCCGTTGCTTCTATTTTCACACTCTAACAAAACTGGGTAACGTTATTTAGCCAATAGTAGGTGCTAAAAAAATTTAACGAAACTAGGTATCGCTATTGAAGATAATTAGCTGTTAAAAGGCTATATTTCTGTCAAATAACGATATAACGTTTCGCTAGATTTGAAATGCGGCAGTTAGTGTGGAAATAACGATCTATGGTTTCGTTAGCCTCGGCCAAGCTGTGTTTCACTTGCTGCGATATAAACCTCAATCTGGCGATCCATGCATTCAGGCATGCTCCATCCCTCTGGCAGCCGATTTGTAATGACCCCGGAAACTTGGCATAGCTGAATAATCGTAAACAAAGCCGATTTCTGAAGCTTGCTGTCATCAAACACTGCGAAAACCTGACTGGAGCGTTCAATAAGCTGCTGGGCGATCCGCGACTCCATCTCGGAATGCATCGTAAATCCGTGCTCCCGAGATACCCCATCTACACCAAGGAACATCTTCGTAATGTTGATTTTGCCAACTACACTCTCAGCCAGCGGCCCGATTAATTCATAGCTCTTCGTGCGCATAACTCCGCCTGTCACGACCACTTGAATCTCTTCCGCATCAACCAGTTCGGCAGCGATATTAACCGCATTGGTAACAATCGTAATATTGCGATGCTTCTTCAGCTCCTTGGCGATTAAGAACGTCGTCGTGCCACCGGTAAGACCGATTACATCGCCTTCCTCAACTAATGAAGCCGCCATTTGGGCAATTCGTTCCTTATCCTGAAGATGGGAGAAGCGCTTATCAGCAAAGGACACCTCGGAAGCCATCGTACGGTCTCCATCATAGATGGCACCGCCAATCGTACGGATAATCTCTCCCGATTTCTCCAGAGAGTCAAGATCACGTCTTGCCGTTGCTTCCGAACAGCCTGTGGCTTCGATGATTTCCTGGATCGATATTTTCCCGCTCACTTTGATCAGTTCCAGAATCTTCGCTCTGCGAAGTCCGGTCTTAGAAATTTCCATAGCCTTCTCCTCTAATACACTTATGGTCCGTCAACAATTCTAACCTAATTTTGGAGGATGAAGGACAAGAATGCAAGCGGCAACTTACAACGGCTTAACCTTCACTTGCTGAAGGTACTGCTTAAATACATCATCCTCAATATGCCCCGCCTTCTCCGACATTGCGTTTGCCGCAGCCGCAGCCGTTGCGATGCGCAGCCTCTCCATCGGGGCATCCCCGCGCGCCTCCGAGAATGCCATGCCAGCTACAAAGGAATCTCCACAGCCGACTGTATTCACCGCCTGAATCGAAGGCGAAATAATGCGGAATACTTGCCCGTCGATAACGGCAATCGTTCCTCGCTCCCCCAATGTGACACAGACCTGCGATACCCCTTCATCGAACAGTGTCTTAGCCGCTTCGATGGTTTCATTTTCGGTTAAGTTCACTTTACCAAGCCAGACAGCTAGTTCATGCTCATTGGGCTTCACAAAATGCGGCTTCGCCTCGATTCCGGCACTAAGCGCAATCCCGCTTGTATCCAGGTATGCACGCGCTCCGGCTTCCTTCACAATACCGATCAATTCCGCATACAGCTCAGCCGGGGCACCGGGGGGCAAGCTTCCCGATAGAACAACGATACTTGACTTTCTCGCCAGCTCAAGCAGAATTTGCTTGAGCTGTGCGATTTGCCCCCGTCCAACCGCCGGGCCTTGTTCCAGCAGCTCTGTGGAGAGCCCATTAGCCTCATCCATAATATTTAGACATATACGTGATTCCCCAGTGGCAGCAATGAATGCTGTATCAATTCCTCTAGCTTGCATCCCGGTCTCAATAAATGCTCCATTGTTGCCAGCGATAAGGCCCGATGCTGTCACCTCTCCGCCCAATAACCGTATCACCTTGGCTACATTATTTCCTTTCCCGCCCGGTTCAGCAACCTGTCGGGCAACCCGGTGGACTTCACCAGGAATGAACGAGGGGACATAATAGGTTTTGTCAATCGCCGCATTCAAGGTGACCGTGGTGATCATTTCAAAGTTCCCGCCTTGCCGATGCATCCGCATAATTCCATCTTCTCAATCGCCAGACGTTTCACGGCTTCTTTTGCCGGAACCATATATTTGCGAGGATCATTCTCTTCAGGGGACTTAGCGAAAACTTCCTTGATCGCATCCGAGAACGCAATTCTCAGTTCTGTCGCTACGTTCATCTTGGACATGCCAAGTGAGACTGCCTTGCGTACCTGCTCCGCCGGAATACCTGATCCGCCATGAAGTACGAGAGGTACCTCTACCTTCTCAGCAATCTTGGCAATTCTCTCAAAATCGATGTTAGGCTCCCCTTTGTAAATCCCATGCGCTGTACCGATTGCCGGCGCCAATGTCAGCACCTTCGTCCGTTCAATGAACAGCTGGCAATCATCCGGATCAGCCAGCATTGCATCGCGCTCATCGACAACAATATCATCTTCTACACCGCCAACCTTGCCAAGCTCAGCTTCCACATTCACACCTGCTGCGGCAGCAACCTCCATGACACTAAGCGTACGCTGTATATTTTCTTCAAAAGGAAGCATCGAAGCATCGATCATTACCGAGGTATAACCCGCCCGAATACATTGAATAATGGTGGCGAAATCCGTGCAGTGATCGAGGTGCAGAGCGATAGGCAAGCCGGTCTGATCCGCTGCAACCTTAGCTGCAGCTGCAATATATTCAGGTCCTAAATGCTTAACCGTCCCTACCGTTGATTGAATAATCAAGGGAGAATTGGTCTCGTTGGCAGCCTCGACAACAGCCTGCAGCATTTCCAAAGTATGAACATTAAAAGCGGTAATCGCATAACCGTTCTCTCTCGCTTGCTGAAGCATGGAAGTAGATGAAATAAGTGACATAATAAGTCCTCCTAAATATATGATTGAATTGGTTTGTATTGATGTGATTAGGCCTAGACGTTATTGCGGTTAAGCGCCCATAGAGCACTTCCGATAATGCCGGCATGGTCATTCAGCTCAGCCGGCTTAATGACAAACTGACCGATATAATCCTGAAGCAGCAGACGATCGAGCTCCTGTCTTATCGGGGCAAATAACGCTTCACCAGCCAGTGCTCCGCCTCCGCCAATCACGATGGCATCCGGCGAGAGCAACGGCACAGCCCAGGCCAATGCCTTGGCAAATGTCCTGCCCGTCTGGGCCAGAACATCCTGAGCCAGGGCATCGCCGGCATTGCTGGCTTGGGATACAGCGCTCGCCGATATGTCCTTCGGATCGGGGAACCATTCCTGAAGCAGGCTCGCCTCTCCCTTGGCAATCCGGTCCCGCGCCTGTCTGGCGATGCCAGTCGCCGACACAATCGTCTCCAGGCAGCCTATCCGGCCGCAGTTGCACGGGAAATCCACATGCTCTACAGGCACATGCCCGATCTCCCCGGAGATATAACGATGTCCATAATACAAGCTACCGTTCTGCACAAAAGCCGAAGCCAATCCTGTACCGATCGTAACCCCGTATACATAGTCATAACCTCTGCCTGCTCCAGCTACCGCTTCCCCGTAGACATACATGCGCACATCATTATCGATATAGACCGGCTTGCCGATAAGCTCGCTTAACCTGGCAGCGACAGGAATGTCGCGCCAATTCAGATTGACCGCTCTCATACTGACGCCCTGTACCGGGTCTACCAGTCCGGGAATTCCCATTCCCACCGCGATACATTGCTCTCCGGGTATGCCGGCCTCTTCTATTAATTGTTCAATCGACTTGCCGATTTTCACCAGGATGGCCTGAGGACCCTCATGCACGGCGGTGGGGTATTTCCGCTGGGCGACGATGCTCCCGTCCCCAGCAACTAATCCACAGACGATGTTGGTTCCCCCGACATCGACTCCGATGGCGTATCTCATGATGAACTCCGCTCCCTTCAACACTTCATTTGCTAACGGCTTGTTGCATCGTAGACCCGATGGCCTTGAACATAGGTCTGATAGATTTGGAACTCCTCATCGATGATGACGATGTCTGCATCTTTGCCCAGTTCGATCGTTCCCTTCCGATCCTGTACGCCAATCTGGGTAGCCGGATGAAGGGTCAGCGCAGGAACAATGTCAGCAATCTCCTTGCCGGTAAAGGCTGCAGTTCTGGATAACGCATCAATCATCGTTAGCGAGCTTCCCGCCAAACTTCCTAAAGATCCGTCATCCAGCTTCAGATGAACCTGTCCGTTGTGCATCAATACCGGGAGCTTGCCGAGCAAGTACTCTCCATTGGGGCAGCCGGCGGCGCACATGCTGTCCGTAATCATGATCACCTTGCCCTCTGGCTTAATGTCGAACACCCATTTGACTAAATCTGGATGAACATGATGGCCATCGCAGATCAGCTCTACCGCTAATTCATCCAACATAAGCGCCGCCCCGGCAACACCGGGTTCCCGATGATGCAGCGGGCGCATGCCATTGAACAGATGCGTGACCTGCGTCGCTCCCCACTCCACAGCCTTCTTCATCGTCAGGTAATCCGCATCCGTATGAGCCAGCGAGACCGTGACCCCTCTATTAACCGCGTGGACAATCACTTCCTCCGCAGAATGCAGCTCAGGAGCAATGGCCATCAGCTTGATCTGCCCCTGGGAAGCGGACCAAAAGCTCTCAAATTCCTCAATAGACGGTTCACGAAGATCATCCGGGTTCTGGGCTCCGCACCTTGTCTGATTTAGAAATGGCCCTTCCAAATGAATTCCCAGAAGATGAGCGCCATCCGGCTCACGTTCAGTGTCCTGGACCGCTACGGCCGCTGCCTCCAGTGCAGAGATGATCTCCTCATGCGAAGCGGTCAACGTTGTTGCCAATAAGGAAGTAGTGCCTCTCGAAGCATGGAAACGACACATCCCATACAGCTCATCAGCGCTTCCCTTCATCACGTCATATCCTCCGCCGCCATGTACATGCAGATCGATGAAACCAGGTAGCAGCATCCTTCCTCCCGCATCAAGCTGTATCCATGGCTCTTCGGCGATGACCACTTGTCCGCTGCTCTCCACTCCACTTCCATCGCCTTGATCTATGCCGACAATCTCTCCATCCTTGATGAATAGACTTCCGTTATTAATCCAGCCACGGGGCGTAAGAATCCGTGCGTGATGAATTTGAATCGAGCTGGACTTCATAGATGAACCCTCCCCATATTATTGACATATATTTTGATTGATTCAATCATTTTATGATTATAATATTCTTGTTTTTGAAGTAAATCAATATGTTTTTGATCATAAATTGAGTTTATATTGAATATTATGATATATATTTAACTTTATGATCATAAATTTATATTATTTTGATTGAAATAATCATTTTATTGATATAAACTGTCCTCATACGATATGAATGATCATTCGAATTCATTTATAGGAGGTTTAAGCTATGAGCTTGACTTATAGTGAAATCAAACAGCAATACGCTGCCCTGCAACAAACCTATGACTACATGATGAACCAAAGACAACATATTATTGACTTCGTTCAAGCCCGGACTATCACTTCAATCACCTTCGTCGGTTGTGGTTCAAGCTATTGTCTTAGCCGCTCCGCTGCGATGTCCGTCACCTTGCGGGCCGGCTTGCCTGCTTATGCACTGGCCGGGGGCGACCTCATGCTGAATTATGAGCAATATCGCCCTATGCTGAAAAATACATTGCTCGTCGCCCCTTCACGTTCCGGCAGCACCAGTGAAGTTGTCGAAGCCGTTCGTCTGCTTCGTGAGGGCAGCGACAGCAATCTTCCGGTATTATCCTTATCCTGCGTCAGCGATTCACCGCTCTCAAAGCAGGCCAATTTTGCCTTGGAGCTGCCTTGGGCATTCGACCATAGTGTCTGCCAGACCCGGACAGTGACCAATCTGTACATGGCTAACCTGCTGCTTGGCGCGTTCTTAGGCGAGGATGAAAAGCTAATTGAGGATCTTCAGACCGCAATTCATCAGGGAGAAGCTTATATGAACACCGTAGAGGACAACATACGCAGCGCAGCCGATTTCAACTGGTCCAACGCGGTTCTATTGGCCGATGGAGAACTGCAAGGCCTCGCTTCTGAAGGGGCTATCGCTTTGACGGAGATTGCCAAGATTCAAGCTCATTCCTTCCATCTGCTTGATGTACGGCATGGTCCGATGGTTACTGTAGGGGAAGACACTTTGGTAATCGCCGCACTCTCCGAGCAAGGAGCGGAGCATCAGAGCAAGCTCATGCGCGATATTAAGAACCGAGGTGCAAAAATTATCGCTTTCGCAGACCAGGCAGAGGTCATTCCTTCGGAATATGTTGACCTTGCCGTCGTCTCCGAGAACAGGCTCGATCCAGCGGCGCGCGGTATTCCATTCATCTTCATCCCGCAGATTGTGGCCCTGAGTAAAGCCGAACAGTTAGGTATCGATCCCGATCAGCCAGATGGGCTGGTTGCCTGGGTTAAGCTATAATTGAACGAATTTCCGAGGAAAATTTAATATGCAAAGAAGCAGGCCGGGGATGGGAATTCCCAGGGCCTGCTTTTTATTTTTCCGGGCATATGATCACTCTTGAACTATAGTTTACAGGTCACTCTCATTGGCAATAATGATTGCTAATATAACGTAAGAGGGTGAACAGCCGTGCGCATGCGTAAAAGAAAAAGCCTTCGTCAAATCAATTCGTCCTCCGCAGCAGATGAGCAGAAATCGGCCGAATCGCCGGGTATGCAAGAGGCTGTCAAGACTCCGGAGAAACAGAACCATCAAGGGGATTCGGCAACGAAAAATGCAAAAGGGGATAGCCCGGGTCTGGGTCATCAACAAATGGAGGATGCCCAAGGCAACCAACAAACACTGGATATCATGGAAGCAGAGAATGGGCAGGATACCCAAGAAGCTCAAGCCAATCCCGCATCGCAGGATACGCAGCATCAGCGGCAGAACAAGCCCGCAAATGAAAACTATGAAAAGAAGCAAAACAATGGAAATACTAACGATAGAAATCATCAAAACCATACAAGCAGCAATGACAATAAGGATGAAAATAATAAAACCAGTGAAAAGAAGGGCGGTAATGACAGCAATAGCAGCGGGAATCTAAATGGGGGCAGCCTCAGCCATCCAAGCGGTGATAATAGCGGAACTGGCAATGACAGCAATAATACCAGCAGCGATAGTAATCGCAATAAAAATAGCAATGACAGCAACAGCAGCGATAGTAACAACAGTAACGGAAACAATGACAGTAGTGGCGGCGATAACAACGATAATAACAACGCCACCCCCAGCGGCAGTGGCAACAATAATAGCGGTAATGTTAATGACAAGATGCAACCGGTACAGCAACAACAAAACCAACAGCAGAACCAGCAGGGGAAGCAACAAAGTAACCAACAGACAAGCCAGCAATCCGAGTCAGATCATGAAATAGAAACGGACCTGGATTCTAAGCTCCCGCCAATCGATAAAAGTCTCGAAAAAAACATCAAGTACATTGAAACGACGCTTGGAAACAGCACTGATCTGATTATTAGGAAATTCCCTCTTGGCCTGGCTAATGACCGGCTCATTGCCGTTCTATTCATCGACGGGTTATGCGACGGCTCTGTCGTAAATGACTTCATTATGGAACCGTTAATGCAGCCGGAAGGGAATATGCTGGCTCAGCTTGATAAAAAGAAAATGGATACTTCTAATGTGATCCAGCTCATTAAAGATCGTGCGCTCACTTTCAGCGACATTCATGACCTGTCAGATTTCAATACCCTGTTCCACTCTCTGATGTCCGGGGACGCTATTCTGTTCATAGATGGAGAAACGTCTGTGATTGCAGCAAGCATCCGCGGTTGGAGAGACCGCGGTGTGACCGAGACCTCTTCGGAGAATGTCGTCCGCGGATCGCGCGAAGGGTTCTCCGAATCGCTGCGCACCAACACTGCGCTGGTGCGGCGTAGAATCAAGGACCCCTCGCTTTGGCTGGAATCGCGGCAAATTGGCCATGTCTCACGGACCGATGTAGCCATTATGTACATTAAAGGTCTCGTTAGCGAGCAGATCGTACAGGAAGTTCATTCCCGACTGGACAATATCAACATCGATTCGATCCTTGAGAGCGGTTATATCGAAGAATTGATTCAAGATGAGACACTAACGCCTTTTCCAACTGTCTATTACACGGAACGGCCTGATGTCATTGCCGCCGAGTTACTGGAGGGGAAAATCGCCATCTTAGTTGATGGTACGCCGATTGTGCTTGCCGTACCGGCGCCCTTCGTCTCCTTCATGCATGCGGCGGAGGATTATTACCAGCGGGCAGATATCAGCAGCTTCATCCGGATTTTAAGGTATGTAGGTCTCGTTATCTCTCTGTTGAGCCCGTCCTTCTATATTGCAGTGACGACTTTTCATCAAGAGATGATTCCGACCCAATTATTAATGAGCTTGGCTGCACAGCGGGAAGCGGTACCTTTTCCGGCATTTATCGAAGCGCTTATGATGGAGCTCACCTTCGAGATCCTGCGCGAGGCCGGCGTACGGATGCCTAAATATATCGGAGCAGCAGTCTCGATTGTGGGCACGCTGGTTATAGGTCAAGCGGCAGTTCAAGCCGGGTTTATCTCCGCTGCTATGGTCATCGTTGTGTCCCTCACAGCGATCTCCAGCTTTGTACTGCCTTCCTATAACATGTCCATTGCCTTCCGCATGCTGCGCTTCCCTCTCATGGGATTGGCAGCTTCATTTGGGCTGGTGGGCATATTTGTCGGATGTACAACAATAATTCTTCATCTATGCAGCCTGCGCACCTTTGGCGTTCCTTATATGACACCATTCGGGCCGATGATTCCTAGCGACAACAAGGATACTCTCTTGCGCTTCCCGCATCGCTTTATGATTAAGCGTCCACGGCTTATTAATCAGAAGAATATTCAACGGGAGACTCCCGGTTCGGGACAGAATCCTCCGAAGCCAAGATAGAAAGGTGGCCCGACCAAGGCTATGAAGAGATTTACAGCTTGCCTGTTCCTGCTTCTCATGGCGTCTACACTTTTGACAGGATGCTGGAACCGCCGCGAATTAAATGAACTTGCCATCGCTGTTGGACTTGGACTGGACAAGGACGGAGATGGATACCAGGTATCTGTTCAGGTCGTGAATCCCAGCGAGGTATCCAGTGGCAAAGGAGGAGGCGAATCCCCGGCCACCCTATATACAGCCAAAGGGCATACGGTCTCTGAGGCTATCCGTAGAATCAGCAACATTAGTCCGCGGAAAATATATGTCTCGCAACTCAGAATGGCGCTGCTTGGACAATCCTTGGCGGACACCGGCGTTGCCGAAGCGCTCGATTTTCTGCTGCGGGACCATGAGTTGAGAACTGACTTCTATTTAGCAGTCGTAAAAAATGCTTCCGCAGAGGACGCGCTCAAGATTATGACTCCCTTGCAGAAGATTCCCGCGAATAAATTGTTCGCCTCATTGGAGACTTCGGAGCAAACCTGGGCTCCCAGCCTGACAGAAACGTTAAACGAGATGATCAGCGATCTGCTTAGTGACGGCAAACAACCCGTACTCCCCGGAATTCGCATTCTAGGCGATCCCGAGATCGGTGCGAAGAAGCAAAATATTGAAGGAATCGATACGCCAACCCAGCTGAAATTCACAGGGATCGCCGCATTTAAACGCGATAAGGTAGTGGGCTGGCTGACGGAGGACCAGAGCAAGGGCTACAATTTCATCCGCGGCAATATCAAAAATACAATGGAACACGCTAAATGCCCGGACGGAGGCAAACTCTCCTTCGAGGTTATCAACTCCAAGACCAAATCTCACGGCAAAGTGATACAAGGCAAGCCGCAAATCGATATTGATGTGAAAATCAGTGGAAATATCGCGGATGTGGAGTGCAAGAATCTGAATCTGCTAAATGTCGAGACAATCGAAATGATTGAACACCTGCTTAACGAACGGATTAAATCAATTATGGAAGATTCTATTCATACGGTTCAGCAAAATTTTGGCGCGGATATCTTCGGCTTCGGAGAAGTTGTCCACCGTTCTAATCCGCGGGCATGGAAGGAACTAAGACATGACTGGGATGAACGATACTTCCGTACCCTGCCTGTAAACATCAAGGTATCTGTCAAAATACAACGACTTGGTACAACCAAGGATTCTTTTCTGAAAAACATGAAGGAGTAATCAGCCATGCTCTACAGTGTAATCATTCTTGGGGTGACCAGCCTGATCATACGGTTTGATGTCCCCTCATTAGTTAAGAGCAAATATACCAAAGAGCTGTGGGTGTTCTCCATTCTCTTGCTCATTGGCATCACCATGAATGTCATCGCAAATGTGTTACAGAATGTCCCTACGCCGCTTAAAGCGCTGACATTCATCCTCGATCCGCTCAATCATCTGCTAGAGAATATTGGGCTAATTCAGACGGAGAGGTGAAATATGAACAAATACAGCCAAGCCAACATATCTTCGCGGCAGTTGACGACCTTAACCACCTTCTTCACCATAGGCAGCGGCATACTTATCGTCCCCTCCAGCGTGACTTCCATAGCGAAGCAGGATGCGTGGATTGCTTGCCTGGTTGGACTGAGCCTCGGAATCGCAATACTGTCCATGTATAATTTATTGACGAAGTTTTATCCCAAACTAAACCTGGTGCAGATCATGGAGACTCTATTTGGTAAATGGCTGGGCAAAACGCTCGCTTTACTGGTAGTAATAACATTATTTCTGACGGGTCCATCCCCCGCGCTCTATTTTACCGGTAATTTTGTGACGACACAGATCATGCCAGAAACACCAACACAGGCTATCAACATCCTGTTTATTGTTGTCATCATCATGGGTGTGAGACTTGGGGTCGAGACCCTCGCCCGTTCCTCTGAGCTGATGTTCTTCCCATTCATCGTCCTCTTCATCTCATTCGTTATACTGATCCTGAATCAGACTCAGACGGAAAATATTCTTCCGCTGATGGAGAATGGAATGAGACCGATCTGGCCTGCCTCGCTGGATTTTCTGGCAACCGTCTTGCTGCCGCATATTTCCTTGCTTATGATTCACTCATCTGCAGTTAAGCAGCCTACGGAGGCGCGGCGGGCTCTGCTTATAGGCAGTATTATCGGGGGATTGGCAATCACCCTGATCGTTGCTCTGGGATTGCTCGTTTTTGGACCGAATATTATCTCCAGCAGTATGTATCCGAGCTATCTGTTAGCGCAAAAAATAAACATCGGCAATTTCCTGCAGCGGATCGAGGTTATTATGGGGATCATGTGGTATACGACATTGTTCTTCAGAGTCTCCATCTATTTATATTTCTCGGCCCTTGGTCTGACTTATATATTTAACCTGCGGGACTACCGTCCTCTGGTCATGCCGCTGGGAATGATTCTGGTGAGCTTGTCGGAGATAATCTACCCCAATGTCTCCTACCAGCAAAGCTGGGACAGTACGACATGGATATCCTATACAGTGGCCGTATCCGTGTTCCTGCCATTCATCATGCTGATGACCCATATGATTCGTAATATGGGAGCAAAAGGAGCCGCTGCATCGCCGTCCAACTCATCGGGCCCATCGAATTCATTCGAGACACAAGGCTCATCGGGTGCGTCCAATTCACAAGGCTCATCGAATTCATCGGGTTCGACGGGTTCGTCCGTCATCTCGGGAACCGGTATAGCTCTCTCATTGGATTTGTCGAACTCGTCCGGATCATCTGGATCGTCTGACTCACCGGGTTCATCCAAGCCATCGAATGCATCGAAGGCGTCAGACTCTTCAAACACAGCGAATGCATCAGGCGACTCTTCGAATGGATCAAAGCCTTCAGATTCATCAGACTCGTCAAATTCATCAGATTCAGGTTCCTCCAATTCGTCCAAATCCTCGGATTTATCGGACTTGTCGAATTAGCTCAACCTTTTCCACTCGCAGACTTATAGAGCAAAAGTGGCCGTTTACCCGGTTGGTTCAGGCAAACGGCCGCTTCTGTTACTTCAGGAACCTCTTTACAAGTCCTAATTTTTTATCATTGTAAGGCGGGAACAGGAAGCTTGGATTCATCCATGTCGACCTGCCCAGCACGCTCTTCTTATGCGAGAAGGCATCGAAGCTATGTCGTCCATGATAGGCTCCCATCCCGGAAGAACCCACTCCCCCGAATGGGAGATAGGGACTGACCAAGTGCATAATCGTATCGTTCACACAACCCCCGCCAAAGGATACCGTACTCATTACCCGTTGTTCAATCTGTTTATCATTCGTGAACAAATACAAAGCCAGCGGCTTCGGCCTGGAGTTCACCGCCTCAATTACCTGGTCCAGATTATCGTACTCCAGCACCGGCAGGATCGGCCCGAATATCTCACCCTCCATCACCTTATCGCTCCAGTCCACTTGCTCAATCAGCGTCGGCGAAATATACAGATCATCCCGGTTCGTCTGTCCGCCAGCTGCGATGACAGCCCCTTCCAGCAGCCCGTTCAAACGCTCCCAATGGGCAAGGTTGACGATACGTCCATAATCAGGACTCCGCTGCGGCTCCGTTCCGTAGAAGGAAGTGATACATGTCTTCATCTTCGCAATCAGCTCTGCACGGACATCCTTATGAACAAGCACGTAGTCAGGGGCTACGCAGGTTTGCCCTGTGTTTAGATATTTGCCCCATACGATTCTCTGTGCCGCTACATCCAGATTTACGTTCTTATCAACAATACACGGGCTTTTGCCTCCAAGCTCCAATACAACCGGGGTGAGATGCTCAGCGGCGGCCTTCATCACAATCTTGCCGACCCGTACGCTTCCCGTGAAGAAGATCATATCAAAGGGCGCCTGCAGCAATGTAGAAGTAGTCTCTTGTCCCCCCTGAATGACCCGCACATAGGACTCATCATAGCACTCGCCAATCAATTTGGAGATGACCGCCGAGACATGCGGCGTAAATTCCGAAGGCTTGACGACCGCGCAATTCCCGGCGGCAATCGCCCCAACTAGCGGGTCCATCACCAGCATGAACGGATAATTGAACGGTCCGATGATTAAGGCCGAGCCATACGGCTCTGAATATATACAGCTTCGGGAACCCAAATGAACGAGCGGGTTGCGGACACGCTCCGGCTTCATCCAGTGATGCAGGTGCTTCATTACATATCCGATACTGTCATAGAGGTACCCGATTTCCGTCGAATAAGCCTCGAACTCCGGCTTGTGCAAATCCTGATGCAACGCTTGAATAATCTCGCGCTCATGCTGCTGAACAGACCGCTTCAACGCCCGCAGCTGCTGTAGCCTGAACTCCAGCGATCCGGTCTTTCCCCCGTTAATGCTGCTCTTCTGCTGCTTAAGCCATTGTCTAATCGTATCAGGATCTAACTCTGCCATTTTGCTCACTGCCCCTTCATTATCTCTTATTACTAACCATACACCGATTTGTACTACAGGGGCAATCCTTTCAAACCGGCGGCTCAGACGCATGAATATATTCAGCGAATAAGGTAGGTACAACGTATGAATAGGTAGAGCGAATGGCCTGCCTTCGCAATCTGCTTTGGACATACGGACATGCGCTTGTTAGAATGAAGGGAACATGGACCGGAGGTGCAGGGAGAGAGAGATGGGAATGAAGGTAATTATCGTAGACGATGAAAGCCTTGCTATACTTAAAATGGAGAAGTTGCTGAAGGAACAGACCGTGGTCCAGAATATAGAGATTATCGGTTCCTATATGAATCCCCACGAAGCGCTCGAAACAGCCCAACGGCAAGTTCTGCAGCTGGCTTTCCTGGATATTGAAATGCCGGAGATCGATGGCTTTGAATTGGCTAATCAACTGCTGAATATCCAGCCGCATATTCAAATCGTATTTACTACCGCTTTTCAGGAATATGCCTTGAAGGCATTTGAGATCAACGCGCTCGACTATTTGCTGAAGCCTGTGAACCAGGACAGACTAGTTATCACCCTACAACGTATAGCCTCTTCCTTACAGGTCTCCGCTGACGCAAAAAACGTCGGGTCGACCCAGCTTAATTGCTTGCAGAGTATCCATTACATTGACGCTAATGGGGCAACGCAGCATTTTGCCTGGAGAACCTTAAAAGCACCGGAGTTATTCGCTTATTTGCTCTATCACCATGATAAGACCGTGTCCAAGCAAGACTTGATCGACTTGCTATGGCCCGAATACGATATTGAGAAGTCAACTGCGCAACTACATACAGCAATCTATCAGATTCGCAAGGTGCTTAAGGAAGCCAGGATTGAGCTTGAGATTAAGTACAAGGATAGCGGGTACAGTCTGTTGCTCGGGAACCAGCGACTGGATGTTGAGGTCTGGAAAGCCCAGGTCAGTCAAGCTCCGCCAGTCACAGCCGAGACTCTGGATCAGCATTTATTAATTATGGGACTGTACAAAGGGGATTATCTCGCCGATCATCGCTATGTATGGGCCGAATACGAGCAGGAACGTCTTCGCTTAGTCTGGCTGGCTCATATTAAACAGATCGCAGAGTTTTACTTGCAGCGGTCCATGTATAATGAAGCGATATCATTATACCAGCGAATCATAGATAAATTGCCCCATATGGAGGATGGATATTTTGGACTGATGCAAATCTATTCGACATTAAATCATCCGGTTGAAGTCAGGAAGCTGTTCCAGATGCTCACCGACAGGCTGCAGGATGAATTCGATGTTGCCCCGAGCCAAGCGCTAATCGATTGGTATTCGAAATATAGCAGATGAATATAGCAAATGGATTTGAATTAGAGCGATATGCTTCCCTGGCGGGAAGCATATCGCTCTTGTTTTTTATATAAAGCCGATATTTAGAAAATATTCAGTGACCTATCTTATAGTAGCTTGGATAAGTATCGACCTGAATCGACATTGTTTTGGGGTACCTCATTTCCTGTAGGCTTAATCCACGAAGATCATCTCTGCTGCTTACTGGGAGACGGGTCCGGTAAGGGAGGTAGATTGTGAAATTATCGAGATACTTAGCCTTAGCATGAGTCAGAACCTACAAATTAAGGAGAGGTGAAATCACTTAGTCATGAAGAAGTTCAAACGACCATTATTTTTATTCCTAGCTATGATTCTACTGCTCAACATCGTACTCCCTTCTTCCATTACTCGCGCTGAGGGCGAAACCGAAGATGTAATAGTTAATCAAGAGAGTGTGACAGATGATGTGTATGGCAAGACCGCGCTCCTTGGCACCGGAGTTGAGATTACAGAGAATCTGATTACAGGGGTTAAAATTTACAACCAACAACCCCTTATTGAAAATGACGGTTCAATCACAGTACAAGGTGAAGAAATTCAGAATATTCGGCCTAAACCTTCCGATGAAGTAGCGATTATCTATGACTGGTCCTTGCCGGATGATCGGCATGCCTATGATGATGGATCGACCTACAGCTTTTATCTTCCTGAAGAGTTCGCTATACCGTATGAGCTAAAGGGAGACTTGACCGGAGGTGTTGGGAAATACGTTGTTTCTGAGAACAAGCAAGTCACCTTTACATTTAATGATCAAATTCGTGGACAACAGCTGCATGGGCAATTTTTCGTATGGCTGTCTTTTGATCAATCCAAGCTTGGAGAAAGTCTGCAGCATAAGATTGACTTCAGTTCAGTCGGACAGCAAGATATTACGGTCAATTTCGCCAACAGCGCCATAAATATGCTCAAGAAATCAGGCGTCGCCAACAAACACAATTTTAACTCCGATGAAATCGAGTGGACGATTGAGTTCAACCAGGCAGAGAAAGAGATCAAAGATGCCAAACTCACGGATAATCCTGGGGATGGCTTGGAGATCAAAGGTAACATTACGATCACCGAGATGGAAGTTCTCTTAAATGGGGATTTAAAACCAACAAATCATGTAAGAACGGAAACAGCCTTTCCTATCGATCTAGGGGATATCAATAAAGCCTATAAGGTAACGTATAAGACAAGCGTTAAAGCTCCCACAGAGGGAAACTTTAAGAACCGGGAATTCAAAAACACAGCCACGCTTACCGGAGATAATGGATACTCGGAAGGTATGCCAAGCAGCGTATATATCAGCTTCAATGAACCGCTGAATAAGAAAGTGGGAAAGGCCGAAAGCAAGGACCTCCCCTCCGGAGGCTCCCTGTGGATCGTCGATTGGTCGATCGAATACAACTATAACCAGCAGAAGATAAGCCAGCCGATTCTTGAGGACTCTTTTGGACCATCCAACGGCGTCCACTTTAAACTGGCTAATGACAAAGTGAATGTGTACAAAGTGAACATTGATAGCAATGGCAGCGCTACTCGTGATGCTCTAATCAACGCTAGCGAATGCGATTTAGTTATCCTGAAGGACGCCTCCGGGTTCGAAACAGGCTTCACTTTGGAGTTCCATAACGAAATCACCGAGGCCTATGTCATCGAATATCAGACGGAAATCACAGAGCGTATATACAGCGGTCAAGATGTCAACAACTCCGTGACTTTTGGAACCCTAACAAAATCAGATCATAAATGGCTTAATGAACGGATTTTCAAAAAGAACGTAATACGCGAGGATTTTAACAAAAAGGAAATTGAATGGCAGCTCATTCTCAATGAGGATAAGTTCGAAATGGCCGAAGTCAAGATCCAGGACGATTACGCGGGCAGACATATGAAGCTGCTCCAGGATAGCATCAGAGTGGATGGCCAGAAGCTTGCGGTTTCCGCCTTTGAGCTGGAACCAGGAAATTATAGTGAAGGATTTACACTCAAACTAAAAAGTGGAGAAACGATCAAAGATCCAGTTATCATCACCTATGCAACATCATTTGATCCTAAGGCGGGCAAACCGGCAGAAGGGCTTTATAAAAACAAAGCCACAATGACATGGAAAGATCTTAATGGCCAAAAAAGCCTTGTAAAAGAAGCCTATGTAAAACCGGAGGACTATACCAACAATAATGGTAGAAAAACAGGCGAATATAGCGCTAAGGACAAAGCGATCACTTGGACGATTATTGCCAACTACAATCTATTTGATGTGAAGGATGCGATCATCACCGACGCCTTAAAAGGCGATCAGATGTATATCGATAATTCCTTCGAGGTTCATAAGCTCACTCTAAATCCGGCAAATAATCAGATCAGCTTAGGCGATCCCGTTACAAACTATGAGCTTAAATTAGCCGATGATCGTAAAAGCTTCGAGTTGAAGCTTGGTGGTATCGGCGAAGTGGCCTATCAAATTAAGTACAAAACGAGTCTTGATGGCGACTTCAATATTATAGGGGAGTATTCCAATCATGCAGTACTATTTGACGGAACTCGGGAGCTCTTTAGTCAGGATGGCAAGGTAACGCCTAAACACGGAGGGGAACTGCTCTATAAAACAGGAGCCCAAGTCGGCAAAACTGATAGAGCCCAGTGGACAGTTACTTTGAACCCTAGCCAATCTTATATTCCAGCGGGTTCCGAATTAACCGATACCTTATCTGACAACCAAATTTTATTAGTAGATTCTCTAAAACTGTATGAAGCGGCCCTTCCTGCCAACAACTCGGGTAATATACCAAAAGGAGCTCAGCTTAATAAAGATGGCAACAACGACAATGACTTCTTTAAGCTGCAGGCTGAGGGCAACAGCATTACTCTCACATTCAAGAAGGAATTAAGGACCACATTTATTCTCGAATATGAATCATTTATCAATGCGGATAGTGGGCAGAGAATCAAAAATAAAGCTGAATTTTCCGGGAAAACAGCCTCAGTGATCGGTGAGGGAAATGTAGAAGGGATTAAAGTCTCTCTCGCCGGAGCAGGTGGTGGCGCCTCCACCGGTACAGGGAAACTGAAGGTTCTGAAGCTGGATGATTTGAACCATCCCATTAAAGAGGTTGTATTCGAGTTATGGAACGCATCGGGAACTACTTTGCTTGAGACACTTACTACTAATGAGAACGGTCAAGCCGAGACATCCAGGAATTATCGACTCAACAGCACAGATGGATTGCCTTATATATTAAAAGAGGTTTCCACCCCTAGCGGTTATATTAAAGACACGGAATATGCTGCCGGGAAAACAATCTACTTCAAAGACTCTGACGAGCCATTTACGGTTATTAATGAAATTATTCGTCAAGGGTTCGAATTAACAAAGGTAGACCAGGCAGATCCGGGCAAAACCTTAAAAGGGGCAAAATTCGTATTAAATCAAATCACTAGCACTTTTCCAAATGGTACTCCTATCGATGTTTTAGAAACGGATGATAGCGGAAAGATTGCTAAAGGTGATTTGGAGCCAGGGAAATATCAACTGATTGAAACCAAGGCTCCGGAATTTTATGAATTAGATTCGACACCTGTCACCTTCGATATCGTGGAGAATCAAACCTCAATTAAAATACTAGAGAAAACCAACGAATGGGGTTCCAACGGGAAACTGATCGTAACCAAGGTGAATGCCAAAGATCAGTCGGCCATTGAAGGCGTCGAATTCGAGCTTCGTGACAGCTCGGATGCGCTTGTGGGTCAAGGGGTAACCAATGAGAACGGACTCCTTGTGTTTGAGAATCTGAAATACGGCAGCTATACGCTGATCGAGACCAAGGCCGACGGCTTTGTCATTGAACAGGCCGAGACTGCGGTATCGATCATTCAGCCAGAGACAACCCAGACGATTGAAAATAAGGAGAACGACCGCTCCGTTAAGTTAACCAAATATGACTCAGGCAAAAACCTTAAGCTTCAGGGCGCTGTGTTTGAGTTATGGGAGCAATCGATTCTCTTTGATCCGGAAGGGAACTATTTATATCAAAAAGTTGCCGACATTGACGAGTCCAAATTGATTACGGACAAGAACGGGGAACTTCTCTTGGAGGACCTGAAGCCGAATAAATATCAGTTCATCGAAGTTAAAGCACCAGCAGGGTACCTCTTGGATAAGACACCAGTACCATTTGAAATTACGGATAAACAGATTGAAACTGTGTTCCTAGAAAAGACAAATCAAAGAATCCCATCCACCGGTGGCGGAAATGGCGGTGGTGGCGGTGGCGGTAATCCTCCAGTAAATCCGAATCCTGAGCCTTCAGTAGATCCGGACAAGGAAGTGGATCCTGGTGAGACTCCGGATCCAACCGAGCCGGAAGGACCAAAGCCGGGAACCGAGGAGCCTAAGCCTGAACCTGAGAAGACAACTAAGCCAACGGATAAGGTGCCAGCTACAAATAAGACGCCAATCAAAGGAAAGATTGAAGTTCCTAAGAACAGCACGCCGAAAATTAGCGAGAAACCTAAAAATGGTAAAGTTACGGTGGACGCCAAAGGAAATTGGGTGTACACGCCGGATAAAGGCTACACAGGCCCGGACTCCTTTAAGATCAAGGTCGCAGATGCGCTAGGCAACGAAGTGGAATATGCAGTAGACGTCGATGTCCTGCCTAGTGCGGACGGGGCGTCAACGAAAGGGAACTCCGGGAAGATGCTTCCTAAGACGGGTGAATCCAGTCTTCTCCCTATCCAATTGACGGGTCTGGCCCTAATAGCACTTGGTGTGGTTCTGTATTTCTTGCGAAAGAGACAATTGCAGCATAAATAAGAATAGCAGGCACTATGCCTAAAAAGGAAAAGAACCAGCAGCCGCAAGGGCGCTGGTTCTTTTGATCTCTATACTTCCTGAATCTGAATTAGATTTGTTGTTCCTGCCTGGCCTAAAGGCAGCCCTGCTGACAAGACGACAGTATCCCCCGTTTGTACAAATCCGGTTTTCAGGGCATGTTCGGTCACCGTTTGAAACATTTCGTCCGTAGTAAAAACCTTCTCACTTAAATAGGGGAACACCCCGGAGAGCAAGCAGAGCTTGACCAGCACATGCGGATGATGCGTAATCGCCAAAATCGGGGCTTTAGGCCGATATTTGGACACCATCTGAGCTGTATAGCCGCTCTCGGTAGAAGTAATGATCACCTTCGCCTCCAGTTCCAGGGATGCGCTAACTGCACTCTGACTAATCACCTCGGTGATCGTCTTGGTATGGCGCAGACGCCGCTTAATGAACTGGCTGCGGTAATCAATAACCGATTCGGCTTTGCGCGCTACAGCTGCCATCGTGTTTACCGATTGCACCGGATATTTGCCTGCTGCTGATTCGCCCGAGAGCATAACGACATCCGCTCCTTGCAGGACCGCATTAAAGACGTCGCTCACTTCGGCCCGGGTCGGTCGTGGATTTGATTGCATCGAATCCAGCATTTGCGTAGCCACAATAACCGGTTTGCCCACTAGATTGCATTTTTCAATAATATCTCGCTGCATGATGGGCACATCTTCAATCGGAACCTCTACACCGAGATCTCCGCGAGCCACCATAATTCCATCCGAGGCCTCGATAATATCATCTATATCGTCGATCCCTTCGTTGTTCTCGATCTTGGATATAATCTGTACATGTCCAGCGTTATTCTCTTGAAGAATAGCCCGAACCTTCCGGATATCATCGCCATTTCTTACGAATGACACAGCGATGATCTCAATTTTCTGCTCCAATCCAAAATGAATATGGCGAATATCCCGCTCCGTTACACCCGGTAATGTCGTCTTCACCCCAGGCAGGTTCACTCCCTTTGTGGGCTTAAGTGTACCGCCATTAATGATCTTACAGTGGATTTCAGTTCCTTCTACAGAAGCGACATGAAGTTCAATCAAACCATCATCAATCAGGATACGATCACCCACTTGAACCACATCCGTCATGTCCGGATAATTCACTGAAATTCGTCGGTTATCCCCTTGGATCACTTCCGTTGTCAACGTCAACTCCTCACCAGCGACAAGCTGACAGGATGGCTCTCGCAACTTGCCGATGCGTATCTCCGGCCCTTTAATATCCAGCATTAGCGGAATATATGTATTCGTCTCCTGAGCTGCCTGTCGTATATTGCGGATGCGCCCCGCATGCTCCTCGAAGTCTCCGTGGGCCATGTTCAGCCGTCCTACCGTCATTCCTGCACGAATCATTTCTTTTAACGTTTCCGGCGATTCGCAAGCAGGTCCTAACGTACAAACAATTTTTGTTCTTAGCATCATCGATCTCCCTTTTAGAAGTTATACAAAAAGTCAGCCTTATGCCTAGCTTCATTCCGCCCTCTAGGTGCTGTAAATCGGCCCTTTTTCAACATAATTCTTGCTGTAAATTCTCTATTTCAGGGTTCCGACATTTATCTCCCTATTTTCTGAATTTTCTAATATTAGAGTTGCCTAAAGAACGGCCCCCTATTCTATCCCACTGCAGTTCAAGAATGATTTGAGATGACTAAAAAGTAAGATCATAATATAATATGTGGAATAATATGGTATGTAAAAACTGCACTATATAATAAGGAGAAAATCATGAGGATAAAAAGGATTACCTTCGTTGGCTGCTGCCTCTTACTGTCTATAAGCGCACTACTTGCCTCCTGTTCGAATCATAGCAAGGACGCAATTCAACAAACCGATACTCCTGTCATTTCTTACAACGTGGAGAATTCTCTGTATGCTGCATATCAAGAAGAGGCTGCAGATGAGCAAAAGGTCAATGACATGATGCTGCAAATCGCAAATGTGGATTGGAAGGTCTATGGGGAGCTTCGAAATAGCGAGTATCCGCTTGTTATAGAAACACTGGAGTATTTATATAATCATCTTGCTTTAATTAAGCCCGAGCACTATTCAAATCTGGTATTAGCTACAACGAATTTGGATGGGGCAGCAAGTGAACAATATGCAGCAATTGTAGGAGAGTTATTCTTAAATCATAAAAGTGAATTTCTCGATACATTGACTGGAATGACTGACAAGAAACATCGCAGCTCAATCATCTCGAAGATCGCGTACAATCTAAGCTATAAAGACCCTAAAGAAATAAAGCAAGAAATAACGGTATGGCAGACCCGCAGTAAACACAACTCGAAGGAAAATGAAGTTATCGCTGAAATAATTGAAGCGGTGGAAAATCCTTATTGATCAGCTTAGGCCCGGCTGAATTCAAGATTCGATGCCGGGTCACTTCCTGCTTCACTTCGTGTTAGATGCAGAATTTTTAAGTTATCGAGCCGGGCTGATGAATTTCTATAAGCAAGAAAACCTGCCATTAAGCCGTGGTCTCTCATCCTTGGTTTGGCTCAATCAGGTTTTCTTAATAAAAGCGGACTTTTTGAACTACCTCTATCAGGAGATGGTCATAACCTCGTATTTCTCCGACAACTCCATGAAATACCCCATACTGGACACTTTCCCGGCCACTAGCTTATCGTGAATTTTATAGTAGTCAACGCAGGTCCCGCAAGCAAGTACAGGGACCCCCTTGTCCTCAAGCTCCTTCAAATGCAGGGATGCGAAGGATTGCTCCGTTAATGCCAGCACCCCCCGATTCACACAAAATACCGCTGCCGGCAAAGCCTCGCGCTGCTTCAGCAGATTAACATAAGTCTCTAGCAACTGCGCCCCAAGTTCCTTATCTCCATCGCCAAGACTATCTGTCGTAAGAAAAATAACTTTGTTGTTCATGCTCTTCATCCCTTCAAAATGCCTGTCTATAATATAATAAGCATATACTTTATCGTTAATCCAGGAAATATGATTTCTCATGGGCATCTTGGATATCAGTTTTTAACTCTGATTTATCTACCTTATGCCATAGATATCCCAGCAAAATTTGCGAAATAATAGAGGTCTCATCCATTGATAATTTAGTTCTAGTGTTAGTTTACCCAGTCAAAATCGCCCCTTGGCATCAAGCTGCATTTTGCACAATGCCACTGGCTAAAGCATAACCTTGGTCAACCTTCTCTTTGGCTTCTTCATAAGTGAGTTCTTATCTTTGTTGCGTTCGATATAAAATTATCATTAACTGGATTGTTATCTGAAATATCACTCGGAGACTGTAGCGTCATAGATTTAAGTTGTGAAGTTAATTCGTACATTTTCATTTATACTTTCCTCCAGTAAATCAGATTTCGGGATAAAAACTAACAATGAACTTGTATTCCAGCTTGCCACCTTTTCGAGCGGATGGTATATTACGACCATATTATATAGAGAGATTTCTGTGGATAGGAGAAACGAATGAATGGACTATAAAATCGCCTTTTTTGATATTGATGGTACGCTAGTGAACGATGAGAAGAAGATTCCGCAGGATACCATTGAGGCGATCGCCGAGGTCAAACGACGTGGAGTTGAACCGGTTATCGCTACGGGCAGAGCGCCGTATTTCTTTGAGAAGCTGGCCCAGCAGTTAGCCATTGATTCCTATGTTAGTCTGAACGGCGGCTATGTTGTATACCGCGGACAACCGATCTATCAACACCCGATCCCCCGTACCGATATAGAAGCGCTGGTTAAGCTCTCAACGGAGCATCGCCATTCCCTAGTCTTTGAGGGGAATTCTGCCTTCTATGCGAATAGCGAGATTGATCCTTCTGTTCAAACTTCCGTGCAATCACTAAAGGTTGATCTACCGGGCTATGACCCTGGCTTCTGGACTAAAGAGGACATCTATCAAATATTCCTCCACTGCGAGGAAAGCGACGAATATTTGTATCAAGAGCATATTCCCGGACTGCGTTATATCCGTTGGCATAAATCCGCTATGGACGTCCTGCCCGTTGACTCATCCAAGGCTATTGGAATCAACGCAATGCTTCGCCTGTTAGACCTGGCCCCTGAGGAATCTATCGCCTTCGGCGATGGCCTGAACGATAAAGAAATGCTAGCTTCGGTAGGCCTCGGCATCGCGATGGGGAATGCCCATCAGGAGCTGATCCCGTATGCGAATTATGTAACTACCCATGTTGATCAAGGCGGCATCCTCAACGGTCTGAAGTACGCGCAAATTTTGTGAACAGTAGCACGGGGCGTCCTTACATGCAGATTCCCTGGACTGCCCTGTGCTGTGATCTTCCCCTGACCAAAACTGCAAAAATGCAGTTATTTGTGACGATTATCGCTAATTTCGATAAATTGATGCAATAACGCAGGTATTTTCTCTAAAACCACCCTTTTAACAAACCTTCGGGTCAAATAACTGCATTTTTGCAGGAATATAGTCAGCTAAGTTGTGCGGCAAACGAAAAAAGATGTACTTTTGCAGTTTGGGGCTGCTTCAGTGATAGTGGTCTGCATACAATGGGAAGCTTGTTCAAAGGGATTGGCCCTAGCCATCCCCTTTATTCAATTTATCTAGTATGTAAAATTATTAATAACCTATGTCTCGAATTTCTACTTAGCAGCTGGTTTAGGTCTCCTATTTGTGGGTTTCCACTGTCCCCAAGCTTTTAGCTTCTGTTCAATAATCCCACCATGCCAATATTCTACTTTGAATCTTCCAGCTTCTTTCTTTGCGTCAGAGGTTAAATCTGAAGTTGTAATCAATAAACTAAGAATACAATCATGATTTCGCTTCGCAGCAACTAATTCACGGACAATTTGAACCTTCACCTTATTATGATCTGCATAGCATTTAGCTTGGACAGCCGTTTTCTCTCCCCTTTGATCCCGAATAACCAGATCTACCCCACCATCTCTGCCTCCAACGCCAACTTCATTTACTGTATATCCTTGACCACGAAAATATAGTGCAAGCAAACGTTCGAATTCCGCCCCATTCAGTTCACTTAAATGTCTAGTCAGAATAACTTCATCAGGCCGACAGGTCATTGACGAGCGCTGGACTCTGCCCGAACCTTCCTTAATAACATTCTGCTTTGAACTGCTTGCTCGTTTATTTGTGTTCGTTACTTTTCTTTGACGTTTTGTTTTCTTATTACTGCTACTAGCTGCTAATCTGTCATTTATTACGGATAAAACAATAACGCCGAAAATGCCTACTACGGCCCAATTCATTTCTTGAAACCAAATGATTTCTCCCATACAACACCTCTACCCCTTATACTCTCTACCAAAAAAAGGAATCTTATATTCTCCATATACAATATTCGACAATATCGTAATAGTTCCTGTTCGTGAATTAATACGTCATCTTGAACAAGCGTATAAGAAAAGGGAATGTCCCCAAAGTCTAATCAGACTCAGAGACACTCCCTTTTCCTATATTAATCTATTCGTGCATCTTTCCCCTACTTCGTTACACGAACCACAACGGTCTCGCTGGAGGTGAGGCCTGCGGCGTTCACCAGTTCAGCACGGTATTCGTAGGTCCCGATTGCCTTATTTGTTACCGTGGTGGCTGCTCGCTGGGCAGAAGGTGTGTTGAGCGATAGTGCTTGCGTATCGATCAATACCCCATTTTCATAAAGGCGATACTCGGCACCATTCGTGCCCCACCACATGTTCATCGATACTATATAGTTGCCGTCGCCATCCCAGTTGTCGTGCGACAGAACCGCTTTGCCAGGCGTGGCATCGGTAACTACGACGATCAGCGGCTGGGACTTTGTAATACCTTGTGAATTAATTAGCTCTGCCGTGTAAACGTAAGTTCCGTTTGGTCTGCCGGCCATATCCACGCTCACAAACTGAGCCGACGGGGAGCCATCCTTTAATTCTTTTGTACCGATCAGTATGCCATTCTCATACAGCTTGAACTCCGTACCGTTATTGCCCCACCACAAATTCATGGTGATCTTATAATTTCCATCCCGCAGTCCATTAGCATGTCCACTCGTGTCGGACAATACAGGAGTCCCTGGAGCCCCGTTTGCAAGCGGCTTACCCACTTGGAAAGCAACGCTCTTCTCCGTTCCATTGCCAGCCAAGTCTACTACTGCAAACTTCACAGTATGAGCGCCCACCCCAAGGTCCTTCGCGTATATGGTTTGTCCATTTTCAATTTCTTTTCCATCTACCCACAACTGCTGCACGGCTACCCCGGAGCCTGTATCCGAGCTGGCCAGCTCAAACTTCAGCACGTCCTGCTCCAGTACATCGCCCACAGCTTTTCCCGATTGAGTCAGGACAGCCGAAGGTGCAGTCCAATCTACCTTGACTTCAATCGATTTAGCTTCTTCTACAAAGCCATTCTTACCGACCGAATAATAACGAACTGTGTTGATTCCTTCAGCGATTGACACAGGCCCCGTATAGACAGCTTCTGTTCCATCATTAATTGCATATTTCGTAGTAACTTCGCCGGCCCCCTCATTATCAGTGGCCAGAGTGAGCATCACTTCCCGATTGAACCAGCCGTGATCATTAGGCATCTCGGACAGTGTCGCCGAAGTTACTGGCGCTGCAGCAGCTTCTGCAAGAGAGATATCGCTCGCTCCGCGCAGCTTCAATTGATATACGCCTTTAAAAATAGAGGAAATCCCCCGCATATTTACGGTTTGACCTTCCTTATAAGGAAAATCCGTCAGCTGAATGCCTGTTCTTGCATCGACGCGAACATGATTGCTGATACCGTCGCTCACCGCATCAAATTCAAACGATCCTGCCGGTGAAGCGGTGATGATGTTATGGATCGTTGCTTTTTTCAATTCAACCAGTTGTCCTTGATTGTCAGCACTAACGGAAGCAGTCTGCTTCGGCAGAGGCAATTCTGCTGTGCCCGCCTTTTCGATCGCAATCGGATCGGACAACTCTAGCTCCGTATTATACAACGCTAGGGGAGCGGTAACCTTGATCACATCCCCCTGATGGAATCCGCTGGTGCTCTGGAATACGTATATCCCTCCGGTCTCATCCTGCATGTAGAAGGCTTGTCCTCCATACACACCCGGTTCAGTCGTAACCGTCCCTTGCAGCGTAACGAGGCTTCCTTCCGACTTGCTTCTCGCTTCCGCGATCGTGCTCAATGCCGGAATCCCGTTAGGATCACCTTCCTCCGGAAGTGGTTCGGCAGGTACATCTGCCAATGATACCGACGTAGTCAGCAGATTGTTGCCATTTTGTCTTAGACGAAGGCTTGCAGCCCCAGCTGTACCCGGCTTAATGCGAACCGTCAGATCTTTATATCCACGGCCTTGGCTGTTCGAAGTTACACTAAAGGTCTCGCTATATCCGTAAGCGGCTGGCCAGCTTCCATTTGCATTTTGAACCTTGGCCACCTGTGTACCGCCAGTCAGATAAATCCCGACACTCAAGCCTGACACCGAGGAGTTGGCCGGCAGATGATCTACCGCAACGCGGACTTGGAAATCCTGTGCGTTCGGAAGAACCGTTTGATGCACGAACGAATAGGTTGCATTTGCCGTTGCCGCCGGCCCACCATACGAACCCGCTTTGAATGTCGATGAATCCCACCACTTATAGCCGGCAGCTGGAGCAGACCAGGGTTCGGCTTGTGGTTCTGTTGAAGCGGCAGGCGTCTCGAATGGCAGCAATTCTGTCTTCGTATCAAGCTGTAGATTGTTCACTTGATCCAGACTCGTAAAGCTCTCCTGCTTCGACAGCCAATCTACCAAGTTCAAGAGCAGCGCTGCATCATCCTGCTCCTTGAAGCCGTCATAAGTCGTCTTCTTGGTCCCCGTCTCTTCACGCAAATATTTCGGAGAGGCATCCTCTACAGCTGAGGAATCCCCAATAAATGCCGCCTTGCCTGTGCCAAGCTTGGATACGGCAACATACGGGCCTTCCGCCTTGCCCCCGCCATTATAGACGCCTTGATCCACCGCACTAGCCCAGGCATCCTTTGTCTTCGGCAAGTAAACAATTCCTTTTGCCTTGTTCGGATCGGTGATCGCCAATGTTGAACCAGCATGCATCGCTACCGTAAATACCCCTTGTGTAATGCCGAAGGCTTGGTCCGGCGCAACGACATCATTGGCCGTGATGTCGCCAAGGGCATTATAGCGGAAGCGTACGCCAAAATTGTCCGCAAGCCAGTCGGAGCTTACAACGCCTTGCATCGCTGCTGAATTTTTCTCCTCTGCGCTCATTCCCTTCGCAGGGTCTTCCCAAGCTCCGCGACGATACCCATTGATGGACTCCGATCCGTCCCAACGATTCTTGTTACGGTCTGCATTATAATGATCGCCAACGAAGAAAATGCTGCCTCCTGCCTCAACGTATTGCTTCATCGCCTGCTGTTCGCTCTGCTTAAATGGAATGTTGGGCTCGGCTACAACGAACACCGAGTAATTGCTCAGATCGCTATAAGTAAATGGCGTAGACTTGCGGAGCTCCTTCACATCATATCCACGATTAGCCAACGCATTGCCAAAATCCGAGAAGCCGCCATCGATAACCCAATCCGCGGCGCCTGCCGTTTGACCATGAGTATTGTCGAAGAGCACCTTTTTTCCGGCGTTCTCATTAATAACCTTCGCCGCAATATACGGTGCAGGATCGCTTGGTCCCTCCGCACGAGCAGATGGAACCTCTTGGCCTAATCCCAATTGAATTGAGAGTGCCAATGACAGGGCAATCCCTGACTTTACCCATTTGGAGATAACTCCATATAATTTGTTCATCATTTCCCTCCGATTGATAATGACTTGTACAACATCTTTATTCTTACATTGGATTATTATAGGAGAACAAAATGATGTTCATATTTATGTAAATTAGGTAAAATTATTGGAGTTAAAACTTTGGCTTTCAGACATTGAAATGAAATGGCATTACATCCGGCGCAAAAAAATCAAGCCACGGAATCATAATCATGATCCGTGGCTTGATCTATGTCTGTCCTGAAGCATAAAGCGTAATCTTCCCTACAAAGGCCGGACATAGCATCGACCTTAGATTCCATCTCAAGCAATTACAGCAAATACTTTCTAAGGAAGTCCAGTTCCTGAGCAAATGCCTGCCGGACACTCTCTTTATCCTTCTGCAAATCAAATAAATGATCCTCACCTGGCAGCGTAATTAACGTATGGGCAACTCCCGTCTGTTCCAGCCGCTCTGCCATCTGAACCGATTGTGTATAAGGCACATCATTGTCCTGATCTCCATGCAAGAGCAGCGTTGGCGGATATTGCGCAGTGACAGCTTCCGCCGGACAAAGTGCTTCCAGCTCCGCTTGATCCCATTGAGGATCCAACCCTGTTACCTCCTGAACCCAGGTGCCTTGTTGTCGGCAATATAAATAAAGACCGAATCTTTGCTGAACAGAAGCTTCCGTGAGTACCTCCCCTGCGATCAATTGATCAGCCAGCTTACGGGGAACGATCGGCTTCTGCAGATAATGCGAGCTCGCCCCGGTGGCCCAAGCTGCCCGGATATCCCCATAACCATAGAAGGAAACAACGGCCTTCAGCTTCGGCTCCCTCGCTCCAGCCAGAAGCGCCAGGTATCCGCCCGCCGAATGACCCACCATACCGATGGAGGACGGCTCAACCCCCAGCTCTGTGGAAGCATTATCCTGCAGCCAGTGAATGGCGTCCAGAACATCCTCGGCAATAGCCGTGAGCCTTGTCTCTGGCGCTAACCGATAATCTATGGAGAATACGTGGAATCCGGCCGTATTATACCGCTCTAACTGATCCTTCGGAATCTCTCCCCTTGAACCAAAGATGAAGCCGCCCCCGTGAATATAGACGACAACGGGCGAGCTTGCTTGGCCGGTACTATAGAAGTCCCCTAATAAACGAACATCCCCAACTGTTTTATAGCAAACCGTTTTCACACTTTCTCCCCTTCCTGCCAGGAATACAATAATAATGTGGCCAACCTATCGAAAAACCTCGGATTTGTATCTCTTATATTACTGGCTTTATGAATCCGGTTCAACAGCCCGTCTATCAGGGCAGGATATCAAAGCGTTGGTGTCGAAAATTAGGAGGTTAGAGCACAACCGTAACGATGTACAACACCTTAAGAAGACCACAACAACCTAAGCTTAATGATCCCCAAATTTGATCCCCCTCTTCTACCAAGATGGGGATTATTTAATGCTTCAAATTCAAGATAACTAATTTTACATAATTCGCTTCAGAAGGAGACGTGAATATGGAATTTAGAGTCGAGCATGTATTAAGAATGAAAGGCTTGCATAAGGCTGAGGTCCTTGGAGGCAAGGCGGGCCTGTCCAATGTAATCCGAGGCATCACGATTATGGAGGCCCCCGACATCGCCGACTGGCTGAAGGGCGGAGAAATGCTGCTGACCAGCCTCTATCCGATTCTCAATTATACGGAGGAAGAGCAGCGTGTGTTTATACAACGCTTGGCGGACAAGGGAGTCAGTGCTCTACTGATCAAAAACCACCGCTTTGTCAAAAGTATTCCGGATGTCATCGTAAAGACGGGGGAAAAGACCGCTCTACCCATTATTCAAATTCCCGAGAGCATTCCTTATGTCGATGTGCTCTATCCGGTGATGGAGGAATTATTTAATACCCAGGTCATGAAGCTTAAATATTTCAAGGATGTGCATGATCGCTTCACGACCCTCTCCTTAACCGACGCCGGGCTGGAGCCTATCATCGCGACATTGCAATCATTGATCGGCAATCCTGTTGCTCTCTATGACCGTAACTTCGCCTGCATGATCTCCGATTCTCTCTCCGCGGTTCCTATCGAGCATGCAGAGTCGGATACCGAGAGAGAAAAAAGCTTCGAGACTAAATTCCCTTATTTCTGGAGAAAGACGCAAATATTAGAGCCGGCAGTCAAGACGGTGGATCAGGTCGTCGTTCCGATCCGAACCGTGAATCGCATCAAGGTGCATCTGGTCGTTACTGAAGCCTTGAAGCCATTGGAAGAGCTTGATTTCATCGCGATAGAAAATGCAGCTACGGCATTATCCCTCGAATTGGTTAAGCAGTTTGCCGTTGCGGAAGTAGAGCGCGAGTTCAAGAACGATATCATCGACGATTTGCTCGCCGGCAAAGCTCAAATGCTGGAGACCGTCTATCATCGGGCTAACCTGATTGGTTGGGATTTGGAGCGTTCTTATGCGGTCCTATTATTTTATGTAAAAGAAGAGTTCTCTTCGCTAGGCGATAAAGAGCTGGATAAGCCCCATAACTCACGCATGCTCAAGAGCAAGGCCTTCACTTATTTGCATGATGCAATTCGCTCCACTTTCTTGGACGGCATCATGCGCAGCCGCAGCGATATGATTATCCTGCTTTTACCGGTGGAATCGTTAAAATCCAAGAGCAAGGACTGGCTAATGTCGACCAAGAAAAAAGCATACAAGATTCAGGAAGCCGTCCACATGAAGACGACAGATATTGTCGTTCAGGTCGGTATGGGCAGTGTGGCGGAGACGGCGATGGATATCTCGGGGAGCTATCAGGAAGCCCAGGAGGCCCTGGAACTCGGGGCCATGCTCTTCGGCGACGAAGCGGTTACTGCCTTTTCCGAGCTTGGCCTGTTCCGGCTGCTCTGCCAATTCCCGGACCCGTCGTTGCTCACCTCCTTCATTCCCGCACCGCTGAGCAAATTAATAGAGAGCAAAAATGCGATCAAAAACGATCTGATTCATACGCTCGAAGTGTTCCTGCAGCATAATCAAAACGCGGCTAAAGCCGCCCAGGATTTGTTCGTCCATTACAAGACCGTCATGTACAGGCTGGAACGAATCAAAGAAATCACTGACATGGACTTCGAAGATCCTGAAGAAATGCTGGAAACCCGAGTGGGCCTGAAGATTCTAAATTTGTTAAAAAAAGAAGGTTTCAACCAAAAAAATTAAATAGGCGCACGCCTGTTTTTTACCCAAAGTGGATAAAACGTCCGTCGGACTTTTATCCACTTCTGTTAATGATCTCATTTTAGGAAGCGTTTACAATTTTCATGTAAGACATAATCCTCACTGATTTTAAGCTCAATACACACTTTTCATCAACCAGAAAGGAACGATGGGCATGACAGAATTAAGCAAAGATATCCTGCAGCTGCTGGAATGGCTCGGATATTTCGGCAATGATCCTGAAGGCGGAGTAACCCGACTGCTCTATACCAAAGAGTGGCTGGAAGCCCAGAAAGCTCTGGAACATTGGATGAATACGGAAGGCTTCGATGTTCACTTCGATGAAGTGGGGAACTTGTTCGGCGGTCTGCAAGGAACGAAGTATCCGCAGGAGACGATCATGACCGGCTCTCATGTCGATACGGTGCGCAACGGAGGTCTGTATGACGGTCAATTCGGAATTGTCGCCGGCCTGCTCGCTCTGAAGCACTTGAAGGAAACCTACGGGCAGCCGCTGCGCAGTCTGCAGCTCGTATCGATGGCGGAGGAAGAAGGAAGCCGATTCCCTTATGCATTTTGGGGCTCCAAAAATATAGCGGGAACCGCCCGACGCGAAGAGGTAGAGAATATCTCTGATTTTGACGGTATTGCATTTGTCGATGCGATGAGAGACTGTGGCTTTCATTTCCGTAATGAGTCAGCACCTCTCCGCCAGGATTTGAAAGCGTTTGTAGAGATTCATATCGAGCAAGGCAGCGTACTGGAAAAGGAAGCGAGGTCGGTCGGAGTTGTGAACAACATCGTTGGACAGCGCAGATTCACCGTGGAGGTGACCGGCGAAGCCAATCATGCGGGTACCACACCGATGGGCTATCGCAAGGATGCCGTTCAGGCCGCCAGCGCCATGATCTGTGACGTCATGAACCGGGCCCGGAAGCATGGCGACCCCTTGGTAGCTACAGTTGGCAAAATCGAGGTCAAACCCAATGTCGTGAATGTCGTACCAGGGCATGCCCTATTCACCTTGGACATCCGCCATACCGCGAAAAGCATGCTGGCTCAATTCACGGAAGAAATCACCGCTGCTTTGCATCAGATCGCAAAGGACCTGAACGTAGGACTTCAAATCGATATGTGGATGGATGCGGACCCTGTGCCGATGGACGCACGCATCGTAGAAGTCATTGAGCAGCAGTGTCAGCGGCTCGGCTTGAATTACAAGCTGATGCACAGCGGAGCAGGCCATGACTCGCAAATCTTAGCAGGCCTGGCCCCAACAGCGATGATCTTCGTACCAAGCAAGGACGGAATCAGCCACAACCCGGCGGAATATACCGATCCCTATGATTTGGCCGAAGGGGTCAAAGCACTGATCGGAACCCTCTATACACTGGCATACGAGGAATAGAACACCACTCAGGCAAGCAGCAGCATCCCGAGCCCCTCACTACTAAGGAGGATACAAGAGATGAATCAACAAGCTTCAACGAAGCCAAAAGGCGGAATGGAGTATTGGAAGAAGATTGTTATCCTATTCTGTCTTGGATGGACGGTCATCTGGATTTACAGAACTGTGCTGAATCCCATCTTACCTGAAATCAAAGTGCAACTCGGAATCGAGTCCGATGCAAGTATGGGCCTTATCTCCAGCTTGTTCTTTCTGGCCTATACCTCCATGCAGATTCCTTCCGGCTTCCTGGCTGATAAATTCGGCAGAAAAATCATGCTGATTCCAGGCTTTTTAATCTTCGCCTTCGGGGCCTTTACGGTCGGAATTGCCCCGTCCCTGTTGTTCCTGCTTGTCGGCAGCTTCCTCGCGGGCCTTGGACAAGGAACCTATTATGGACCGGCATATTCGATCTCCTCTTCCTCTATACCCAATGAGAAACGGAGCTTTTCTACAGCCATTATCAACAGTGGTTCAGCTTTGGGTATGGCAATTGGTTATATCGGCTCCTCATATTTGGTTAAAGGGCTGGGTTGGGATTGGAGACCACTGCTCTTCGTTACAACTGCGCTGATTATCGCTGTCGCCATTGCCTTCGGCAAGGTCATTAAGGATAAGAAACCGGAGCCTGCAGCAAAAGCCGGCCAGGAAAAAGAAGCTGGCGACAAGGCAATACTCAAGACGCTATTTGGCGACATTCGAATGATCTCGGCTTATGTGATCTACTTCGCCATCTGTTATGGCTACTACATGATTGTAACGTGGCTGCCGAGCTATCTGCAGATGGAGAGGGGCTTCCAAGGCGCCGCTATCGGCTTCGCCTCGGCGCTGGTCGCGTTTGCCTCCGTCCCCGGCGCCCTGCTGTTCAGCAAGCTGTCCGACAAATTCAAGAACAGAAAGATTATGGTCGTCATTATTTTACAGATCATTGCTGCGCTAACTCTATATCTGACCGTTGCCATCCAAAGTAATAATTTGCTAATCCTGTTCCTGATTATGTACGGGTTCTTCGGCAAGCTGGCGGTGGACCCGATCATGATCTCCTATGTAGCAGACATCGCGCCTAAGCAAGGCTACAGCACCACATTTGGCGTCTTCAATTTCTTCGGCATGATGTCCTCTGTCATTGCCCCGTTTGTCACGGGAGTGATCTCCGACGCTACGGGAAGCAAGATTCTGGGCTTCTACCTGGCCATCGCCATCATTATTGTCGGCACTACATTCCTGTTCATAGCCAATATGATCAAGCGCACCAAGACGCAAACCAGGCACTAATTTCTCACATTATACTCGATAAAAAAAGGAGAGAATCACAATGGGATACCCAACTGATCTGTTATCTAGCCGCTCTATCATTAAACATGGCAAATATGCCTTAATTACTCCGGAAGGTCTTGTTAATAACGTAGTTCCGGGCTTTGAAAACTGCTCTATTTCTATTTTGGCTACACCGAAGCTTGGCGCAAGCTTTGTAGATTATATAGTAACCATGCATCAAGGAGGCGTTAACAAGGATGGCTTCGGCGGACAAGAGCATATCGAGACCTTCGTCTATGTGCTTGAAGGAAAAGTTAAGGCCTCTGCCAATAACGAGGCTTACACACTGACTAGCGGCGGCTTCCTATACTGCCCTCCGGGAACAGTGATGTGTCTAGAGAACCTGCAGGATGGAGACAGCAAACTGTTTCTCTACAAACAGAAGCATAAACCGCTGAAGGATCTGAAGCCATGGGTCGTAACCGGCAACTCGAATGATATTCCCGAAGTCGATTATGATGGCATGACAGATATGCGGATTCAGGATCTGCTGCCAAAAGAGCTTGCTTTTGATATGAACTTCCATATTCTGACCTTTGATCCCGGCGCTTGTCATCCATTCATCGAGACGCATGTACAGGAACACGGAGCTTATCTGCTCTCTGGAGAAGGAATCTACAATCTGGACAATGAGTGGATCCCTGTCAAGAAAGGCGACTATATCTTCATGGGTCCTTATGTGCAGCAAGCCTGCTACGCCGTCGGCCGTGAGAAGCTGGCTTACGTCTATTCCAAAGACTGCAACCGGGATGCGGACCTCTAAGCTAAGCTTGCCGCATGCCGCGGATGACCTATCCATCTAACCTAACTGAACAGAGGTGTTGAAGTTGAGAGTAAGCCAATCCGAATTAAGTCAACTGATTGCTGTGAAACTGCACCAAGCGGGTTTGTCGAAGGAGCATGCCGACGGAGTGGCAGACGTCCTGGTCCATGCCGATATCCGAGGCATTCATTCCCATGGCGCGATGAGAGTGGAGTATTATGCGGAACGAATCGCCAAAGGTGGAATAAACACAACGCCCCATTTTAAATATGAAGTTACCGGTCCCAGCACGGCTGTATTTGATGGCGACAACGGGGTAGGCCATGTGGCTGCCAAGCAAGCGATGGATGAAGCGATCCAAATGGCAAAAGCCAGCGGCATAGCAGCTGTTGGTGTCCGTAGAATCGGTCATAGCGGTGCCCTGTCCTATTTTGTGCGGCAGGCTGCCAAAGCCGGAATGATTGGCATCTCCGTATGTCAATCCGATCCGATGGTCGTTCCCTTTGGTGGTTCAGAGCCCTATTACGGCACGAACCCGATTGCATTCGCTGCTCCAAGCCATGATGATCGCCTTCTTACCTTGGACATGGCCACAACCGTGCAAGCGTGGGGGAAAATCCTTCACGCCAGATCAAGAAATGAATCGATTCCCGATTCATGGGCCGTGGATAAAGAAGGTCATCCGACAACGGACCCCTTCAAAGTGAATGCCTTGCTTCCCATCGCTGGTCCTAAGGGCTATGGCCTAATGATGATGGTGGATGTGCTGTCAGGTATTTTGCTGGGTCTTCCTTTCGGAAATAAGGTTTCATCGATGTACCACGATTTGACCGAATACCGTAATCTGGGACAGTTCCATCTCGTCATCAATCCTGCATTTTTTACAGACCCTGTTGTATTTAGACAGCATATTTCGCAGACCATGGATGAATTGAACCGGATTAAGCCGGCTCCGGGATTCGGGCAAGTGCTATTTCCGGGACAGAATAATGACCTGATCCAAGAAGAATACGAACAAAATGGCATCGAGATTGTGGATGAGATTTACGAATATCTGGTATCCGATACGGTCCATCGCAATCAATACGACCATAAAGATCCGTTTGCCAAATGATCTGACCGGCAGTCTGTAATACGAAAACTCTATCTGAACGAGAGAGGTGCACAGCTTCATGTTATATTCCATCATTCAAGAGAATTCCTATCAAGATTCCGTTAACCTGATGCTTCTAACGAACAAGATTTCCGCAATGGCAGGGGTGGATCAAGCTTCTATTATGATGGGCACACCGGCGAACAAGGAAATCTTCCAGAATACCGGCATGTATAAGGACGAACTGGAAGCCGCTGGCCCCAATGATATGTGTATCGTAATCCGTACCGATCATGAGGGGAAAGTAGCCGAAGTACTCGCTACCATTGAGGAAGAGCTGAAAAATCAGGCGGTGAGCAGCAGCAAACAGGCCTTTGAATCGGTACGCACCTGGGATAAAGCTATGCAGGCGTTGCCGAATGCCAACCTTGCCTTAATCTCCGTGCCAGGCCAATATGCGGCCGAGGAAGCGGACAAAGCCTTGGACCATGGCCTTCATGCCTTCATATTTAGCGACAATATGGATCTTCAGGACGAACTGCGCCTGAAGCAGAAAGCCCGGGACAAAGGGCTTCTGGTGATGGGTCCTGACTGTGGGACGGGAATTATCTCCAATATTCCAATTGCCTTCGCCAATATCATCCAGGAAGGCAATATCGGTGTTGTAGGTGCTTCCGGCACGGGGATCCAAGAAGTCACCAGCCTGATTGACCGCTTGGGCGGAGGCATCAGCCATGCGATCGGAACCGGAGGACGCGACCTGTCGGATACGATCGGCGCGATCACAATGCTAAGCGCGATTCAAGGGCTGGAGAAGCATAAGGAGACCGAGGTTATCGTAGTCATATCCAAACCGCCGGCAAGGGAAGTGCGGAATCAGGTCGTCCAGCTGCTGCAGCGTCTGTCAAAGCCAGCGGTGGCTATCTTCGTCGGTGAAGAGCCTACGGCTCATGAAGGCAATGTATATTATGCCTCTACCTTAGAGGAGACAGCTATGATTGCCGTAGATCTATCCAAAGACAGAGTCATCCTGACGAATTACAACATGTCGAATGGAAAAATTCCAAAGGTGGCCTTCAAACCGGAGCAAACCTCTATTAAAGGTCTTTACTCCGGCGGTACCCTTGCCTATGAAGCTGCTGTTCTGCTGTCCAAAGGTCTGAATCTCGGGCCGCTTATTCACGACGACGGTTATTTGCTGAGAGCAAACGGTCATGAAGTGATCGACTTGGGCGATGACAAGTATACCCAAGGCAAACCTCACCCGATGATCGATCCGGAGACAAGAATCCAATATATTAAGCAAGCCGCCAGAGATGATTCCACGGCCATCATCCTTCTTGATATCGTACTGGGTTATGGCTCCCATGAGGATATGGCTGGAGCTTTGCTGCCAGTCATGGAGAGCACTCGAAGCGAAGCTATGGCGAGGGGCAAAAACCTGTATTTCGTAGCCGCTGTATGCGGCACGGCGCAGGACCCGCAAAATTATCAGGAGCAAAAATCCAAGCTGGAGCAAGCTGGGGTTATCGTCAAGGACAGCAACAATCGAGCAGTCCGAACCGCACTGGCAATGATGGGAATCCGGCTGCAGGACAATCACAAAGCATCCTTACCTGCAGCCGGAACCAAGCCAGCCCCGTTCCAGGTTTCAGAAGCCATCGCTGAATTGCTCAGCAGCAAGCCAAGAGTCGTCAATATCGGACTTAAGAAATTCGCCAATACAATAAATAGCTACGGCGGACAGACTGTGCAGTACGATTGGCGTCCGATTGCCGGCGGGAATGAAAGAATGCGCAAAATATTGAGCCTTCTCAAATAAAGGACAATTTCCCATTTCAAAATACAACATTAGGAGGATGCAGCATGTACGGACCCTATAGGACAATCGATGAAGCAAATCAGGCGGTTATTCAAAAAATTATAGCCGGCGCGCCCTTCCTGGTAGACGTAGTTCCCGCCAAATCCGTAGTGGAGCAGCTGAACGGGCAAGTACTTCTACATGCAGGGCCACCGATTCAATTCGAGGATATGACTGGCCCAATGCAGGGAGCCTGTGTCGGAGCCTGCCTATTCGAGGGCTGGGCAGAAAATGAAGAGAAGGCGATGGCTCTTCTGAGGCAGGGGGAGATCGACTTCATTCCGTGTCATCATGTGAAAGCCGTGGGCCCTATGGGAGGAATCACCTCCGCGAATATGCCAGTGCTGGTTGTCGAGAACCGCACCGACGGCAATCGTGCCTACTGTACGATGAATGAGGGAATCGGTAAAGTATTGCGCTTCGGCGCTTATTCTGATGAGGTCATCCAACGTCTGAGATGGATGCGGGATGTGCTCGCCCCTGTCCTCTCCAAGGCGTTGTCCCTTATCGACAATGGTCTGAACATTAATGTAATGATCGCTAAAGCCATCACAATGGGCGACGAATTCCATCAACGAAATATTGCCGCTTCGCTCGTATTTTTGAAGGAGATCACTCCTTATATTCTACGGACGAACTTGTCCGAACAAGATAAATCGGCTGTCGTGGAATTCCTGGCTGATACGGATCAGTTCTTCCTAAATATCGCCATGGCGACATCCAAAGCCGTACTTGATGGCGCCAGAACGATTGAGTATGGCACCCTAGTCACCGCAATGTCCCGAAATGGCCAAAACTTCGGCATCCGGATCAGCGGAATGGGTGACGAATGGTTCACCGCGCCTGTAAATACACCGCAGGGCTTATTCTTCACCGGCTATTCCCAGGAGATGGCTAACCCGGATATCGGCGACAGCGCCATTACTGAAGCATTTGGCGTTGGGGGCATGGCCATGGTAGCCGCACCGGGCGTTACCAGATTTGTAGGTGCCGGAGGATTTGATGATGCTTTGGCGACCAGCAATGAAATGACGGAAATCTGTATCGATCATAATCCGAACTTTGCGATTCCAACCTGGAACTTCCAGGGAACCTGCCTCGGGATTGATGCCAGAAAAGTGGTAGAGACCGGAATCACTCCGGTAATTAATACCGGGATCGCCCACAAAGAGCCCGGAGTAGGTCAGATCGGGGCAGGGACCGTTCGGGCACCTTTGGCCTGCTTCGAAAAAGCACTTGAGGCTTATGCCCAGAGGCTGGGGCTCATCTAGCCATCTACAAGGAAGTAACAAGCGGGAGGAGAGCAGAATGGAACCTCTCATACAAGCGAGCGGGGCGTACAGTCTGACTGTCCCCCCTCTCCTTCAAACGGACGAACCGGGTTATGTGCACAGCATTTTTAAAAATGGCTGGAATATTCGCTGCGGGGACAGGCTGATCTTCATCGGCAGCAGGAAAAACGGAGAACTCCCCTTTGGCATCCATCTGGAGGACGAGCTGGTGCCTCGGCTCATCTCCTTACTTCGTATGGGAGAGCCATTTCTCTATGATAGAGAGGCATCTATTCTCCTCTTTTCCGCATTTGCCATTCAGCTCGATCCTCATCAGGCTTTTGACACGAAGATGGGACCCATTGCAGCGCTGTCCCTGCGGTCTGGTCTAAATGCATTTGCATCCGAATTATGCGCGCATAACCAGCATACCGGCACAGGCATTTGGGTGAGCGATTTCCTTGATCGCTTGAGCAATGCCGCAGAACCTTCCTGGTCAGAACATGAACAGAGGGTTCTGCAACTCATGGATGCAGCCCGGAGCGAACGCTTGCCTCAAATCGATAAGCTCCTCAGATACTGGATCGGTCGCGGCAACGGGCTGACCCCAGCCGGAGATGACATGCTGGCCGGGATGCTCGCTGTAGACACGATTACTGGAGGATTTACAGAACACTTCCGGCTCCATTTAACTACATTGGTGGAGAAGGAAGCTCTCACTACAGATATTAGCCGGGAATACTTGAAATATGCGCTGCAAGGACAGTTCAGTTCCGTAATATCCAATGTATTGAACACCCTTGCCTTGGACGATAGCGAGGAATTAATAAAGCGGACCCGAGAGCTTCTGTGCGTTGGTCATAGCTCAGGTCTGGATACATCATTTGGCATACTGATGGGTATGTTGATCCTAAGGAGGAATTCCACTTGGCACAGAAAGTCGTGATTGCGCTTGGCGGCAACGCTATTCTTCAACCCAAGCAGCAAGCTACCTATGAGAATCAATTAGAGAATGTACGTCAATGCTGTGAGATTATCGCCAGAATTGTTCAGCAGGGCTATGAAGTGATTGTCACCCATGGCAACGGCCCGCAGGTGGGCAATATATTGCGCCAGCAAGAGGAAGCCAAGGCAGTCGTTCCGCCCTTCCCGCTTGATGTGTGCAGCGCGGAATCCCAGGGCTTCATCGGATACATGATGGATCAAAGTCTGAAGAATGCGCTGCAAAAACGCGGGCTGGACAATGCAGTGGTCAGCATGCTCACCCTGACAGAAGTCTCCCAAGACGATCCTGCTTTTCTGGATCCAGTCAAACCTGTTGGCGTCTTCTACCAGGAGGATGAAGCCCAGCGGTTGGCTGCCGAGAAGGGTTGGATCGTGAAAGAGGATGCGGGCCGTGGCTGGCGCCGTGTGGTCCCCTCTCCGATGCCGAAATCCATTCTCGGGGCAGATGTTATCCAATCACTGGCCGACAGTCGGGCCATTGTTATTGCTGCGGGGGGCGGAGGAATCCCCGTATGCCGTCAAACGGATGGAACCTTGTCTGGCGTGGAAGCGGTCATCGATAAGGATCGCAGCGGATATCAGCTAGCCTGCGACGTCAATGCTGATGTATTTATGATTCTGACGGATGTTCAGAACGTATATGTGAACTATGGAAAACCGCAGCAAAAGTCGCTTGGAACCATCTCCTTATCCGAAGCCCAGCGATATGCTGCGGAAGGTCAATTTAGCGCCGGAAGCATGGGTCCTAAAATGGAATCCGCGATTCGATTCGCCGAGAATGGCGGAACTGCGATCATCTGTTCACTGGATCAGGCCGATCTTGCGCTGGAAGGTAAAGCAGGTACACGGATCACACAAGAAAATCTAATTCATTGCAATTAATGCCCCATAATTTCCCTACGTCACGTGTTGTTAACCAGGGTATTATGAATTGAACATAGTCAATATTTGCTTCTCGCAGCGTATTTCAAGCTTATATGAACGTATTCATTGTCGGTCTTCTCTCCCGATAACAGAGGAATCCGCACAGCTGCCCGGTTCGCTTGAGCCGGGTTGCTATTCCGAATAGACCGCTCTCCCTTAGTCCTTCTATTGTGATCTGGCGCTTGCCACTCACCCGTCGTTGATTTGCTGGCCAGTCCGGTAGACGAAGCCTTGTTTCTAGCCGCCACGATAACTTGATGGAATGCTTCACGAACAGGCAATTGCTACCTGCTCTTTATTCCCTTTCAATCCGTCTATACGCCGATTCACGCCAACTCCAGAGTCCCTCTTGCGATCTTAGCACTATTATCCATTGGTTAATTTCCTTCCTTCTCTATTCGAGCTGTTGCCATGCTCACTATATCTTCATCCAACCTCATCCACTCAGCAGCAGAAGCCGATGCCCAGCGACTATAAAACTCTCGATTCCCATGCTATGACCGGGATCTTGCCGCAAACTAGAAGAAAGTCTACTACTTAGTATTCACGCTAACTATACGATTTCAGGGTGTTAATGCCCTATTGGCAACTTGCCGTATTTTTTCGATGTGCAGGAAAAACTTCAAAATTTATTGTATAATATTGGTACCTTGCATTGACGATTCTGTCGATTAGAGGTATACCAGCCATATACAGTACTTTCTAAAAAGCAGAAAGTGGAGGTGTCATTGTTTTCAAACCGCTGTTAGCCCCTATTTAGAACGTTTCAAAATAAACCTCGAGGTGATCGAAGCTATGGCTAAACAGACAACCGACATCATTGAGAAATCCTTACATAACCTGCTGAATGAGCCCAATTTCCTGCCTGAGCTCAAAGATGATGCAAGAGATAAAGCGATTCACTCGCTCATCACTATTCTATCAACCCCTAACCATATTCATAAATCCTACCTCAGAATAGCCCGGGAGAACGGCGTCATTGAACGCATTCCGGCTTTTCGTATGCAGCATAATGACACGCTGGGGCCTTATAAAGGCGGCATCCGCTTCCATGAATCCGTAAATGAAGCCGAGGTAATTAATCTCGCAGCCCTCATGACGTTGAAGAACGCTCTGCATGAAGTTCCCTTTGGCGGCGGCAAAGGCGGTGTTGCTATCAATCCAAGGGATTATTCCACTAAGGAACTCTATCAAATCTGTACGAAATACGTACAATATTTTAATGAAATCCTCGGCCCGGACAAGGATATCCCCGCCCCTGACGTTGGAACCAGCGCGCGGGAGATGGATTGGATGATGAGCGAATATAAAAGCATTCATTACGGGAAGCCATATTTGGGCAGCTTTACAGGCAAGAGCGTGCTTAATGGAGGCTCCCTGGGTCGGAAAGAAGCAACCGGCAAAGGAGTCTACTACACTCTTCGGTATTTGCTTCATGACTACTTGCAGGAGAATCATCAACAGCTGGCGCAGTCCCGGACTCAACAGGCTGCAGTTGCCCTGAGCTGCCGGAATCGGCCGATCACTCTGGCTGTACAAGGCTTCGGCAATGTAGGTTCAGTTACGGCCACCGAAGCTTATCATTGTCAGTACATAACCAGTACCATCGTTGCGGTCAGCGATCGCAATGTAACCCTGTATAATCCGGATGGGCTGAACATTCCAGCGCTCGCCAAATACGCAGCAGCCAATCGTGGAGATCTTCCTTTTACCAAGGAGCAAATTGGCGAAGCCGACATCCAGGCTGAAATTCTGGAGCGGGAAGCCGTTCTATATCTGAATGTGGATGTACTTATTTTAGCCGCCTTGGAGGATCAGATTCGAACAGACAATGTTGAACAGGTACAGGCACCGATTATTGTCGAAGGGGCAAATGCCCCTATCGCCGGCGAAGCCGATGATACATTGGCGGCTAAAGGAACCTTGGTTATTCCGGATATCCTGGCTAATGCTGGCGGGGTAATCGTATCCTATTTCGAATGGCTGCAAGGGCGCGAGACTCAATATTATAGCGAATCGGAAGTATTTGAGCAGCTTCACTGTAAAATGGGCATGACGATGGACAAGGTTTATCCCCTCTATTTCAATTCGAACAAATCGCTGCGGCAGACTTGCTTTGATCATGCCATTATGCGAATATCGACGATTCTCTATGCCCAAGGGAAGCTGTTCTAGACTTTATCAAGCTTATATTTAATTAAAAAGGTCGAGCTTGGGGCATCCCTTCACCCCTGAACTCGACCTTTCCTATTACCTGAATTATGCGGTTATTTCTGCCCCTGAGCCTCCAACAGATGCATTACGACAGCCAACGCCTCAGCGCGGGTAGCCACATCTTGGGGGGCAAAGCGGTTGTTGCCGCGGCCTTGGACCAGGCCTTCGTTCACAGCTAGCGCGATCCAGCCCTGTGCCCATGGCGGAATGCTTCCCGCATCGGAGAATGTTAACTCCGTCTGTAGCGGCGCGGGCTTGTTCAATGCCTTGGCGGCCATGACGACAAGCTCAGTACGCGTAATTGCTTGAGTGGCCCGGAACGTGTGATCCGGGAATCCACTAATGAAACCTCTCTTGATTCCTTTGGCAATATCGGACTTCGCCCATTCCGGAAGCTGATCCGTATCCTTGAATGTAAGCTCCTCTTCTTCCTTGAGATTCAAGCCTCTAACTAATAATGCCGTAAACTCAGCACGATTAATCGGCTTATTCGGCCGGAAGGTCTCATCGGGATAACCCTGAACCAAACCCTTTTCTATGGCTTGGCGAATCATATTCTCAGCCCAATGGCCCGCCGTATCCTTCAAAGCCACTTCCTTTCCTGGCCCGTTCCCGTTGCTGTTACTGTTGCCGTTGCCATTTCCGTTCTCGTTGCCGTTTCCATTACCGTTGCCATTGCCATTTCCGTTCTCGTTGCCGTTTCCATTACCATTGCCATTGCTATTTCCGTTACCGTTACCGTTACCATTACCGTTCTCGTTACCGTTACCGTTCTCGTTGCCATTACCGTTGCCGTTCCCGTTGCCATTACCAGGATTCGGGTCTTTCTTGTCCTTCAACGAAAAGTTTAGGATTGCCGGAGCCGCATCGATCTCCTCCCCGGACAGATTGCCCAATACGGCTTTGGTCACCTTCAACGCACCTTCGGTTGGCGATGTGACCTTCTTCGTGTTGAAGGTGAGCTTTAACATGTCTTCCTTGCCTTGGATCGCTACACCTTCCCCGGCAATCACAAGCTGAACTTGTCCCTCTTCCTTACGCGTATCCAGGATAACAATTCCTTGCTGCAAGGATTCAGCCGATACGAACTGCAACACACTCTCATCATAGCTGAGAACCACATGATGGGAGTAGAAGTCCGTTTTCGAGGTATTAACTTCGTAACTCACGATCAGTTGATCGCCTGAGATTAGCTCATGCGGCCCCTTCAAATCGACGCTTGGGCGTGTAACAGACACGGCAATTTGCTGCGCCTGTTCCGTATTGCCCGCTTTATCGATTGAACGATACTCTACGATGTGATCCCCTTCTCCTTGAATAAGCAGCTTACCATCCTTGACTGTTTGCCATTTACCGCCATCTACACGGGCTTCAGTTCGCAAGACGCCCCAGCCCTTCAGATTATCTTCAGCAGAGAAGAGTAGATTTACATCTTTATAATGCTCCTCTCCGGCCTCCGCTTCGCCTTCAATCTGAACCTTCGTTATGGGTGCAATGGCATCTTTGAGCAGCACCTCCAGATAAGACTGATAGATTCCATTCTCGCTTTTGCGACTGCGAACCTCAGCGCTCAGGTCCTTGCCGACTTGCTGCAGAGTTACGCTAACGATCTTATTGTCCTGCAGCTTCTCCTTGGTGAATGGCGATACATCGAATTTCCACCATTGGTCGGGAGATGCGATGGTTCGCAGATCCAAGCGGGCGCCTGGTGCAGGTTTATTGTTATAGGTAAGCTCTTGCTCCTTCCAGCTATCATCGCGAATTTCGAATACACCGATGTCAGACTGGGTGCCGTTGCTGTCATTGGTCTTTCCATATACATTCAGCGTAACCCGTTCAATATCATCTACAATTTGCGAAAGATCGTACTTCAGGAACACCCTGCGGTCGTAATCCCCGCTCCCGTTACGAATTAATAAATACCCGTTGGTTCCATAATTCAAAGCCGCATTCTTTCCGCCATTTACAAATGCATCCTCGGATACATTGATCCGGATCTTGGCTGCCGCATCAGGCTCGAGCGCCCCTTCCTCCGGCAGTTCCGTCTCCGCATCAGGGTCGATTTTCAGCTTGATCGCATGGCTCTTCCCTTTGCTGCCTTGAGTGTTAACTTCAAGCAGAACCGTCGGTGCCTTCTGCAGAACTTTAACCGTCTCGTCCTTGCTGATCTCCTGCAACAAAGTAGCGGCGACTTCGACCTTCAGCTTCGATTGGGTCTGCGTCGGATCGGATACAGATAGCGTCAATTCGTCGCCCTGCTCCTGAACCATCACAGAAGCCGGTTGATATACACGCACACCGTTCATCTCACCCGGTTGCCAGAAATTCATACCGGTGATGCCAAGCTTTTTCTCCTGTACGGCTTGGATCTGCGAGGTATTGCTTAGCACTTGAACATCCGGATTATCGTTATATGCCTTCGTAGCCGCCGTATCAAATGATGGCAACAATACGTAGGAATAACCGGCATCGGTCGGTTTAACACCATGCTCTACAACCAGACTGACGTAATTACGTGTAATCGGGTCGATCGGGCCGGTGGAGTTGACATCCTTCCAGGAGCCGGTCCTCGCCTCGCGCAGTGCGCCTACATCGGTAGGTTCAGGGAAATAATAGCCAATATCCGCCCCCTTCGCCGTTCCTTCCAGATGCGCCCATTTGACATCCTTCAATGTATCGGACCAGCCCAATTGGGTTGGCATCGCTTGTCCATTCACAGTTAATGGGTTCGTGCCTGCCAAATTGACCATTCGATTCTCGACGATCGTCTCAACCTGACGTCCATCCTTACGCGCATCGGGAGTAGTGATGCCGGCTCCGAGCGCTACGATCTCATCATCGAACATGAACCACGATTTCTTCCCGGTCAGATTACTTCCAGGAGGGGCCAGGTCCATCCCGGCTATTCCAAACTGATTGTCCAGCGATGAACCGCCAACCCAAGTCTTCCCTGTTGTCTTGATCGCTGTTCTCGGCAAACCGTCGGAGGTCGTTCCCGGCATCCGATAAGAGTCTACCGTTGGCCAGAACGCATTGCGAAATTGATCTGAATCCGGGTTGTACAGATAGGTCATCCCGTCACCGGTATACCATCCTCGTGTATGCTCCCCATTCATTCCCCCCTCGAAGTTGGCAATCCGGGAAGAGGACATGCTGATTCCTAGCGTATATCCCGGTCTTGAATGAACAATCCGATCCATGACCGAGAACTGACGATGTGTAATCAGATCGCCACGCAGCTTAATGCTGGAATCACTTAGCAACTGCTTGAAGTTCACAATATCCCTGATCTGCATACCTTCGTACGGGTTGGTCATGCTCGTATCCGACGCTACCCATTCCTTCACCATGCTCTTGTAATAGGCAGCCTGTTCAGGTGGAGCAAATTGGGCCAGACGAAGAATCGTCCATACCGCGCCCCGTGTATTGTTGTTATAACGGGATACCGCACGGCCGCTGACCATTTCCATAATGTGTCCGTCATAAATGAGGGGCTCGAAAGAATCGGTCACCCATTTCCACACATTTTCGAAATCGGCAACCTCAATCGGCCAAGGAGAACGATCCAGGATCGTTAGCAGCTTCGATATATCTCCAAGCAGTACACTGCCGTAGCTGCCCGTATAGGCGATATTGTTATGCTGGATAAATGATCCGTCAGCGTAAAAGCCGTCTCCACTCGTCACATAGGGGAAGGCCGAGCCAATGGCATTCCGTGCTTTCTGGATGGATGGCTCGTCCTTGCCAAGCACCCCTCGCAGGAGAACGGCCAGAGATTTATCCAGCAGATTGGCCCCCGTCTCTGCCAGGCCCGGCGAGCCGATTAACCGCTTCTTTGGATCAGGTATAAATCGGTCAATTGTGCTCGCATAGTCAGCAATCTGTTGCGCAGACAGATCGTTATACATGATAGTCATAATGTCTGCCAGGGACAGCGGAGCCCCGATCTCCCAATCCCACCAGTTGTTATAAGTAGCCTTTTGCGGATTATATCGATTGCTGGACATCCAATCCAGACCGGCAATGATATCATTTTTTAATTCCACATTCTGATATAAGTTTGTGCCTGGAGTTGCATAAGCAATCGCCATATCTTTCAGCCTATTATACGAATTGGTAATATGACTGGAGTCCGTAGTACTCTTATAATCGGACCATAGATAAGCCCTGCCCGGATCTTTAACCAGCGTATCCCATACCCCGTTTTTAGCGTCATTAGTCACCTTCTGGGCATTGGCTTGAATTGCATTGCTGATATCCGTATCGTTCAAATCCAGCCCGGTACCCCCAGTCAAATAATTGAACCATTTAGTTCGCAGCGTCTCGAACTCATCCGCCTGTCCGGCTGAAGCCGGTGCGGCTGGGAAAGACGCAAAAATAAGTGAAGAAATCATCAACACAAGGACGATAGGCTTTATTCTATGTTTCCACACGATGGCATAACACCCTCCCTCGATAAGTTATGCGGGGGACTTCCAGTCCCCCACCTTCATGGTTATTGCAGTATCTGGTCAGCAAACCACTTCAAATCAGCGGAATCAATAACTCCATCCCCATTTATATCCGCTGCTTCAACTGCTTCCCAATCCGGGCTTGCACTGTTCTTGCCAAAGCTGGCAGCGGCTATGCCCAGATCACCAACCGTTACTTTCCCGTCTCCGTTCAAGTCCCCAGTGGTCTTCGAGAGAACCACCTGAACCTCGCAAACTGCGGACAGCTTGCCATCAACCGTAGTCACCGTGACCTTGGCCCTGCCCGGCTGCAATGCCGTGATCATTGCCTCGGATTCATTCGCCTCCAGCTTCAACACGTCGCTGCGATCGACACTCCAGGCAAGCTCCTTATTCGTAGCATTAAGCGGGACAAGCGCCGCTTTCAGATTTATCGATTCACCCGCTACTAGTACAGCCTGTTCACTGCTTAAGCTAATCCCTGGCACCGGAACATTCGGCTTGTAAGTAATCTCCAAGTAAGATTTATATATCCCGCCATCGCCTTCTTTGCTTTTAAATGTAACCGTCAAATCTGAATCTCCCTGCAAAGCCAGGCTCATCTGTCCATCCAGCTTCAACCGCGATTGGGCAAAGGAGGTGACATCGAATTGCCGCCATTGATACTCTTTATCTGCCGAAATCTTCTCAAGCAAGGCTCCTATCGCCGGCATGTTGTTCCATGTCAGTGCAGTCTCGCTCCAATTGTTGCTCTCTACTGCATGAACACTTACTCCCGCGTTCTGTGTACGGCTGTCATTAACCCCGCCATATATAAACAATTGGGCAGATTCAATCTCGCGGTCAGCAGGAATTCCGCTCATATCGAACTTCAGGAAGGCTTTGCGCAGATAACTCCCGGTACCATTCTTAATGTCCATATAGCTGCGAGTGCCGAAGTTCGTATTAACATCTGCACCCTCTTGTACAAAAGCATCCTCGCTGACATAAACCTCCGTTTTCTCGACTTGTCCCGGGCCCTCAGGTTCCCCCTCCAACTCCGGAGCTTGCTGCGGATCATATTCGAATTGAATCTCATAGCTTCTGCCAAGAGAGTCCTGTGTATTGATCTCCAGCTTAAGATAAGGCTCCGTCTGTACAACGGTCACGGACGGATCCTTCGTCAATTCCTTGAGTACAACCTTACCCAGATCAACTAAAACTTTGTTCTGAGTTTGTGTTGGATCTGACACGGATACAGTCAGCTTATTCCCTTCCTCCTTTACCATCACAGAAGCCGGACCAGAAGCCCGAACGAATTCCGACTTGCCTGCTTCCCAGAAATTAAATGCGCTAATCCCCAGCTTCTTATCCCGAGCAGAATGGACCTGACTCGATTGACTCATAATCTCAATGTCAGGATTCAGACTGTATTGCTCCGTCTCTGCTACCCCTTTGTTAGGCAATAATACATAAGCATAGGATCCATTTTTTGGCGCGCTGCCGTGTTCGAATGCAAGACTTAGGTAATTTCTTGTGATTGGATCTGCTGAGCCATCATTATTCACGTTTTTCCAGGACCCTGTTCTTGCTTCTCGCTTCCCGTCAATGTCCGCTGTCTCCGGGAAATAGTATCCGATGTCCGCACCTGAAACATTGCCTTGCAGATGAGCCCAGCTAATTCCCTTCAGCGTCTCCTCCCAGCCGGGCGTGGCAGGCTTCACCTGACCGTCAACCACCAGATTATTGGAACCGCTGTCATTTATTTGCCGGTTCTCTACAATCGTCTCTACCTTACGGTTAGCCGACCCTGAAATATCTGAACCTATCGCTACAATCTCATCGTCGAACATGAACCAGGACTTCTTGCCCTGCAGATCGCTTCCCGTGCTGTCCTTGAGTGAGTAATTCATGCCGCTTGCTCCGAATTGACCATCAAGCGTCGAGCCACCGACCCAAGCCCGCGGATTGTAATAGGACGCCCAGTCTTTAGGAGCTGGCGCATAGCCGTCCGTTGTCGTTCCCGGCAAGCGGAGCATATCTACCGTTGGCCAATATTGATTGCTGTACTGCGACAGATCGTTGTTGTATAAGCTGGTCATGCCGATGCCGGTATACCAGCCTTGCTTGTTCTCGCCATTGCCGTATTCAAAAGCCGAGATTCGCTGTGAGAACATACTAAGCGCAAAACCATAGTCCTTACGCAGATGGACAACCCGATCCATCGCCGCAAAATTCTGGTGCTTAACCAGTTCTCCGCGCGCTGCCACTGAAGAATCATTGGCGATCGCTTTGATCAGATTGATCTCATAAACGGGCATATTTTCATAATAGTTAGAGAATGTAGTATCAGACTGCACCCACTCCTTAATCATGCTCTTGATCTTGATGGACTGTTCCGCCGGGGCGCCCTCTGCCAGCCGCGCCAGCGTACGGATAATCGCACGTCCGGTCAGATGATCGGAGTCACTCTGCCGCGAAATGCTGCGTCCCCTGACGTTATCCATCATGGCTCCTTTATAAATCAACGCCTCGAAGGAATCCTCAACCCAGCGATACACATGGCTTACTCGCGGATCGTTAATCTCCCAAGGAGATGCGTTAAATAGATATAATAAATCGGCCATTCTACCGATCAAGACGCCTCCATAAGATCCTGTGTAAGCAATATTCGTATGCTGGATCAAAGAGCCGTCCTCATAGATCCCATCGCCCTTTTTAGCATATTGAAGCTCGCTGTATATCGCATTTTCTCCCTGTTCGATCTTGAAGCTCTGCTTCCCGACAACACCGCGCAATACAACGACCAACGCTTTGTCGAGCAAATTTGCACCGGTCTCGGTTACACTCCCGTTTTGCACCCGCTTGGTCGGGTCCGGTACGAATGTATCGATAACCTTCAGGTTTCTAGCAATCTGCCCCTCGCTTAAATCGTCATACATAAGTACGAGAATATCCATTAGGGCCTGTGGAGTCCCAATCTCCCAGTCCCACCAGTTGCCAACGATCTTCTTGCTCTCGTTATATTGATAGGCATTCATCCAATCCAGAGCCAGGATAATATCATCCTTCAGAGCAGGGTTGCTGTATTGCGCTGTCCCCTCTGTTGAATAGGCCGTTGCCATATCCTTGATCATCGTATAAGCCTTCGTGATCACTGCTGAATCGGTATTATCACGGGAGATGCCGCCAACCCATAGATTCTGTGCGCCCGGTGTCTTGTCCATCAGGTCCCAGATGCCGGTTGCTTGGGGATTGGAAATCCGGTTCGACAAATTGTCGATGTAACTCCTTACATCGGAATCACTCATATCCATCGATTCTCCACCGATCAGCTTGGTATGCCACCTCTGTCTGAGTGCATCATAACCATCCAGCATTTCAGCTGATTCTACCGTTACAAAAGCCTCCGCCCGGATGAGCCCATCCGCTGTAGCAACCGTGATCGTTGTTGTCCCATAGTCATTAGCTGTAACATTACCCTCATCCACACTCGCTACGTTCGGATCGGAAGATGTCCAAATCAGCGTTTGTCCTGCCGCATCCTGTGGTGTAATCACGGGTGTCAGTATAGCTGTATCCCCTTGATGCAGCGAGATCGATTTGGGCTGCAGGTCCAATCCTGTAATTCCCCCCCAGCGTTCAAGCTTCACATCGTCGAACCATACCGTTCCCGTGCCTGTCTCGAAGAACGGCTCTAACCTGACGTACCGGGCTCCGGCCGGAACGGGCACCACGACCTGCTGTAAAGTCCAATCATGGGTACTCGCCATTTTACTCGTTACTGGTCCGTCTCCCAGCTTATCATCCTTCGTAGCGCCATCCATCCCATTGACACTCCGGTAGAAATTAGTTCTGACAAATACGCCGCCGCTGGATACAACATCCTGCGTCCTGATCCAGGCGCTTAGCTTGTAGTTGCCTTCTTCCGATACCGGTACATTGATAGACAGCCCCGTTCTATCACTGCCCGTGTGCTCGATCTGTACAGAATAAGCACCTGAATGGTAGACCGCATCAGTGACAGACACCTTACCATTCTTACTGGCCAGCCAGGCCCCCCAACCATTCGGCTTCAAGCCGCCGATCCAGGATGCATCCGTTGTATGCACCACATCTTCAAAGCCTCCATTAGGAACGAGATTATCCCCGGCTCCCCCATCCGCAGACACTTTGGTCATAAGCAGCCCGGCGGGAATCAGCACCTGAAGCAGCATTCCGACAATCAACACCACCGACATCCTCTTATAAAGCGCTTTCAACTCGAAATTCCCCCTTTCACCATGCAAGCTATTATTTTAGTACTGTACTTCATCATAGTTTCAATGCTCAACCTCAATACATGGCGAATTTTTACCCATTCACGGACAATTTTGACTTCAACCTATTGTATGGTTCGGAAAAATGTGGAAAACATCTCAAAAACCCACAGCTAATGAATTCATCGTCCGCTGTGGGTTTGCTTTGTTCTGATTCTTAAGAACTATGCATCGCCAAGTCAATTGAACTTCCGATTTAACAATGAAAATACGGCCTCGACCTGCTCTGAGGACAGCTCCGCATATTTATCTCCAACGTTGATTTCCGTATAACATGCGTTCTCATCTATCGCTCGGAGATTTGAGGTGATGCCGATCCCGGTCTCTTCATACAGATCGATCAGGGCCTGCTCAACCTGCGCTTGGGGCGCCGCAAAATGAATATGGAACATGTTTGAAACAGGGACCTCCGGCACTGTCGCCGTTCGCGGGCAACGATTAAACCGTTCAGCCAGCTGTTTGGCCCCCTGATAGTACTGCTCCATTTTGCCGATCCTTTGCTCGAAATAGAAATCTGAACTAAGGATATAAGGGTACAAGCTGATTAAATCGCCGCCATGCCGTCTTTTCCAAGGCTTCGACTCCTCTGTAAACTCCGTATCTCCGGCCAGAATGGCTCCAGCCACACCGCCAAGCCCTTTATAAAAAGAAACATATACACTATCGAACAGAGAACAAATCTCCGCCGCAGTCTTTCCGTAGTACGGCAAAATTTCGAACAATCTGGCCCCGTCCAGATGCAGCTTGATTCCCTGCTCATGACAATATGCTGAAATTGCCTCAAGCTCCGCATAGTCCGGCAGCTGTCCGCCGATTTCCCGCTGCGGCAATTCTAAAAGCAAACAGGAAATATCCTCGCTTATATTTTTTACATCGTCCAAAGTAATTAAGCGGCTTCGATCCGCCAGCAGGATCGGTTCTATTCCATGCAGCTGCTTGAGGCCGTCTTCCTCATGAATTTCCAAATGGCAGAGTGGATGGTAAGCAACCTTTCGCAGCCCCTGCCGGTCACACCAGATTCGCAAAGCGATTTGCTGGGCCATCGTCCCGCTAGGGAAGAACACAGCGCTCTCCTTGCCCAAATATTCGGCCATTTTCGCCTGAAACTGTTCAATAAGCTTTCCTTTGCCATACATATCGCTGTCTGTATTCTCATCCATGTCGTGAAAGGCTGACATCAGCATTCCTATATTTCTTGGGCCATGACCCGAGAGCCGATAGGCAGTCTTGTTGAACGCAGATCCGATCGTTTGATCCATTGTCATAGGTGGGCCTCCTTGTCGTGATAACCGTTCTGTCCCCTTCAATCAGATAATTCTCTGTTTCAGAGTACCACATGTAGAGGCGCTGTAAAACAGCATTCCCCACGCTTTCCGCTATCACGCCCTTATGAAAACTTTCACTTTATCTGCAACATTTCTTAACGACCTCCGTCTATAAAGACGAAAACAGCAAACAAAGACACGCCATATCGGCAATCATCAAGCTGTGCGTACTACCTACACATAGAACTAGGAGGAAATACTGATGAACAAACCATTTAAAGTATTGGCAACCGCAACGATCCTGGCTATGGCCGCTCTGCCTACAGCCGCTTTTGCTCAGCAAGGAGCAGCAACGCCGGTTAATGAGACTGCTATCACTCAAGCCAAGGTTGTACTTGGAACAATGGGAAAAATCACCGATTTCGTTAATGATAAAACAGGCAAATTCATTACTGTAACCGGCCGTGGTCTGGCTGCAACCGACCAAAGCGAAATCATTCTCTCGATCACCAAAGATACCAAGATCGTCGATGCAAAAGGCCAAACCGTTGCCTTGAAGTCCATTATCGATGATAAGAAAGTAGTTAAAGCTTTCTATGGACCAAACATCACCAAGAGTTTGCCAGCCCGCGGAACCGCCTTGACCCTGGTCGTCCAAGACCGTGACTTCAGCGCTATCCAAGGTACGGTCTCCGAAGTGACTGAAGATGGAAGCATCTTCGTGAAAGGAACTGATCTCTACGGCGGTTATAACGATGAGATTATCCTTCATCTTGATCCAAAGGCCACCCTTCTCGATCAAAACCATGAGGCTATTGAAGCTGGCGATATCAAGGCCGGTATGAGTGTGGAAGCATTTTACGGCCCTGCCGTTGCAATGAGCTTACCTGCTCAGTCAACCACTAATTATCTGGTGGTAAATACAGATGAGATTGCTGATCTGACCCCGGGTACAAGCGGAATTATTATCAGCAAGAATGAAAAAACGATCACTGTGATCGGCAACCCTATGGAGCATGGTGGCACTAATTATGTCATGCTGCATGTGGATAAAGATACCGTTATCGTCGATGAGAACGGCGCTGTATTAACTGCCGATGCATTAAAAGAAAACAGCTATATCGATGCCTTCTACGGCAATATAATGGCGATGAGCTACCCTGGTCAAACCCATGCCGATAAGATTGTTGTCAAAGCCGCTCAAGCGGTCAAAGCAGAAGGCACCATTACAAATTCGGAACGGGCTGGCGAAGGCCGCGTCTACCTCAACGTTGGCTCTGACGATAAGACGGAGAATGACATCATTCTGAACATCTCCGACAAGACCGTTATCCTCCCGTTAGCAGGCGATGATATGGAATTGAAGGACGGCATGAAGGTGGTCGTATACCACTCGCCAATCATGACGAAGTCTCTCCCAGGTATTACGAACGCGGAAGTTGTTATTGTTACTCCGGATAACAATACTGCAGCCGCTCAATAAATCTTTCGTTCGGTTAACAGTATCTATCTGAACACGGTACGGATTATTAGCTGCTCGAGATGCTCTTGACTAAATTCCTGCAAAATACAGCTTTTGATGAGACTCCCCCTGTAAGATAGAAAAACCTGCATATATGGTATGATCCCCTTCAAGTAGACACTCCAAAAAACCTTCATGTTAAAATGAGGGTTTGAGTGACACTTGGAGGGGATTTTTATGGCTAAAAAAGGACAGACATTTTATTCGCACTGAAAAATTTAAGTTGAGTGCGGTTAAAAGCTTTATTTGGAGGGCGGATCACAAAAACGGTGCTGTTAGTATAACACTAATGAATCCTGCGGACTCTTTACAGTTCTTTTACAACACTTGTTGCGTATTATGACTTTGCGGTTTCGTAATAATGAGCTGCAACAAAGCCGTCTATGGTTACTTTATGTAAGTAAATATATTTCTACAATTTATCCGCTAGCTACTATATTAGTTACGAAAAGTTATCTTGTTAATTTTATTTAGCAGATGTATAATGCTTAACAAGAGGTGATAGCGATGGAAATGCCGCAGCTTTGCCCCCGATTTAACCGAGCTATTGAACTACTAAGCAAACGTTGGTCTACATTAATCGTATACCGACTGCTGGACGGACCGCAGCGATTTATCGATATCGAGAACTCTTTGCCCAATCTGAGCGGTAAAGTGTTGTCCGACCGGCTGCGAGAGCTTGAGTCAGAAGGTGTCATTCACCGCACTGTATATCCGGAGAAGCCCGTACGTATAGAATACTCATTAACCGATAAAGGCCGCGACCTTGCCCCCTTGATGGATGATATCCAACAGTGGGCGACGCGCTGGGTTGAACTGGACTGACCGATCAGCCGTTTATTTTATCAGTCTGGTTGAACACACAAGAGCAATCCAGCCTGTCTCCCAAGGGAGATGAGGAGGATTGCTCTTCTTATTATCCGCCAATATAGGACATATTTATTTTTTTGCGGGTCTGTGCTGTCTGTTCGGTACGTTCGTCGGAATATCGGTCATGCCGCGACAACCATACATCGCGGATCGCGTGGGTTAGCTGGGTTCTGGAAGCCCCGCTGCGCAGCATTTGCCGCAGATCGAAGCCCTCCGAAGCGAAGAGACACGTGTAGATTTTGCCTTCCGAAGAGAGGCGGGCACGGGTACAGGTGGAACAGAAAGATTCCGATACCGAGGTGATGAAGCCGATTTCGGCCGATCCATCCTTATACTGATACCGCTGAGCAACCTCTCCGAAGTAATTGCTCTCCAGCGGCTCCAACTCGTATCGTGAAGCCAGCAGATGATAGATCTCCCGTTTGGTCACGACCTTCTTCATACTCCAGCCATTATCATTGCCAACATCCATGAATTCAATGAAGCAGAGCTTGATTCCGCGCGCTTTGAAGTAAGCGGCCATAGGCAAAATCTCCTGCTCATTCAAGCCCTTTTCCACCACCATGTTCACCTTCACCTGCAATCCGATCCGTCTTGCATGTTCCATATTGTCCAGAATGCGTGAAGGCTCAATACCTCGTCCATTCATATATCCGAACAGCTTCGGATCAAGCGCATCCAGACTCACATTCACACGGCGCAGTCCGGCATTCATCAGCGAGTCTGCATATCGTCCTAACAACAGACCGTTTGTCGTCAGTCCGATATCTTCAATCCCGTCGATCTGCCACAGTCTCTCAATCAACGATGGCAAATGGCTGCGCAACAGCGGCTCGCCACCCGTCAGGCGGAGCTTACGAACACCGAGAGAAGCGAATACCTCTGCAACTAAGACGATCTCTTCAAAGGTGAGCAGCTCTTCGCTGGGCAGGAACCTGTAATCATCGCCAAAGATTTCTTTAGGCATACAATAGGTACAGCGAAAATTACAGCGGTCGGTCACAGATATCCGCAAATCCCTAATCGGCCTTTGCAGTTGATCCTGCATCGGCTCTGTTTTCATAGCTGCTTCACCTTCTTTGTATAGCTAAGCTTCAGATGGATCAAGGAGTTTCCTTCGGCTCCGGACTCCTCCGCTGATCACCGATCCATTCCTCGCCATTCTCCCAAATTTCCTTCTTCCAGATCGGTACCATTTCCTTGATACGCTCAATTGCGTATTCATTCGCCTCATAGGCCGCCTTACGATGAGGAGAAGAGACCGCGATAGCTACCGCGATGTCAGAGATTTGCAATTGACCGATACGATGGGCAATCGCAACCCTTGTACCAGGCCACTTCTGCTCGATCTCTTCGCCAACCTGGGCCAGCATCTTCTCGGCCATGGGAACATAGGCCTCATAAGCAAGATATTTCGTTCTAACCCCTTGCGTCCACTCGCGGACATGTCCTGTAAATACCGTTACCGCGCCTGCCCCAGGATGAAGCACGTAATCAATATAAGGCTGAACCTCTATCGGCTGTTCGACAATTTCATATTGCTTCATAATAAATCCTCGCTTGATATTTTCGTTACGTCGATATTAGATACATTATCATTATGAAGCCAGATTCCCGATCAGGGCAAGTGGATCAGCTCACTGGCAAGCGGTTCATTATCGGAGAATAAATCCGGATTCTCACGCAGCATCTCCGTCAGTATGGCTGTCATCTGCACGGTATCACAGATCCAGGTATCAGCATCACCGAACTTGACCTTGCGGATCGCGCCTTCCCGTTCAAGAATCTTCTCTACCTTCCAGAAATGCTCGGACCATGGCAGCCCGTAATGGCGTCGTGAAGGTACCGGAATCTCCGTTCCATCACCAAGCACAACGAATAACTGCTCATGACTATCCGTAATTCTACCGGGAATATCTACCCATTCCTCAATTCCATGAATAAAAGTATTGCGTCTTAGATCAACACCTACAAGCATAATTGTCGCTTGACGGTCCAACAGCTTGCCCCATGGAGATTCTCTATGGCAAGGTGTATCGCATAATTCGGCCCCGGCTACGAATTCAGCCGCATCCTCACCCAAAGCCGCCACCGAATGTGTCGGGTGATAAGAACGAATCACGCCCTCGCGCGCCCGGAACAATTCCGGTAAAATCCCGACGCAGGACGGGGAGGTCTCCACATAGAACTTTGGACGATCCGCGTTAATGTAAGACCAGGTATGGGTCGGGAGAACTAGCAGCCCCTCCCGCATATATTCACTGAGTGCATCCAGCACCGTATCGGCTCCTCCATCGACTTCACCCAAGCTCTTCATGGATGAATGCACGAGCAGAGTGCCTTGGCGGTCGATTTTGGCCGCCGTTAGCTGATGGATCAGACTGTCGCTTGTATGCATTATCATTAAGCCTCCCATTATAGTGATGCAAGACCATTATGGCCCATTATACCCTAGACACCTGTAATGACAAGCCATAAGCTCACAGTTGATCATCCTGACAAATAAGGAATATACGGATAACAAAAAACTGACACCGGCATTGTACCGAGCGTCAGTTCATATAGAAAGATTCTTCATATTAGTTATCTACCCCATGTTTCCTAGCTTACTTCATTTAATCGTGATGATTGAAGCTGGTATTGGTCAATACTGCGAGCATCCGCTCATCTTCCGCCATGGTAGACCCACATTGAGGACAAGTAGGGTGATTCAAAAAAGCAAAGTTGCGTCTCATCCAACCGTTGCAATCATCATTCGTGCAAGACCAAATGGCCGTAATCTCCTCTGGAATTTCTTCCGCTTGCTTTTTTCTCGAGTTGTACACGAAGCATCCCTCTCTTTCTCATCTGGAATGATTAGCTGATAAAATAAAATGCCCCAAACTGGTACGTCTGGGGCATATTATCTTTAGATAAGCTTACAGCTTAACAACGTTCTCGGCTTGTGGACCACGGTTGCCTTGAACTACGTTGAACTCAACGCGTTGGCCTTCGTCCAAAGATTTGAAGCCATCGCCAACGATCGCGCTGAAATGCACGAATACGTCATTGCCGCCTTCAACCTCGATAAAACCAAAGCCTTTTTCTGCGTTGAACCATTTAACTGTTCCTGTTTCCATGAATATTACCTCCAAAAATTTAATTATATGACCTCTATATTCGTTAAATAATAAAAATCACATATTGCACAAGGCTATGCACTTAAAATCATAACCCTCTACAATATGTGAGTTCAGGCCAAAATTCCAATTACTCTCATTATAGTTCAATTCGCTTAAATAAGCAACTGTACTAATTTGGATTTATTACCTGTTCCCTGTAAAGAATGATTCAAGTCATTATGTTTAGCACCTGTAACAACTATATGAACCGTTTTGAGGTCATTTTAAAGCTTGAAACTCGTGTGCTTGAAACACACTCTTATAATATAGTCGGGGACCCGCGGAAATATACCTGATTCTGTAAAAAGATTCGCCAACACCGTCCAAATCCCCTATATATACTCCAGAATACTCCTGTTGGATCGTTTAGTCCATCAAATAATGGATTGAAGGCGGACGATCGCCTGCGCCCGATCCACAACTTCTAGCTTACTGTACAGATTGCTGATATAATTCCGGGCTGTACCTTCGGCAATATGCAATGCATCTGCGATTTCTCGGTTATTCAAGCCTTTGATAATCAGGTGAGCCAGCTCTTCCTCGCGCTCCGTAAGCTTAATATGCTCCAAGGTCGATCTTTGCCACTGCTCATATTCCTCATTAAACCGACTCATTCGTATCGCAAGCTTGGCCGCGACGGCTGCCGGAAGAACAAATTGTCCGGATACCGTATCACGGATGGAAGCGATCATTTTATCGGCATCCATATCCTTCAGCATGTACCCGCTCGCCCCATTGGCCAATCCTTCGACAATATAATCCGTCTCGATAAAAGTAGTCAGAATCAAAATAAATACATCGGGATGACTTTGCTTGATTCGCTTGAGCGCACTAATACCATCCATGACCGGCATACGAATGTCGAGCAACACGAGATCCGGCCGCATGGTATCCACCATTTCACAGACCTCCTGACCATTTCTGGCTACACCGATAACCTCAAGATCCTCCTCAAGATCCAGAATCGTCCGCAAGCCTTCCCGCGTCAGCATCTGATCATCCGCAATCACTATTGAAATTTTCTTCATACCTTCTCTCCAATCCAACGCGAGGCGTAAGGCAAATTTATCACGATTTCACAGCCTTGATTCAACTTCATATTAACGGCAAGGCTTCCCCCCAATTGCTCGACCCGATCCTTCATCGCCTTCAGTCCAAAGCCCATCTTGGGTTGCTCCGCCCCTTGACCTTGGTCCTTAAGCTTGAACTCGATGTTAGAGCCCACTGTCCGCAGGCTAAAATGGAACTCCGTGCTTCCTCCATGCCTAATTCCATTTGTCAGCCCTTCCTGTAAAGCATGATAGATCGTCTTCTTCTGAGCTTGGGATAACTCGGGCGGTTCGTAAATGGCGGCATGAATTACAACTCCCGTATTGCGCTCCGTATCACGAATCAGCTGCCTTAGAATCGGCAGGAAATCAGCATGCTTGTCCTCCTTCAGCATATGAACAGCTCCGCGAATTTCATTCAGACTATGCCTGACCAGCTCCTGCGCTTCCTTCAAACGTTCTGAAGCCGCCTCAGCATCTTTGAAGAACAACCGCCTGCCCGCCTCAATCTGCAAAATAGTTGAAGTAAGCGTGTGACCGACAATATCATGAATCTCCTGGGCGATTCGATTCCGCTCCTCATAGATCGACACTTCGGCCAGAGCGACAGCGGTCTCATGCATCGATTGCTCCAGGCTGCTGGTTCGCTCCGCAACCTGCTCCTCCAGACTATCCTTAAGCATCTGGATCCCGGTGTACAGTCCGGCGTTGGCAATGGAAATCGCACATTGCGAGCCAAGCAGCTTCAATATATCAAGCCGCTCCGGGGTAAAAACACCGGTAGACAATCTGTTCTCCATATAGAGCAGACAGACCATTTTATTCTGATACATGATCGGCAAGCATATGACCGACTTCAGTCCCTGTTCGCGGACATAGCGATCGCGCGCAAACATCCCTTCTTTTGCAGCATCATGAAGCACGATCTCCTCTTTGGTTCTGCCCGCATAGCCGATAATAGCTGCCGGAATCAGCGCCGAGTCCTCTTCGTACGGGATCGATTCGATCCGGAGATCCTCAGGGCTTCCGTAGGCTTCAATCACCCATCTGCCATTGTGGTCAAATAGGAGCGCTCCTAAATCTGCACCCGCATTATGCAGCATAATGCTCATCAGCTTATGAAGCAGACGGTTCATTTCCATTTCTCCGGATATCGCCTGCGCCGACTGCATCACCGATAAATAATCGATATTCTCCAAGCCCTGTTGTCGTCTGCTATGCAGCAAATAGCCATATTGCTGTTCCATAGAGGTCACTTTGGCAGCGGCTCCCCACTTACTGTATGCTTCATAAGCCTCCAACAGATAATGCTTGGCCAACTGCACTCTATCCTTGCGGAGCCAATATCGTCCGTAACACTCTGCGGCTATAGCCAAATCATGGATATGGCTGTAGCTTCGTGCGTTGCCGATCGCCTGCTCATACCCTTCTTCCGCCTGCCGCCATTTACCGAGGATTCGATCCAATTCAGCTTTGACCAACTGATATTTGTGCAGATTGTTTTGAGGACAGCGATCGGCGAACTTCTTCAATTTCTTCAGCCGTTGGCGGATACCTGCCCTATATTGTCGCTGTTTAGCTACAGACGCCTGCTCATATAGCTGAGCCCACACTAATGATTCATAAGTATCCTGGATGATATAATCGAACTTTTTCAAACGGAATTTCGCAATAACCGCCGCCTGCTCCAGCGCCTCTTCCGCTTGTTGATATTCCCCCAGAATATAGCCGACCAGGTATTGATAGATGTAGACCAGCTCCTGAATGATATGGAACTCATCGCCATGGACGAGCTGGACAAACTCTTCGCTAGTTATATCTATTGACGCAAAAGGGTCATTTGCCGATCGATAACCTGTCAAACGGGCAAGCACCGCGGTAAATACCGCTATCTGCTTCAGATGGTAGCTGTTGTTATGCCTCAGAAAGTCCCCGGAGTGCAACAGCAGTCTCTCATAGATATCCCCAAGCGGATGTCCATAGATCAACAGCATCGCCCCACTAATTAGCACACTCTGATTCCCCTGCCACAAATCCCCGGACTCCAGCCCAACCTTCCCGGCGTATTCACGAAAAGTATTAAGCAATCCCGGATCATATTGGCGCCAGCTATCCATACAAAGGGAAAAGGAAGTAAGCGCCTTGGAATAGAGGACTGGGTAGCGCTCCGCTAACCGGCAGGCCATCATCCCCCATTTAAAAGCCTCTTCATCCCGTTTAAATTGAAAGTGAAGCAGCAGCGCATATCCCGTAAAGCCGATGGAGGCCTCCGGGGTTATTCCATCGTTCAATGTCATCTCAATCATCGTGCAGATGGAGGAGACCCAACCCTTCTGATTCACATGGAAGCTGGCATTACTCGTATATACCAGTATTGTCATAGCCGCCTTGCGCACCTCATCTGTCATAGCCGGCAGCTCGCACACAGTGTTCGGCGAATGCTGGCGCAGCATCCGGCCCACCCTTAAAAGGCGGAGGATGAGTCCGATGGTGCCGGGTTCAAAAGCATGCTTCACCCCCAGTAACTCCAGACTTCTCATGCCCAGAGATATGACCTCTTCATGATGATCATGGGAAGCCTCTAATTGGAGCTTAATCATATATACATACGCCTTATCCTGAGAACTCTGTGCATGATGAAGCAGCAAGCTGAACAATTGGTCTGCCTCTTCGACGTGAGCACAGAGAAACTCAGCTTCTGCTCTTTCACGATAAATTTGAAAAGTCAGTACATAATCGCAGTCCCAGCTCTCATCTGTCAGCATACCGGACGCATTACGCAAGTAAATTAGCGCTGTCTCATAGGCCGTAGCTTGCTTGGCCTTCAGACCTGCTTGCAGGTTCAGTTCCACTGCCTGCCTTCTCTGCCAGGGTTCATCAAGCAGCTCCAGCGCCTTGTTCAAATGATTCACCGCTGGAAATACCTCTGATTCATTTCCATGATGCAGCTGTCCCGCTAAATATCGGCCGAATCGCAAATGGATTTTTTGACGCTCGGCCTCGGGAAGTAACTTATAGGCTTCTTGTCTCACGTCATCATCTAGAAATTGATATCCCGCCCCATACTCGGAAATAAGAATGAAATGCTCCTGAATGGCAAAATCCAGCATCTCTTTAAATTCCTCCGCCGTCCGTCCAGTGATAAGGCTGAGCAGCTCCAGACTGAAACTGTTCCCAAGACAAGCCGCCTGCCCCAATATACCGGCATGTTCCTCCGAGAGGGCTTTCATTCTATCCGCCACGTAAGAGCTCGCGTTTCCCGGTACGCTCATGCCCGTGATATATAGCAGATCCCAGCGCCATCCACGAGTCTCCTCATCAAAAAAGATTCTTCTCTCCGCAACCAAGTCCTGCAAAAGGCGCTGCAGGAGCAGCGGGTTGCCTCCCGTCTTGTAGAATAAAGTGCGCACCAGCCGTTCATCCTCGGAAGCCTCATATTGGAGCTTGTCTTTGAGCAATTGTCTTATATCGACCGGATCAAGCCCGCGTAGAAGAACAGTACTACTCTTCAAGTAAGCCGACTTCAGCCGACCTTGCAGAAGCATTGCAGAATCCGCTGCCGCTGCTGAGCATTCCATCTCTCTGCAAGCGAGGACAACTAGCGTATGCTTTAATTCGGGATTATTTAATAAATGGATCAGATATTGCAGCGAAGCTTCATCCATCCACTGCAGATCATCCATGAATAAGATCAACGGATGGCCCTGCTGCGCGAATACCTGAATAAATCGGTTCATCAGCATATGGAGCCGCTGCTGCGCCTCTAACGACGGCAACGGCAGCACCGAAGGCTGCACGCCGATCAGCAGCTCAAGTCTGGGGACCAGATCAATCAGCAATTGACCCAAACCATCCAATACTTCTAAAATACGCAGCCTCCAGACCTCAATCTGCACTTTGCTCTCCATGAACAGCCGATTAAGTAAATCATCGATAAGCTGTATCCATACGTCAAAAGGGGATGCAGCCGGATTCGAGGCTGACCGGGACTGGGCGAAGAAGCCTTCATTTGATGTATGCTCCGCCACGGTCCTCTGGACAAAAGATGTCTTTCCAATCCCCCACTCCCCTTGTACCCATACTACTTGTGCCGCTCCATCGGATACCTGATCCAATACGGCCAAAAGCTGCTGTTGCTCCGCTTGCCGTCCATAGTAACCTATGGAGCCGCTCCATCGCTCTGGAACATCATGACTGCCTGGAACCAGTGAATCGATCTTCCCGGAGGTTTGATAGCAGAACAGACACTCTTCCAGATCGTATTTGATCCCATATGCACTGGAATAGCGGGCTTCGGGAGCCTTCTGTATGCATTTTGTGATAATATCCGATACGGCGACCGGGATGGAGGGATACCTATGATGTAAAGGTTCTGGCGTGCGGGCAATGTGGCGATAGACGATATTCGATACATCCTGAAGATCGAAGGGCAAGCTGCCCGATAACAGTTCATATAAGGTGATTCCAAATGAATAATAATCGGTGCGGAAATCCGGTCTTGTCCCCGTTCTGCCAGTCTGTTCAGGCGACATGTACGGCAATACCGATTCAGGGCGGCTTCTTGACGAGAGCGGACTCTGATTCAGGCCGGATGAGCATAAGCGAAGATCGATGAATCTGACGGACTTGGCAGCCGGATTTACATAGATATAGAGGGGAATGATCTCATGAAGTGTCATATTCTCGCGTTGAAGAATCATCAGAGATCGAATAATTTCTATAGCGATTTCGAGAAAAGTTGTTAAGTCCAAAGGTTCGCTGCCGGAGTGCAGAAATTGATCAAGCGTGATGCCCCCATCGTCGTGCAGAAGCAAAACAGGCCGATTCTTCAGCATTTGCAACCCGTAGGTTTTCGCCGTCCCTCTCCCGTCCAGCTTGTGGAGAAGATCAAATTCGTAATGGAAGGAGTCGATGAGCAGCTGCTGCGGATATTCGTCACAAGTGGTCTTGCCAAGCACATATTGTCCGTCCGAAGAACGACGCAGCCGGTACAACACAACCTCCTCATTACCGCTCAGTTTGCCGATGGTTTCGTAGCCCGGTAACTCGATCATTTCACGATCCTCCCTGTAACCTCTCCTTGTTCTGGGAAATATTAATCATTATATCATTTGAATTCGCCTGAACTATACCGTGTTGATGAAACATAATATATACAACAAAGAAGGCAGTCCCCAATGAGATAACCTGCCTTCCCTGTCCCTTGCCTGCTCAAGTATGATGCCTGAATGTTTTTTCACTGCAAAGCTTGCATTTAATACTGTACGGCCAGCACAGCAAATTTGCCCATTTGTTCGATCCGGACTGTAATCAGGCCGCCATTGACTTGTCCTCCAAGCTTGTTCCATACTTGATTTGTCTCATCGAAGTAATGAACAGCAGCCTGCTTCCCCGGTTCAATCTTCGCCGGATCAAACTTCAGAGTTAGAACAATCGGTTTCGCATAGTGACTCGGAGGTTCCTTAAGTTCGAATACTTGGCTGGCAAGATTTCCTTTGACATTCGCCAACATAACAGTATCAGTTACCATGGTTATCAACATGATCATATCCCAGGTACTCGCCTCCTCTAAAATATTAAACAATCCACTGCTTAACTCCGCTCGTCTACACTGTAATGGCAAATAGCGAACGTAACCAATAATTTCGTTATATATTCCATAGTAATATACTGCGATTCGACAAAATAGTGATTATTGTCATCATTTTTGTCATATGACAGAAATCACACCCTTTGCAGAATCTAAAAAAGGAGCCCGGCGTTCGAAACGCCAAGCCCCCGAGTCAAGAATCGTATATCAATGCCGATCTTCTTCCATGACGCCAAGCGCACGATTCTTCTCTTTGAAGCGGCTGTTGTGCGATGATACATAGGCTACCTTTTCCGCAGCCGGATCTATGAACAGCTTGGCATGATTTACAGCCAGGACGGCATCCGTAAAAGCCCCGGCGATAAGTCTGACCTTGTTCTCATAGTCAACGAAATCTCCGGCGGCAAAGATGCCCGGTATAGTCGTCTCCATGCGGGTATTGACATTCACCGTCCATTCTCCGATATTCAAGCCCCAATCGCGGACAGGCCCAAAATCGCTCCTCATTCCATGATTTACGATCACGTCATCCACATTAATAATTTCAGATTCACCGCTCTCCACATGGGTAATGCTTACCTGATTAATAAGATTCCCGTCCTGACTGTGCAGCCTATCTACTACATAGGGAGTGCGGACATTTACCGTTGATTCCCTCATACGGGTCACATTTCGTTCATGCCCACCGAATTCATTCCTCCGGTGCACGATCGTTACAGATGCAGCGACTGGCTGAAGCTCGTTAGCCCAATCCACCGCGGAATCTCCTCCGCCCGAGATCACGACATGCTTGTCTCGAAATGCATCCAGCTCCTGTACCGTGTAATGCAGGTTAGTTACCTCAAACCGATCCGCTCCCTTGATCTCCAGCTTGGCCATTTTACGAATACCATAGCCGATAGCCATGATGACTGTACGTGTCCAATGAACCTGGCCCGAGGCCGTCCTTAAGAGGAAGGTACCATCCTCCTGACGCTCACACTCGCTTACCTGTTCATCGAGGATTATCGTAGGGTCAAAGGTTTGCGCCTGCTGAGCCAACTGCTTAATTAGCGTTCCGCATAAAGTTGGAGTGACTCCTCCGACATCCCAGATCATTTTCTCGGGATACAACAGCAGCCTTCCACCCAATTCCTGATTCGCGTCAATCAGCTTCGTCTTCATATCGCGCATGCCGCTGTAGAAAGCAGCATACATGCCCGCCGGCCCGCCGCCAATGATCGTAACATCATACAACTCCAATGGGTTCCCCATCCTGATTCCTTCCTCCTCTATATTCGAATGGCCGGGAGATTCAATCAGCCCCAGATCCGCTTATGGCATTACCATTTTTTATATTCAAATCTATTATTATTGAAAATGATTATCATTGTCAATGGATAAAAAGGAAGACTGCTTTATCTATATTTTGCTTTTCATTTGTTTACATTCTGTTTAAAAAGCGATGATATGATCCGATTACGAGATCACAATCAAACGTTTAAAGAGTTAGGCTCTTGGTATCGGGAAGCACACTTATTTGAACTAAATTTTATATGTTGTGGATTGGAGGAAATTAAATTGGCACATAAACACAAAGAATCTAATAGCAACTGGGCCGTGGAGGCAAGCGGTCTGGTCAAAGTATTTGGGGATAACCGTGCGGTGGATGGTGTGGATTTAAATGTACGCGCAGGCTCGATCTATGGTGTGCTTGGACCTAACGGAGCCGGCAAGACAACGACGATTCGTATGCTGGCCACGCTGCTGCGTCCGGATGCCGGGACAGCGAAGATCTTCGGGCATGACGTGGTCAAAGAATCGCAGATTGTACGACAGTTGATCGGTGTAACAGGACAATACGCTTCCGTCGACGAATCGCTCAGCGCTACCGAGAACTTGATCATCTTCTCGCGCTTGCTTGGTCTCTCGCGCAAAGAAGCAAAGAGCAAGGCGGTGGAACTGCTTGAGGAATTTGGCTTATCCGAGGCGGCCAAACGTCCGCTCAAAAATTTCTCCGGCGGCATGCGGCGCAGATTGGACCTGGCTGCCAGCCTGATCGCTCAACCTCCGCTCATCTTCCTCGATGAACCGACAACCGGGCTCGACCCGCGTACGCGTTCCCAGATGTGGGATACGATTCGCCGGTTAGTGGATACGGGATCCACCGTACTGCTGACGACGCAGTATCTGGAAGAGGCCGATCAACTGGCTGACCGGATCGCCGTCATCGATTACGGCCGAGTCATCGCCGAAGGCACTGCCGATGAACTGAAGATGTCCGTTGGTACTTCCTCCCTGCATATGCGGGTGCAGCATGTACAGGACATTGAGAAGACTCGCCGCATGATTGAGCAGGTGCTGAAGGTACCGTCGAGCATATCTTCCGAGGCCGGCGAGATCACGGCGCCGATGGCAAATGCTGATCTCGTCACCGATCTGCTGATCGCACTCCGCAGCGAGGGAATTACTCTATCCGAGATGAGCGTACAGAAGCCGACTCTTGACGAGGTATTCCTGACGATCACCGGCCAGCGGGCAACTGATGCGGTGGAAGAAGCCCCCGCGCCAGCCTATGAATCCAAAACCATGGAGGGAACGATAGTATGAGAACTTCCATTCAAGCAGTATCTGAACGCAAATTAAAAAACAACACCAGCCTCATGCAATCGCTGCGCAATTCACTTACGATGGCCTACCGCGGACTGCTCAAAATCCGCCGTACGCCTGAGCAATTATTCGACGTTACGTTGCAGCCCATCTTATTCACATTAATGTTCACATATATTTTTGGCGGGGCGATCTCCGGCGATGTAGCCAGCTATTTACCGGTCATTATCCCCGGCATTCTCGTCCAGACCGTCATTACGACCTCGGTCGTAACCGGCGTTCAGTTGCGAGAGGATATGGACAAAGGCGTGTTCGACCGCTTCAAATCCCTGCCGATCGCACGGATCGCTCCGCTCGCAGGAGCGCTGCTTGCTGATACGATCCGTTATACTATCGCGACCGTACTGACCTTTGTAATGGGCTATATTATGGGCTACCGTCCAGACGGGGGTCTGGAGCATGTCGCCCTGGCCGCGATTATCGTCATTGCTTCCTCCTGGGCGATCAGCTGGATCTTTGCTTTCTTTGGCGTTATCGCTCGCACCGCCTCAAGCGTACAGGGGATCTCGATGATCATATTGTTCCCGCTCACCTTCCTCTCCAACGCCTTTGTACCGGTAGAGACAATGCCAGGCTGGCTGCAGTGGTTTGTGAAGTTCAATCCGATCTCGCATCTGGTGACCGCCGTACGCGATCTGGCCAATTCCGGTACGGTTGGCTGGGACCTGGGGATTTCCCTGATCGGCGCTGCCGTGATCGTTCTGATCTTTGCGCCGTTAACCGTGCGCGCTTATATGCGTCGGACCTAATGTATTGATTTGTCCAAGTCGCTTTATGTCGTGTACTTCTTCCATTTTCTAATTTTAGAGCGGAAATTCTGGAACGGAGCCGCCGAGTTAATATGAATCCAACGGACCATCGGCCAGTTCTCTTTGTCTCCCGTCCATTTACGAGCACCTTGCATGAATAGCTCCTGATCCGTCAGAGTCTCGATCCATTCCAACCATTGCTGTTCCTTCTCGCGGAATAAGGATCTGAGCTCTGGCAGGGGCTTAGAGGAGTACTCATCATAAAAAGACTGATACAGCCCGCCAAGCTGATTCCATTTGTAGCCCGGCGCGGGCATCCGAACTTCCCGGCCTTCTCGTTCGTCCTTGTCCCAGCTCATAACGAGGGATAGCCAGCCCAGCTGGTACGCGATGATCTCCGCAGGAGTCTTGTCCACTTCAGGAACTCGCCTATCCTTCTGGCTGTTCTCGATTACATCAAATTCAGCATCAAGCTGTATGTAGCGGGAATGAATCGTATCGATGAGCTCCTGTTTGGATGCATACTCATAACTTGCCATAGCTAACGTCTCCTTTGTTGTATTGATGTAGTTATACCATATCGCAAGTGACAACTGTCTGTCTTATTATGATTATAAAAGCGATATCGCAACTGTTACCATCTCTTTAGCAGCTATTCCCTAAAGTTGCGGCAAAAGCCTGGAATCAGGCCCTCACGGGCCATTCCAGGCTTTTTTATATGAGTAAGATTAGATCGCAGCACTATTCTTGAGAATTTGTTCAATCACTTCCTTGATCACCCGAAGCAGGCTGCGATCCTAATCCAGGAAAGGATGCCAGAGGAACTCGAATATTATTTTTGTGGCAGGCCACTTCCAACTGCCCAGCTCGGGGCGGAGAATGGCCAGGCGACTTCGCGCTGGCTCCGTGATCATCCGGAATTGTGGGATGGAAAACACGAGCATGCCTTGTGGTAGTTGTTCTAGGCGGACGGGTGCGCCTCCCAAAGGATCATAAAAATTTATTATCCAGCATAGAGAACCCCTGCAAGCAAAGTATCGTAAAGATACCAACCTGCAGGGGTTCTCTATAGAAGTTAGATCAGGCTTCAAACGAATATCATCGGCTTACAGCACGACATGATATCCCTTTGCCTCAATGCTGTCTTTAATATCTGAAATCCCCAGCTTGGCTGGGTCATATTTTACATTTACCGTATGCTCTTCAAGATTTACTTGTCCTTCGGCGCCGATGGCTTCAAGCGCTCCCTCGACCTTCTTGGCGCATTTGCCGCAGTTCATGCCCTCTACTTTTACCGTGGTCTCTTGCATATTTTCACCTCCTCCCCACCGAAACTCAGCTTCTCACTGCTGCCCATTATGCTTAAAAGTTATCCGCGCACCTTCACACGCTGCAGACGAAGGGCGTTCAGAACAACGGATACCGAGCTTAATGCCATGGCTGCCCCGGCTACCCAAGGAGCCAGGAATCCTAATGCCGCGATCGGAATACCAAGCGTGTTATAACCCAGCGCCCAGAACAGGTTCTGCTTAATGTTGCGCATCGTCTTCCGGCTCATAAAGATTGCATCCGGAATGCTGGACAGGTCACCGCGCATCAAGGTTACATCCGCCGCTTCCATTGCTACGTCTGTCCCGGTGCCGATCGCCATGCCGATATCTGCGGTTGCCAGCGCCGGAGCATCATTGATGCCGTCGCCGACCATAGCCACCTTCTTGCCTTCGGCTTGCAGCTTCTTCACTTCCTCCGCTTTGCCTTCCGGCAAAACCTCGGCGCGAACGTGATCGATACCGACTTGGTCCGCAATCGCTCTGGCTGTACGTTCATTGTCACCGGTGATCATGATGACCTGGAGACCCATTTCCTTCAAGCGGCTTACCGCTGCCACCGAGCTGTCCTTAATCGTATCGGCAACAGCCACCATTCCCGCATATTCATGATTAATCGCGACCAGCATCGCCGTCTTGCCCGATTCCTCCAGCTTTGACATTGAGGCATAAGCCTCCGTCGCGTCTACATTAAATTTATCCATCAAACGTCGCGTACCAATCAGCATATCGCTGCCTTCGACCACAGCCCTGATACCGAATCCAGGGATAGCCTCGAAGGAATCCGTACCCGGCAGCTCTATATGTTTCGCCTTGACGCCTTCCACGATCGCTTCAGCGAGCGGATGCTCTGAATTTTTCTCTGCAGCACCCACCAGCCTGAGGAATTCAGCTTCATTCCGTTCTGTCAGCACATCGGTTAGTTCGGGTTTGCCTTTGGTCACTGTGCCCGTCTTATCCAGGATAATGGCATCGATCCTATGCGTCTGCTCCAGATGCTCGCCGCCTTTGAACAGGATGCCAAATTCAGCCGCGCGGCCGGACCCCGCCATTATCGAAGTTGGAGTAGCCAGACCCAGCGCACAAGGACAGGCAATGACGAGCACGGCGATCGCTTTTTCCAAGGAACCGGCAAAGTCTCCCGGGGAGACAAGGAAATACCAGACGAGAAAAGTAACCAGCGCAATCCCCACGACAATCGGGACGAAAATACCGGAGATCACATCAGCTACACGCTGAATCGGTGCCTTCGAACCTTGAGCCTCTTCCACGACCTTAATAATTTGCGCGAGCGCTGTCTCCTTGCCGACCTTGGTAGCACTAATTCTGAGCATGCCATTCTTGTTCATAGTTGCGCCGATAACCGTATCACCGGCCTGCTTCTCCACGGGAATGCTCTCACCTGTCAGCATCGATTCATCCACCGACGACATGCCTTCCAGCACTACGCCGTCAACCGGAACTTTATCGCCAGGGCGGACGAGCACAACATCCCCCGTAATTACTTCTTCAATCGGAATGCTTAACTCCTGACCGTCACGGACGACTAGAGCGGTCTTCGCCTGCAAGCCCATCAACGACTTGATCGCTTCCGATGAACGTCCCTTGGCCAATGCTTCGAACAGCTTACCCATCACTACCAGCGTAATTAGCACAGCGCTGGTCTCATAATACATCGAAGGCCCATGATGAACATCGGCACCGTTCACAGCCCACGCGATCGTTAGATACAAACTGTAGAAATAAGCTGCTGACGTACCCAGTGAGATCAGAACATCCATGTTGGCACTGCCATTGCGAAGCGCTTTATACGCTCCGATGTAGAACTGTCTGCCGATATAGAACTGAACTGGCGTAGCCAGAATAAGTTGGAACCAGGGATTCATAAAAAGATCCGGGACCCATATCCACGATGTAAAGGAGAAATGGCCTACCATCGACCACAATAGCGGTAAGGAGAGGATTGCCGACACGAGCAGCTTGCGCTTCTGACGGGTTATCTCTTGCTTACGATGCTCGGACAGATCCGCCTGCTCCTGCTTGAGGGAGGCTTTGTAGCCTATCTTTTCTACCCTTTGCTGCATATCAGAAACGCTTACTTCAGCTGGATTATACTCCACATGAGCGCTCTCCATTGCAAAGTTAACGGTCGCTTGACTCACACCGGGTATCTTATTCAGTGTCTTCTCAATTCTTGTGGCACAGGCTGCGCAAGTCATACCGCTTAATTCGAGCTCTACCTTCTCCTTGATGGTGTCATAACCAAGCTTCTGGATGCTCTGCTCCATCTTGGCTACATCGACGACACTTGGATCATAGGTAACTGTCGCCCGCTCAATTGCGAAGTTCACATTCGCTTCCGACACGCCTTCAAGCTTATTCAGACCTCTCTCAATCCGATTCGCACAGGCCGCACAAGTCATCCCCGTGATCTGAAGGGATGTCTGCTTCGTTCCTTCCATTTCTATCACCCGCCTAAAATAGGATACTATTTAGAGGTTACTCAACGTCGTAGCCTTGATCCTCGATAGCTTCCTTGATATGGTCAAGAGAGAGCTTGCTCTCGTCAAATTCTACAGCGACTGTTCCCTTCTCCAGATCAACCGTCCCTTTTGCCCCGATCTCTTTCAGAGCGCCCTCCACCGAATTGACGCAATGGTTGCAAGACATTCCCTTCACGTTAAGCAGTACATTTTCCATTTCGATTACCTCCTGGTTTGTTTAAAGTTCGCCATTCACTTATGGCGTTATTATTGTCTTTCCTTAATTCCTTAACCGTATAGCATAAATCATAAAGCGCCCCGATCACATATATAGTATACCCCCCTACCCTATATTTGGTCAATACTTATTCTCCACCTACCCCAAATAAATTTTCCCGATGCTTAAACTTGTTACAGTCATCCATCATTGTCCACCCATCGGAGGAACGCTATAATAATACGATAACGACGATTTTGGAGGCTTCCGTATGGACCCGAAAACGAGGCACAAAAATGAATTACAGCGAGGGAAACAGAATCGGATTCAGCTCGTCATCGAAGCGGCCGAAGAAGTGTTCAAAGAAAGAGGCATTGATCAGACGACGATGCAGAACATCGCGGATCGAGCTTGCGTTGGCGTGGCTACCGTATTCCGCTTCTTCCCGAAGAAGGAGAAGCTTGTTGTCGCCGTGGCGACAAGAAACCTGGAGACCGTACTGCATACCTTCCAAGCGATCGCCCAAACGCAGGCATCGTGTTATAAGAAGATTAGCCTGCTCTTTGATGATTTCATAACCCTGCTCGATAGCGACGATAGCTCTAATGTAAAGCTGCTGGAAAATTTCGAGAGCTATGCGGCCTACTACAAGGAACCCATCGAAGATATCGATATCTTCAATAAGATCTATCGGCAAATATCCGACGTCTTCTCGACCATTATTCAGCAAGGGATTGAGGATGGCTCCATAAGGAATGACATTCCGGTAGAGAAAGTGCTGACGACGGTCGTTAACACCTTCGGGAATTTCGCAAGAAAGCTGTCCCTGCAGAAAAACATTCTCACCGTTGAGCCTGATCTGGACCCGAAGGAGCAGCTGCTGATCCTGAAGGATATCCTGCTTAGCTATCTCAAGGGCTAAGCTTGGTTATGTGCTTAACGAGTCACATGAATCGCATGAGCCACATGAGTCGTTTTTAAATCGTTACCTATGTTTAAAATGAAGCACCGTACCCTATGAGAAGAGGCCTGCTAATGAAGCTCCATTAGCAGGCCTCTATTTTATGCATGAGAGGAAACATCAGCTCGTAAGATTCTTCCGGACAGAGCGGTATTGAGTGGGAGAAACTCCCTCCCGTTTACGGAAGGCCCGCGAGAAATTGTTCTCATCCACAAATCCAACCTGCTCGACAATTTCTCTAATGGAGAAGTTGGTCGTCTCAAGCAGCTCCTTGGCCTTCTCAATACGAATTCTGGATACATATTGCATAAGGGGAAGCCCGTTTTTATTCTTGAAATAACGTGTGACGTAAGAGGGCGTCAAGGATAGCTGCTCCGCCACCGTCGAAAGACTCAAATTATAGTCCGCATAGTTTTGCGCCACATAGCTCAGCATTGAAGAATACAGACGATCCTCATTTGAATCCTCTCCAAGGCTGTCCTGGATGCTGCGGGATACATCAAGCAGATTGGCGCAGGCTTCTCCGACCGTCTCGGACAGCTGGCCAGCCAGCGTCTCCAGTTTAAACTTAATCGCTTCACGGTGAGAGAGTGAGATATTGTTCACGATTTGATTCAAAGTAAATATCATTTGCAGAAAGGTTAGGCGAAAGGTCGCAGCATCCTCCAGCCAAGTGAACCTCTCCTTCAATTCCTGCATCAATCGCTGTAATCTCTCCGAATCCTTCGAGCATACCGCATTATGCAATTCCTCCGCCATATCGGTAATCTGGCGTTTATCGCCGGCCATATGCCCTTCTATTTTCTGCTGCTGCAAGACCTCCGATTGAGTGATGATCGATTGCTTGCCCGCAAAAATGCGATACTCCGCCAATGATGTCGCTGAACTATAGGATTGGTGCAGTTCCGTCGCCGATTGAGGTTCGCCGATCGTACAGGATAAGGAAAGCTTAAAGTGCCTGTCCATAAATTTCAGAACCTGGGCTGCGAATGCCCGACTCCGCTCCTCCCATTGATCGGCAAACTCATTATTCCATGATACGATGCCCACAATTCCGTTATCGATCGCCAGATCCAGCGCATAGTTAATCCCGTGCTCTCCGGATAAGTTCTCAAACACATTGCATACTGCGTATTTCAGCAGCCACTGTTCGCTCAGCGGCTCTTTTCCCACCTTCGCGTTGTAGTCATCGAACATAATTACCAGCACATTGCCCCATTCCCGGCTGCCAAGCAACTTATCGAGTACGCTGCGATTAGCCTGCGTCGTGTTATCTACATTTAATTTACCCATTAACACGGCGAGCAGCAGCTGATTTCGCGTTAATATCTCCTGATTATGCATCATATGGGACATATTGATACTCTCATCCCTCATTTGCTCGATATAACGCGTGAGCTGGGCGAGCTCATCTTCTTCATGAGCGGTGGATTTCTTCGTTAGCGAGGGAAGACGGCTGGACAGCTCCTGAATCGGCTCATAGCTCTTGCGGGCCGAGCGGAAGCTAAGCACCAGCCCAAGTCCCAGTGACAGCAGAACAATCCCAAGCGAGACGGTAAGCGCAACATAATATTCATGGAAATAAGCATTGCGCAGGGTAGCATTTACCACGTGGAATTGCTGCTTCTCAGAGATTTCCTGCAAGAGAAGATACCCGCGGAACCTCTGCTCCGAATTCTGGACAGCAAGCGCTAATTCTCTCCAATCCAAATCAGGATTTCCGTCCAGATAGAAAAACGGCGTACCGTAGCGATCAAAAATAATCAGGCTGCTCTCCGGGTCGATCGTCCGCTCGAAGCTGTCTATCATAGCTGCATAATTCAATTTATAGATCATGATTCCATTGGAATAAGGCGTACTGTCCAACGGAACGAGCAGCAGCAATACGTGATCCCTGCCCCCTTGGTTAGACTCATTGTTTAATGAGGACAGCAGCATCGGCGTCTTTAACTCCTCCATCAGCGAACGCAAGCTCTCCGGTTTGATTTTGCTCCGGCAGATGAGCTGGACATAGCTCTCCGCCGTATACATCCCTGTATCCGTAAAGATGACATCCTCCAATGAGCTATACGGCGTGTTCCGATAAAACAGTCCGATCGAATCAAGCTCTGAAGAAGGCGCTTTCAACTTATCAAACTCATCTGCGATCAAATATGGGTAATTGATCTGCTCATGCAATTGATAAGGAAGCAGCCTGGTGTCATGTGAGACGGATAAGGTCAACTTCTGCAGATCAAGGATCCGGGTATCCAACAGCTCCGTCATGTGTGCCATGAATCGATGGGTATTCTCCGTCAGACGATGATAGGTATTTGAGAGAGAAATAATATTGGTAATTAACAGCAATAGACCTGACACTGCCAGAATCAGCAAATACCTGCCGAGAAAATTTCGGTATAGCTTCGATTGCAGGGCTTTCCGCAACATACTCACTTCCCAATGATGAAATATGCACAAAAGATTATATCGAGTATACGAATTTTGACTTGGGTTATCAATTGATCTAAGCCAAATAGCAAAAATAGACGATTCACTGCGAAAATTGCCGGGTTCGAATTCAGACTTAATATCAATCTTTGCCGTCAAAAGCCAAATATCGGTGATTGCTGCATCCCGGCGGATTCTTTAATATCAAGGCCATAGAAACGCGATTCCGGCCGGACTCGGTTCTGATCCACAATACAACCTATGAACTGCTAAGGAGAGGGAGGCTTATCTTATGCCTGTAAGGGCTAAATCAGCGCCTGCTTCGGTCCATAAATCCGCCAGAAAGAAACTGGGCATACGGAATAATTGGGATTATCTCATCTTCATTATCCCTGTCATCCTTTACTTTCTTATTTTCTGTTATGGTCCGATGTACGGCGTACAACTGGCATTCAAACGCTTCAATCCGGCTCTTGGGATCACCTCAAGCCCTTGGATCGGAACGGATAATTTCGAGCGTCTGTTTGGATCATTCCAATTCGTCCGCATTTTAAAAAATACACTGGTCATTAATTTGCTTAAAACCTTCATCAGTTTCCCGATCCCCATCATCCTTGCGCTGATGTTTAATGAGATTCGACGGGAAAGATTGAAGAAGACATTTCAGACGATCACTTATGCTCCATATTTCATTTCTACGGTTGTCTTCGTCGGGATCATCCATTTATTCCTTGCCGGAGAGAACGGCTATATTAACCATGTTCTGGAGATGCTTGGAATCGCTCCGATTCCCTTTTTAACTTCTCCCGATACATTCTCCGGAGTCTATGTCGGCTCGGATATATGGCGGAATAGCGGGTGGAACTCGATTATCTTTATTGCCGCATTATCGGGAGTGGACCCCCAGCTGCATGAATCAGCGCAGATCGACGGGGCCAGTCGATTCAAAAGAATTATCCATGTGAATCTTCCATGTATTATGCCGACCATTGTTATTCAATTTATTCTACAGATGGGGAAAATGATGACTCTCAGCTATGAGCGCATTCTTCTCATGCAGAATAGCCTCAATATTGAGGCGTCCGAGGTCATATCTACTTATGCTTACAAAACGGGTCTGATCAATATGGATTACGGATTCTCAACGGCCGTGGGGCTCTTCAATAACGTCATTAACATCGTACTGCTGCTGGCCGCCAACAAGATCGCCAAACGCTACAGCAGCAGCAGTCTGTTCTAAAGGGAGGGAAGACCATGGAAGCAGCTTCACAGCGCATTCGGGAGTCTCAGGGAGATCGTGTATTTTTAACCATTACTTATATACTGATTGGGATCCTGGTACTGGCTATCCTCTACCCGCTCATTTATGTAGTCAGCGCCTCATTCAGCGATCCCAAGCTGGTCATTTCCGGCAAAATCGGGCTGATTCCGAAGGGGTTCAATCTGGAAGCCTACCAGCGGGTGTTCATGAATCACGAAATCTGGATCGGATACCGCAATACGATTCTGTATACCGTCATCGGCACCGCCGTTAATATCGCGCTCACGATGATGGGGGCTTATCCATTGTCACGGCGGAATTTTCCTTGGCGCAGGTCCTGCATGGTGTTCTTTACAATCACGATGTTCTTTAGCGGAGGGATCGTCCCTATGTACCTGCTCGTCCGCGATCTCGGCCTGTATAATTCAATGTGGGCCTTGATCCTGCCGACGGCCATCAATGTTTACAACATGATTGTGGCAAGGACCTTTCTGGAGACGACCATAGACGAGCAGATCTATGAATCGGCTTATATCGACGGCTGCAGCAATATACGCGCCTTCTTCTCCATTGTGCTGCCGCTTAGCGCACCGATTATGGCCGTGCTGGTCCTATTTTATGCCGTATATCATTGGAACTCTTACTTCGAGGCGATGATATATCTCAAAGACCGGACCTTGTATCCGCTACAGCTATTCCTCCGCGAGATTCTTGTGATGAACCAATCGGATAATGTCATGATGGATTCCATCGAGATGGACACGAGCAAATTCCTCGTCGCGGAAGGCGTTAAATATGCAGTAATTATCGTATCGAGCGTGCCCATCCTTATGCTCTACCCGTTCCTTCAGAAGTATTTCGTAAAAGGGATGATGATCGGGGCCCTTAAGGGATGACGATACCGAAAGAACAAATTTCACTAGTTCACCATATAAAAGGAGTTGCTTACGATAATGAAAAAGAGACTTGTCTTGCTGATCGCGCTTGTGCAAATCGCGTCACTCCTCACCTTAACTGCCTGTGGGACGACGGGCAAAGGGAATGCGGACGTTGCCGCCAAAGATGAAGAAACCGCGGCCAATATTACAAAGACCGGTCTGCCTATTGCCGATAAGCCGGTTCATCTTCAGGGGCTTGTCGCCAAATACGAGCTTGTTACAGATTGGAACCAGCATACGGGATTAAAAGACTACGCGTCCAAATCCAATGTCATTATCGACTGGGATAGTGTGCCACAGAACGCTTTTGAAGAGCGCCGAAACCTTCTGTTCGCTTCCAATGATCTGCCGGACTTCGTCATGCGAGCTGGTCTGACACCACAGCTCATCACTTCGTATGCGGCCGCGGGTCAAATTATCCCGTTGGACGATCTGATCGAAGCCGGCTATGCGCCTAACTTATCCGCGCTGATGGCAGCGGACGAAGGGATTCGCAAGTCGATCACCTCGGCGGATGGCCATATCTACTCCCTGCCCAATATCAGCGAAGCCGACGGGCGTATTGGTTCGTCATGGATCAATAAGAAGTGGCTGGACAAGCTCGGACTGGACATGCCGACAACAATGGATGAGTTCTATCAGGTCATGAAAGCATTCAAGGAGCAAGATCCCAACGGAAATAACAAGGCGGATGAACTCCCGCTCTCCGGATACAAGGAGAAGGCTAATAACGGGAATGAATTCTTTAAATCGTTCTACGGGAACTGGGGCTTCGGCGGCAATTCGGGAATTATCGCCCCCTATATGGATGTAGATGATAACGGCAAGATCCGTTATATCGCTACGGATGAGAAATTCAAGGAGATGCTGGCCTACTTCAGCAAGTTCTGGGCAGAAGGCTTGATCGATAAGGAGATTTTCTCACAGGATATGAACCAGGTGGTAGCCAAAGTGGATGAGGAACGGATCGGCTACGTGGCCAAAGGCAACAACAATCTATGGATGGGCAAAAATCGCAGCGATTATGTGCAGAATCCGGTCATGAGAGCGATCGACGGCGATGTCTATTGGACAAGCGTCAGCCCCAAAGTACGGGATATCGGCTCCTTTGTCATCACCAGCAAGAATCCGAATCCGGAAGCTACGCTGCGCTGGGGAGACTATTTCCTCAGTGAAGAAGGGACCGCCATGGCCCGCCTGGGAATTAAAGATGTCACCTACACGATCGACAGCGACGGCTTCTATAAATTGAAGGATGAATACGCCAATAACCCTAATGGACTTACTGTAGATGAAGCGCTCTCCGATTACACGATCTTCCAGGGCGGACAAATACCGCAGCGGGTTACCCAAAAGGTCGATCAGAGCGCGGCTGTACTTCCCGAGATGATCGCTAATAAGGATGTTGTCCGTCCTTATCTCGTGCCCGATGAAAAGCTGATGATTCCGAATTTCTCCGAGGACGAGAATATCCAATTGAGCACCTACGCCACAGATATCGAGGCATATACCGAGGAACAGGTTGTCAAATTTATTACTGGTGCCAAATCGCTTGATGAGTGGGATAATTATGTAAGTACACTTAATAAAATGCACCTGGATAACTATCTTGCGATTTACCAGGCGGCCTATGACCGCTGGAATCAGCAGTAAGTATCCTTCAAAGACGGGAAGGGGAAATGCAGCATGAAATTTTACGGTACGAGCGCGGCTGAAGGAATTCCGAATCCGTTCTGCTCCTGTCCGGTATGCGACAATGCCCGGCGAACGGGCGGCTTAGAGGTCCGGCGCCGCTCGATGTTCCGGCTTGATGAGCAGGTATGCATCGATCTGAGCGCGGATTCCTTTCAGCAAGCGATCGAATACGGGGACTTTACCAAACTTAAGCATGTGCTAGTCACACATACCCATGAAGACCATTTGAATTATATGATGATGAATGTGCGCAATATGGCCATCGAACGCCAGGATGAACCGCTGCACTACTACTTCACCGATAAAGCCTATGAGATCGTCGATTTCTACCGACAGAGCCGTCCGATCATCAAAGGGATGACGGCGGAACTGGAGAACCGCGGCATTATCGCTTTCCATAAGCTCGAATTCAATAAGCCGTCAGAGATCGCCAACATGACCGTAACACCGCTCCGCGGCAACCATATCGGCAACATGGGCGAGAACTGTGCCAACTACCTGCTGCAAATGGCCGATGGGAAGAAATACTATTACGGTCTCGATTCAGGCTGGTATTTACCGGATACGTTCAAGGCGTTGGAAGGCGCCGCGCTTGAGGTGCTGATCAGCGAATGCACCTTTGGCCTGACCGAAGGGCGCGGGCTCCATCCGGACGGGCATCTAGACGCATTCAGCTGTATGGAGCTGTTCCGCAAATTGCTGGAGCAAGGAACGATTCATACCGGCACCCGCATTTACCTGACCCATATTAATCACTACACCTCCACGCATGCCGAGCTGACGGAGTGGTTCGCCAAGCAGGATTTCCCGTGTGAAATTACGGTGGCCTGGGACGGGATGGAGATTGCCAAATAGCCGATGGGTCGGCAATGAACCCATGAACCCATGAACCCGCTAAAACATATCAGATCAACGGCGCAACTGTTATATGAACGCCCTCATAGCGGCGACAGCAGCATAATGAATTAGAGAAACCTGTAAATCTGTATCCTTTTATCTTAAAAGAGCCATAATTAGCAAAAAGCCTGCAAATCTGCAGGCTTTTTCGATCTTCCGGGTATACACTATTTTCCCGCTCTAATGCTCTCCATCGTTACCTGCTCAAGATGAATATCCGAAAAGTCACTTAACAGACCCTCACCAGTTGGCGATTGAGAGACCAGTCCAACTTTGAGTGTGTTCGAGGCTTTCAAGCTGAACACTCTGACCATTTGATAATGAGAGCCGTCCACAGAGTAGTGCATAGAGAAGGCATCGCCCTTCCGGCCGATTTGCAGCCAGACGCTCTTATCGGTCAGGTTCTGGCCGTTGGCATCGTCAGATACTCCATCGGTAACGACACTAACTACCGCATATGTATTGAGATCCGTATATTCGTAACATAGCTTGGCCCAACGATCCTCGCGCTCACTATCCATAATAAATAAAGCAGCTCCGTCGAAGGTAGATATAAAGTCATGTCTTACTTTGGCGCGAAGCACGAAATCCCCTCGCACATTGGCATATAAGAAAGGCGCATTGTTCTTAACATCGCCACTCTCAGGATTGATGAAATAATCGGTCGTCCCTGGAGCCGAGATTTGCAGCAAGTCACCATTCATTTCAAACGGAGATTCGTTCAACCAATGATTAAAAATATGCAAGGCCATCTCTCCCAACATGAAGTTTGCTCCCATTATAGCTTATATTTAAGCTGGCTAACAAATGCTTCCATGGAAATGGTAGGAACTAGCCTCGTCTTGCTCTCCATTCTCGATTTATAATCAGTCGTCCAGAGGAAGACTCTCAACCGCTGTAAAGAACACATCAAACATATCCATATCGAATTTGGCTTTGACGTACTCGGAGACCTTGTCCAACTCCTCTAAACTGCTATATTCCAGGCATGGGCGACCTTCACTCCACAACACTCTGCATTGAAATAATTGAACTACCTGCTCAATGATATAGTCTTGATCTGCTGCTCCGCGATGAAGTATCAATGATCTGACGCTCCCTTCCTATGTGACTTTTCTCATTAGACTATCACCTCCTATTATTCAAAATTTAAGCTATTTTTTCCGATGACATTTATCACAACTTATAATTTACAGAATGACTTTAGTTATCGACATTATTCGAAATCCACCTTTGTGGAGTAGATGGTCGTTTATTCCCCCAAAATCTTTAAATCAAGCTGCTCAAGGTGTGTTGAGTTGGAAATCAAGTCTACCTCGGCGATTTTCCCATCTTTTATTGTAAACTGAATCACATAAAGTAACTTCCCGCCTGGGGCTGCAATCGCCCCAATTCTCCCATTCACAAGGGCTACCTGGGCAGCTTTGGCACGCCCTGCTACCTTGTTGGCTAATTCAAACGCTCCCCGCGTTTCGGTTCGGACGCCTGTCTCACGATCATCTCGAAGAACCACATCCGGATCTAGCATCGCTACTAGCGAATTGAAATCTCCCGCGTATGCCGCAGCTAGAAAAGCGTCAACGAGTTTGCGCTGCCGATCCAAATCAGCTTGAGAATTGTGCTCATTTCCCCTCGCCTTTTGACGCGCCCGGCTCGCAAGCTTTCTAGTGGCGAGTTCGGATTTTCCGACAATGGGTGCAATATCGCTGAATGGCATGGTAAAGACATCATGCAGCACAAAAGCCACCCGTTCTGATGGATTTAGTTTATCTAACACAACAAGTAGGGCAAGTCCGACTAATTCAGCCATCAGTGCTTCTTGTTCAGGATTGTATCGATCTTCAGAGTCAGCCAAGGTTTCAGGCAAAGACTCCTCCATAAATTGCTCACGCCTGGCTTTTCTTGAACGCAGCATGTCAAGACAAATCCGCGATGTGACTGTAGTCAGCCATCCTCCTAAATTCTCAATCTCGCTTCGATCGGAACGATGAAGACGCAACCACGTTTCCTGTACGGCATCCTCCGCTTCTGTCAATGAACCGAGCATGCGGTAGGCCATGGCCTGCAGTTGTTCTCGGTACGATTCGAATTGCTCTTCCATACGACTGAATTCCCTTCATCTCAATGTCTTCTAAAACCAATTTATCATTAAAATTGATTCTTAATATATTGACGAATGAAGTTCAGCGAACGTGACAAATTTCAAAAATCCGTGTTGGTCACACCCTCTCCATTCAACGCGTCATTATAGTGAAAGGCCGAATTAAAGGCTTCCAACAAAAAAAGGAGTGTTTTCTATGCAGTCCAGAATGAGAAACCCAACTCGCCAAATAGTAGACGTTTTACCCCGGAGTAAATAGGCAGTCATCACTTATCAAAATAGGGAGGTTTTACTTTATTATGGAAACAGTACTTTATATAACAGCTCACCCGCGCGACGATACGCAATCCTATTCCCTGACAGTAGGAAAAGAATTTATACAAGCTTACCGTTTAACCCACCCCCAGGATGAGGTGGTGCATCTCGATTTGTATAGAATGAATATTCCGCAACTGGACGCTGATATTTTGAATGGGTGGGACAAGCTTAAAGGTGGTATATCTTTCGAACAATTAACGCTTGCGGAGCAAACGAAAATCGGACGTATCAATGAGCTTGCCGATCAATTTGCAACTGCCGATAAGTATATTTTTGTCAATCCTATATGGAATTACTCCTATCCCCCGGTAATGAAGGCCTATCTTGACACTATCTGTATCACGGGCAAGACATTCAAGTATCATCCGGATGGGAGCAGGACCGGTTTGCTTGGCGATAAAAAGGCCGTTCACATTCAAGCCAGCGGAAGCGTATTGTCACCCGGATCCGACACGAGCAACGAAGGCTTTGAAATGGGGCACCGCCACCTGAAAGTGATTATGGATTTTGTGGGACTAACTGATTTTCAAAGCATCTTTGTGGAAGGGACAGCCGAGCAACCTAAACAAGCGTCGCAGTTAAAAGAAAAAGCAATCCAACAAGCGCACCAAATAGCGGAAAACTTCTAGATCAAGAAATTCATAAAAATAGGGGGAGCTGTAAAAACAGCTTCCCCTATCCTTTATTGGCCCACTTCTCCTAATAGAAGTGCTCAATAATTCACATCAGACGCGATGCTTCCACGGCCTTATTCATCCTCCCCCAAGACCGACTGCATAGCCGCCTTTGGGGCTGTACGCGCTGAACGCTTCTGTTCCTTCATATGCTGCAAATAGCGGCGGGTTTCTGCCACCACAACCCCGGATAAGCCTAATAGAGCAATCAAATTCGGCAGCGCCATCAGCCCGTTCACAATATCAGCTAGCAGCCAGATCGCCTCCAGCTTGATAAATGCGCCAAAAGCAATCAAAAGAATAAACACAACGCGGTAAGGCAAAATCGACTTCACGCCAAACAAGTAGGTAATACAGCGCTCGCCGTAATAATTCCAGCCGAGGATGGTCGTGAATGCAAACAAAATCAGGCATAACGTAAGAATAACCGAACCATAAGGAATCGCCGCGTCAAAGGCGGCCTGAGTAACCATCGCTCCCCGCTCTGCGCCTTGCCATACCCCTGTAACAATCAAGGTTAATCCCGTCAGGCTGCAAATAATAATCGTATCAAAGAAGGTCCCTGTCATCGATACTAGCCCTTGCTCCGCCGGCCACTTGGTCTTGGCCGCCGCCGCCGCAATCGGTGCGCTTCCGAGGCCCGATTCATTGGAGAATACTCCGCGCGCCACACCGTTACGAATCGCCATCATCACCGTGGCCCCGAGGAAACCTCCGCCTGCCGCTGCTGGCTGGAATGCACTTTCGAAGACCAGCGCCACCGCATGCGGGATTTGATCTGCAAACGTAAACAATACAACGAGCGCAGCAACAATATAAAGAATAGCCATCAAAGGTACAACCTTCGTGGAGACCTTGGATATGCTCTTAATCCCGCCAAGGGTAACCAAAGCGGTTAACACCGTCATAATCGCCGCTGTCACGATGGCCGGAACACCCCAGCTCGACTGCGTTGACGATACGATCGCATTCACCTGCGGGAACGTCCCGATGCCGAAGAGTGCAACCAGCACCCCACTTATAGCAAAAAATACAGCAAGCGGCTTGAACTTGCTCCCCAGGCCCCGCTCAATATAATACATCGGTCCGCCAGAGACCTGGCCCTTATCATCCATCGTCCGGTACTTTACAGCTAATAAGCCTTCGGCATACTTCGTCGCCATCCCGAAAAATGCGGCCATCCACATCCAGAACAACGCTCCGGGACCCCCGACCTGAATGGCGGTAGCCACCCCGACGATATTCCCTGTGCCGACCGTTGCAGCCAGCGCCGTCGCCAATGCGCCGAAACTCGACACGTCTCCTTCGCCTTCGTTCTTGGCCTTGAATACCAGCCTTAAAGCGAGCGGCAGCCGAATGACCTGCAGCAGCCCAAGCCGACAGGTTAACCATATCCCTGTTCCGACCAATAAGATGAGCAAGGGCGCTCCCCACACCCATTGATTAATCTGCTCTAATACTTGCATGGATCTCCCCCCTCATGATGTTGCATTCTCCAAGAGTATACATAAAAAAGAGCCAAATCCGAAGATTTGACCCTGGGGACACATTGCAGGTTGTCGGTACGTCAACCTGCAATGTGTGAAAGTATGCACATATTGGTTGAAGTTATATACCACATATAAATTCCGATACCGATCCCGCAATCCCTGTCCTTTTACCTGAGAGTTTTAAACGCGGCGGTTCATTGGATTACCTTGCCTGCGCGCGTATTGCCCCTTCGGTGCTCCGTTTAACGGAGTCTCTCCAGAGTCCTGTCCATTTACGGTCCTGCCTGTGATGGGTGTTCCCATCCCTATAGCGCCTGAGAGTTTAATGCCCCTTCGGCCAAGCCCGATGCTTATCTCCCGTAAACTTCATCCAGTGTGTATGCAATTAGACGCTAATCATTATAGATTCTCTTGAGTGATTTGACAAGGAGGTTCGCAATATTGACGTTAATTCCCATAATTAAAGAAGATGCCCCCATTTAGGAAGCGATCTTCTTATACTGGCCTAAATGATATCGGTATGAACTCATTTCCGGGTTTTCAGCCATTCATCCAGCTGTCTCTGCTTCTCGCTAACAATGATATCACTTCCCGCTGCCTTCATTTTTTCGATAAATTTCGGCAAATTTTCTGCCGGATCAAGGGTTCCTGTCTCCAGACCTACGCGGAATTCCGATAATACGTTGTTTACAGCAGCCATTTCGTTCTTCACCTTGCTAACGTCGAAGCTGAAGCCCAACGCTTTGGATTTCTTCGCATTGTTATTAAATTCATCCATCTTGCTCCAAATATCCGGATCTTCTTCCTTCCAGGTATAGGACAGGAATTGATTGCCGAACATATACGGCGTGCCAAAGTTATAACCCAGGTGCTGAATATCCATGCCTTGAGGATAATCGATGACATGATCGGAAACCTTCACGTAATGCTTCCCTTCAATCCCCCAAGTGAACAGATTGTACAGCTCTTTGTCTGTATACAGTAAATTTAACAGTTTCATAGAGCTTACAGGATCTTGAGAGTTTTTAGGAATTGACCACATCATCCCTGTGATCGAGTCCGTCGTCGAGTATGCGTCTGTTAACCGTACAGCTATCATTTCCTTGCCGCTTTTTCTCGATGCCTCGACTTCTGTGCCTGGCTTAAGATTGGAGAAATAAGCGAAGGCCTTTCCTGCCTTGACCATCTCCCGACCATCGTATTTGCCTGTACCTGCATCCTTCAGCATAAATCCCTGTTGATACCAACGGCGAAGTACATTCAACTCATCGGCGTATTCTTTAGTTTCAAAGAAGTTAACTACTTTAAGGTCATTGTCATAATGCGGAAGCACACCAACGCCTCCACTCAGCGGATCATAAGTAATATAACCGGCATCAAACGGCGCGGTTCCAGGATTTTTTGCGACCAAAGGTACCAGGTTATCTTCCTTATCTTTGATCGTTTGGAATACAGCGTCCAAATCATCCAGCGATTGAATTGTGGCAGGTTCGATCTGATACTTGTCCAACAAATCCTTGCGCATCAGGATTCCGTAATCTGAAGCCAAGTCCCGTACAGTCGTTACTGCGTAAATCTCGCCATTGATTTGCGAGGCTGTGAGAAAAGCAGGATCTAGCGCCTGTTTGATGCCTTGACCATATTTATCGAGCAGGTCATTCAGTGGATTCAACTGTCCCTTAGCTACAAGGGTGCTGTAACCGAAGCCCGAGGACGTAAACATCAGATCCATCTTCTCATTTCCTGCCATCATTAGATTGATCTGTTGCTGCCAGTTGCCAAGTGCAATCGGCAGCAGTTTGACGGTTGCATGGATCTTTTCCTTCGTAATCTTGTTCATGGCTTCTTGTACTTCCAGCATATCCTTCTGTTCACTTCCGAAGAAGGCCACCGTTATTTCATAAGGCGCAGAGCTGCTGTCGTCTGATGGACTGCCTTCCGCCGCTTCTTTCTTGGAACCACATCCAGCTAATATGACGGATACAGCGATGACCAATGATAATAGAGCTGGCCACGTTCTTTTTGCTTGCGTGTTATCTCTCATCCTTGAAGCCTCCCAATGAATGTTTTTTGATTTATTTTGCTAACCAGTCCAAGACTGAACATAGCCTTATCCTTTGACTGCACCTACAGTGAGCCCTTTAACGAAGTACTTTTGAAAAAATGGATACGCCGCCAGGATGGGAACTACCCCGATAACTGCCATCGCCATACGAACGGTTTCCATCGGGGCATAGGTCGTAACATCCGCCTGACTTCCAAAGTTACTGCTTGCCAGGAACTGAATATCGAGTAAAATCCGATTGAGCAGGTTCTGTAAGCTGAATAATCTGCTGTCCGTAATATAGATCATTCCGTTGAACCAATCATTCCAGTAATTGATGGTCTGAAACAAGCCCACTGTTGCCAGAATCGGGAGCGATAGCGGCAATACGATTTTGATAAAGGTTCCAAAGTCGCCGGCCCCGTCGATTTTCGCAGATTCAATGACAGGTTCCGGAATAGAAGTGGCAAAGAAAGTACGCATCAGCATGACGTAGAAGGCATTCAGCAGCAATCCTGGTACAATAAGCGCCCAAATCGAATTCTTCATATCAAACAGCTGAGTATATACCAGATACGTAGGAACCAATCCGCCATTAAACAGCATTGTGAAGAAGACGAAGAAGGCCCAATAATTTCTGCCGGGCAAATGCTTGCGGGATAACGGATAAGCCAGCAAAGCAATAAGGATCAGCCCAATCAGCGTTCCGACCAGCGTAATAATTAAGGTGACGCCGATGGACTGCGTAATTTTCTCCGCATCATGCAGCAAGTAAGAGTAGGCCGCGAAGCTGATCTTCTGCGGGAACAAGGCATACCCGTTCCGATAGATTTCCTGTTCATCTGTAATCGATGAAGTGAACAACAACATGAAAGGTAGAATGCAAGCCATAGAGACGATGACCAGAATAATGTGAATGCTTGATTGCCATATCCAATTTTTGAGTTTCAATTTATTCGCTCCTTTAGCTTAGAACAGGGCATTGTCCCGACTTAATTTCTTAACGACATAGTTAGAAATGAACACCAGCAGGAAGCCAACCAAAGATTGGTACAGTCCAGCAGCCGAGGACATTCCGATATCCCCTGTCGTCATAAGCGCACGATACACGTACGTATCAATGACATTGGTCGTTGATTGCAGCGCCCCTGTATTCAGAGGTACCTGATAAAACAATCCGAAGTCGGAATAGAAAATCCGTCCGATCTGTAGCAGTGTCATTATCGTAACTACAGGCATTATCAGCGGAAAAGTAATACCTCTGATTTGTCTCCATTTCCCTGCCCCATCGATGGTTGCCGCCTCATAGTATTCCTGGTCGATGCCGATAATGGCTGCCAGATAGATTACGCATAAATAGCCGCTGCTCTTCCAGGTATGCACGAACGTCAAAATGTAAGGCCAATATTTCGCCTCGCTGTACCAGGAAATCTCGGAAAGCCCCAGCATTGGCAGAATGCTCTTGTTCAGCAGCCCGTTATCCATACTCAGAATAGCGAATACCAAATATCCGATAATGACCATGGAGATTAGATAGGGTAGCAGGATGACGCTTTGATAGAAACGTGACAAAAAACGCCGCTTCACCTCATTCAGTAAAATGGCCAGGCCAACTGCGATAAACAAATTGAGAATAATAAAAACGCCGTTATAAAGAATCGTGTTTCTCGTAATGACGAAGGCATCTGATGTCTTGAAGAGATATTCAAAATTTTTAAATCCGATCCAGTCACTTCCCAAAATACCTTTGCTATAGTTGAAATCCTTAAATGCGATAACGACCCCAAACATAGGCAAGTAATTATTGATAATTAAATACATGATCCCCGGCAGCATCATCAGAAGCAGTACGCCGGATTTCCCCGGTCTCTTCCGCTTCCTTTTGCCTGTAATTGATTGTGTCATGAGCCATACCTCTTCCTAAGTCAAGTTGTGACCAAAGAATACCCCCTATTTATTGGCAGTACACTTTGGTTTACCAGCAGTAAACACCTTTAGTATAAAATCGATCTGTCAGTGTCCCATTAAAACTGGGTAAACGAACTGTTAAAATTCAAACTGCACCGTTGAAGTGGATAAAGGGGCATATGCAGCAATAAAAAAGACGCCTCCTTCTTATAGAAGAAAACGTCTTTTTTCCGGTGGACAGGATATGATATACCTCATTTCTGTTTATGCTTTCACAAAGGCAAGGATCATATCAGCCATATTTTTCAGCACAATAGCGGGGTCTACATCCTGGTCCAAATGCAACAGCTTTCCGCGCAGCATCATCCGCTGCTGAGTTGCGTTCACAATATTGCTGATCGTATAACCTACCGCTTTGACATCCAGATCCCTTCGCATCGATCCGTCAGCCGTGCCCTCCTTGATTAGCGATAAAAAAGGGTGTGGCACGCTCCGCAAAAACGAGCGGAATTTCCTTTCCAATTCCGGTGTCGGATACTCTTCCTGATACAGCGTATCGAACATAGCAATAAATCGAATGATGTCCGTATTCTCTTTAGAAATTTGGATCAGTTCTTCAAGCAGTGATTGCAGCTTCTCATATCCGTTACCCCCCTGATGGGCGGTTATAGTCACCTTTTCCCCCCAGGTTCTCAATAAATCGATTTGCACCTCAAAAATAATCTCCTCCAGGGAGCGAAAATACTTATATAACGTTACTTTGCTGATGCCGCACTCCTCGACGATATCCTTAAGTGTGACAGAGGATAGCCCGTGAGCAATAAATAACCTCCTTGCTGTCTGAATAATATCCATTCGCCGGTTATTTCTGTGCTGCTCCAGCTGTTCTCTCCATTTGGGTTCCATCCGTTTCCTCCCGTAAGCCTGCTTTGATATTCAATAATGGCCCTCGACCCTGGCCCTCCCCCTCTTTCCTGCTCTATTGCAGGCTGTTGGATTTAAGGAGCTCCCGCTTCGCCTCAGTCAAACCGAACTCCTCCGCAAAATAGATATCATAGGTTCCATAATTGTCTTTAATGGTTCTGAAGACTGTCTCCATAAGTTCTTCCTTAACGTCAAGCATATGATTAAAATTGTTCAATATCGCAGCATCCGCATACTCCGAAATCTGCCCCAACAGCCTTTGATTGAAGTCCTTCATCGTCTCGTTAGTTAGAAGATAGTCTTCCATCACCGTCTGCTCTGATACACCAAGCGCAAGCAATATAAGCGCCGCCCCGACTCCCGTTCTATCCTTGCCTGCAGTGCAATGATGCAGTATTCCTAAATGGTCAGGTACCTGAATAATTTCCATCAAGCGTTTGTACGAAGCATTGTTTAGCGGCAGCTTCCTATACAGATCCCGCATATATTCGTCAGCACGGAAGGTTTTGAAGAAGTCATTTTGAGCCAGGCCTTCAAGGAAGTGCCCTTGCTGCTCTCCGCCTTCAGGCGCGAATGACAGATTCATTCGACTAGGCTGCTCCTCTGCAATCGCAGGCTGTCGCTCATAGATGGCATTTGGGATAGTGGGGTCCGGCTTATGCTGTGCTTCTTGATGGCCGCGATAATCGAATATTGTTCTAATATTTAAACTATTCAGCATCTCTATGTCTTTGGGAGACAATCCTGTCAATTCATCGGAACGATAAAACAAACCATATTTCACTTTGCGACCCTCTATTGTCTCATAACCACCCATATCTCGAAAATTGTGCGCGCCTTCCAATGTAATTACTCGTTGCATATTCGTCACCTCATCCTTAATTTTAGGTGATGATCTAATTCACCTATACGCTTGTCATGATTTATTTATCAAGAGTAAATATAAATTTACTATGAATTAACACCTTCAGTGTACAAACGAAATGTTAACGTTTCATCAGAATTATGTAAAACGCAGATAAATTTGAATCTAACGCATGATCAAGTTATAAAAAAAGAAGATAACCCCGATCAAGGAAGTTATCTTCTCATTCTGCTTCTGCTATGAATTTATCCCAAATCTTGCAAACGCAGCCCCAACAGGCTTTCTACCACATAGTTCGCATGAGATAGAACGGCTCGATCGCCTACACCGATGGAGTGCATCCCCGCCCTATTGATCGCTTCCACTCCGGCTGCGGCATCCTCGATGCCCATACAGCTGTCGGGAGAGAGCTGCAGCAGGTGAGCCGCTGTCAGGAAGATTTCGGGGTCCGGCTTTCCGCGGCCGATTTCCCCCGGATCAACCATAATATCGAAATCATGACTAAGTCCTAATCTATCCAATATGAACGGAGCATTGTGGCTGGCTGAGGCCAAGCCTGTTCGAATCCCAGCTTGCCTCAACTCCTGCAGGAGGGCCTCCACCCCTGGAAGTATGTCGCTGGGCGTAATTGAATCGATTAATCGCAAATAGTATCCGTTCTTTCGCGCGGCCAGCTCTATTTTCTCATTCGCGGTATTAGAACCTGCCCTGCCCCCTGATTCCAGTATCTTCTCCAGGGATTCTATACGGGAAATCCCCTTCAACTGCTCATTAAGCTCCTTATTTACCGGGATTCCCAATTCCTCGCCGAGCTGCTTCCAGGCCAGAAAATGAAATTCCGCCGTATCTGTGATCACTCCGTCCAGATCGAATATAACACCTTTAATGTTCAACATCTCGTATCAAACCTTCCACAGAAAGCATCGACCGGGCTAACTCCTTTGAACTCGCTCTCGCCAACTAGCTTCTGAACGACTAACTCTATATTCCTGGCGTTATTGCTATAGGCATTAATATAAGTCGGAATCCGCGGCGCATCGTACAGATGGTATGGATTGCCGAACGAGATCATAATCACCGGAAGATCCTTTACGAACCAAGGCATATATTGCCCCGCGGGCATGCCCCACTCAATTCGGTTCGAAGTCTGATTGCTCTTGACCTGATAATCGCAAGCGTAAATCACCAGATCATATTTGGCTTTCAAATCCGCTACTTTACCGAAGATAAGGCTAAGATCCATCCTTCCGGTATCGTACAAGGTAACTTGGAAGCCCTTCATTTCAAGCTCCCTGGCTAAAATATCACCGCTCTTGTCCTCATTTCCAAGCGGGATCAACAGTATTCTGGGATAGGCTTCCGCATGAATCGGTAGAGTTCCATCGTTGTCCTTCACCAATGTAATGGATTGATCGAAGACCTGATCCACTAGTTGTGTAGATGGCGGCAGCTCAGTTTCAGCAACTTGCTTCGAATTTATGCTCTCCTTCATGCCCAGAATACGCACTAATGCTTCATTTAATCGTTCATTCGAAATTACACCGCGCATGACCGCCTGCAGAACGGCTGAATAGTCCTCCTCCAGATCCATCGTGAACAGCAGCATGTCACAGCCAGCATTGATCGAATGAACCACCGTCTCTTGCCTTGTCGCGAAGCTATTAAATCCGCACATCCCTGAAGCATCTGTAATGATTAAGCCGTTAAAACCCAAGCGCTCCCGCAATAGGCCGTTTAGTAAATGCGTGGATAATGTCGCAGGCAGTAGCTTCTGATCCTTTATACCAGGCTGAACCATTCTCTCATAAGCGGGGAGTAGGATATGACCGGCCATAACGCAAGGCATCCCCTGGTCTATAAGCTCCTTGTAGACCGCTCCATAGCTCTCCTCCCACTCCTTGAAGGAGAGGCTATTTACAGAAGCGAGGACATGATGATCGCGATCATCCACGCCGTCGCCGGGGAAATGCTTGATCACAGGCAGGATGCCGTGATCCATGAAGCCTTTGGCAAAGTTTGCTGCCATCTCCTTCACATGCCCTGCTTCTTCCCCGAATGCGCGTGTTCCGGTTATTGGATTTAAGCAATGATAGTTAAGGTCCACTACAGGAGCGAAAGCCATATTTGCACCAAGGGCATAGCTTTGCTTCCCGATATCGCTGGCAGCAAGGTTAACGAGCTGCGGGTCATTTGCCGCAGAGAGCTGCATCAGGCTCCCATAGCTGACTCCGCCTTCTATCAGACCGTTTACCCCATTCTCCAGATTCGCGGAAATGAACGGGGCAATCCGGCTGTTGGCCTTAATCAGATCAATGATCTCCGTGGCTTTCACCTGCGGGGTCGGCCGCAGCATCATTCCGCCAGGCTGTATATTTTTCACCATTTGCAGCACACTTTCATCGCTCATGAACTGCCCATAATAGGGCAGAAAGAATAATTGCCCTACCTTATCCTGCAAAGACATTTGATCAATCTGATCCGCCACCTTCTTCCGCTGCTCTTCGGACAGACTGTAAGGTTTCTCTCTCAAAATATCTGTATTAATCATTATCTCTCTCACGCTCCTGCATTCTGCTTTCTGCTCTCTAAGTCAGCCAAAATTTCGTTATACATCTTGGAGTTCATCTTATATCCCATATATACCAGAGCTCCTAAAATACAACCGATGGTAGGCACCCACACCATGACTTGATGAAGGGCGTTTAAGGTCTGCGCACTTTGCTCGGCACCCGATACATAACCGATACCCGAAAGTACCCAGCCAGCGATTGCTGCCGAGAGACCCGTCGCCAGCTTGGAACTGATCGTATTGGTAGAGAAAATAATGCTCTCCATGCGGATACCTGTCTTCCACTCCCCATACTCAACTGCTGAAGCTACCATGTTCGTAATAATCAAGGAATAGATCCCCATCGCCGCATTTGAGAGACCATCCAGCAGGATATAGAAGGCAGAAACATCCGTGCTGACGATATAAGCAAAGGACAGTAGGGTGTGGACAATGATAAAGGATAACATCACTTTCTTATCGCCAAATTTCTTGATCAGCTTCGGCGCGAACACCACCAGCAAGAGCGTAATCGGTAGTGAGATCATCGAAGCATACGAGCCTAGAATATCGTTGCCCAGGGTATATTTATAAAAATAAATCGCTATGCTTCCTTTAAGTGTAATCGGGATATAAATGCACAGTTTACCTAAAATAACGGATATTAATGGTGTATTGGCAAGCAGTGACTTGATCATATCCTTGCCCTTTACTTGTGGAACCTCTGCTCTCGCAGCAACCTCCTGCAAATTTTGATTCATAAAAGTCAAAGCTTGTGCGAGCAAGAGACCTAACGCTGTAAAGATTACACCGAGAAGGATGCTGATTAGGAAGAAGCCTTTGGAGTAATCGTTATTGCCTAACAATTTGACTAACGGCATTTGGGCCATGCCAAGACCAAACGCAGCGATCATAATCATGAATTTAGTCGTTGTTAGCAGCTTTATTCTCTTATCTTCTTCCTTCGTAATCGAAGGAACCATTGACCAATATGAAATATCGAAAAAGGCATATGCCGTCCAGAACAGGATCGTAATAACATAGATATATACCAGATGGGCACCATGAGGTAAGGATGGATTAAAGAACAATGCCACGAACAATAAGCTGATAAGTGGCGGAACTATCGTAATATACGGCCTGTATTTCCCCCATCTTGTATTTGTCTTCTCAATAATGACAGCAATAATGGGGTCTGCAATTAATCCATAAATCCTGACCACCAATAAAAGCGTTCCAATTGTTGCAGCAGAGAAACCGGCAGCCTCAGTGAAGTAGAAGAGAAAACCTGTAGACATCAGTGCATATACCAAGTTCTGACCCAGGCCACCCAGCGCGAATCGTCTGTTTACTTTTTTGAAATCCAGCATAATGTAACCCCTTTCTTTTTATAGTTAAATCTTAGTTTTTTCGGTGGCACCGTGCTAACCGGTTTTTGACCTAACACTTGTCGATTATTGTCGCCGCCCATCTTTTCGGGGCAAAACCTACGTATTATTGCACAAACACTTCCTGATTTTTATTGGTCCTGCCAATCATAAAGAAACGCATGCCCAGTTCCCCAAAGTCAGGAAATCAGGCATGCGCGTTAAGCCATGGCTATTATATTGTCTTTTCCAGCTTAAGAAATACAATTTCGTGAGGCTCGAGACTAAGCTCGAACACGAAGTCCCCCTGAATTCTCTCCTTCTGAATCGTCATTCGCGGAACGGAAATACTCTTTAAGTAATTCACATACTCGGCAGTCATCTCGGCTCCGCCGGAATCGACCCATGCGTCATAAGCGGAGCCATGAGTCCGGTTCACTTGCTGCTTCGTGATCGTATAAGAACCGTACATATTCTGCAATGTAAGCTTAAGGCGCTTATCGGCTTCCTCCGCAAATACGCCATACCTATTTTTCAACGATATATGTGAGGTGTTAAAGCTCTTATACAACTCATCGTATTCCTGATAATTATGGATCAGGATTTGATAGTTATCCTCATCATCTTTCGTTACAATCAATTGTTCATCGCGGTAGACAAGCGTAGCGCCTAACTGATTCAGATAAGCTATCGCATAATAGCCAGGCTTCCGGATGCCTTCAACCGTCATTAACCCGAATCCTCCATGGAAAGTGTCTAGGGATAACAGATGCTCGTCAAAAATATCCGATAATGTCCAGAATCCCATCACATCAACATAACCCACCGAGTTAATTACATTCTTAACGATAAAAGAAGCCATGAACACCGTATCATGCAGCAGATCTTGCGGATCGGAGGAAGAATTCCATTCCGTAATAATCGTTCTTCCCTGATTTACATTAGGTGCTGCGTGAATGAGCTGATGTACCTCCTTCACAGTTGATACGATATAACTGGAGTCAGCATAAGAGTACAATCCCTTTCGATTTGCCGTCCATAAGTTGAAGTAGGTTGCCTCCAGGTTCCATTCGATCGGGTAAATATGGTAAGTAAAGCTATCGAGGATTATGTCATTCTCCTCCATAAACTTCAGGGCTTTACTCGTCCACTCGGTATTCACAACGGACCAGCTTGTACCGCTGAATCCGCTCACCTTCAATTTGCTGTCTATCTTTTTAATGGCCTGATAGGTCTTCTTGAAGAAATGCAAATACTCGTCCTGCGTCCCATGCCAATAAAATCCTTCAAGGTCAGGCTCATTCCAGATTTCAAAATCCCATGTTCGGATAACCGCCAAGCCATAACGATTAATAAGATGGCGGATGAATTGCCCGACAAGCCGGGTCCAATTATGGATTTCCTTCGGTTGAGACGTATTCGCCTCCCAACGATACATCGTCTGCTTTCCACTCGCCAGATCATTGGGCATGAAGCCCAGTTCAATAAAAGGAATGATCCGATGCTCGGTAAAGAAGTCAAAAATTCTATCGATATATTTGAAATTATAGGCCTTCACGCCATTCTCATCATGGTAGACCATTAAGTCGTCCGAAAAAATACCATGGAATCTAACACGGTTTAATCCGGCTTCCTTACATGCCTGGGCCAGCTGACTTTGCATGTCGGCATCCAGCAATTCTTTCGCTCTGCCGACGCCGATCATTCGGCTAATCGAGGAATCATACGGTGCCAGGCTTCCGGACATATCGATGATTCTCTCCTCGTAGCTGGAGGAATGGAAGGATTCATTCGCAAACCGGCTCTCTTCATGCTCCGGACTAAATAATTCAGTCAGTGAATCCTCTTTCATCAGATTGATATAATTGTACAGGGAGTGCGTGATATCCTCTTCCTTAATCGCCAGCCCCTGTTTATTCTGGCTCCGATACTGATTGGGCGCCATGCCAAAATGCTTCTTGAACCTGTCATTAAATGAGCTGATCGAATTAAAGCCTCTGGAAAAAATAATATCGCTAATCTTCCGGTCAGTAATCACCAGATCAGAGCAGACAAGCTGCAGCCGATACTCAAAAATATAGGTCATCATATTGATGCCAAAGCTCTTCTTAAACAGCTTCGACAGATAAGCCGGGCTCATATTGAACTCCCTCGCGGTATCTTCCAGCGTCAGCGGCTCAGCAATATTATTGTTGATATACAAGAGAATATCCGTAATCTTTCTATCCAGGGAGAGAGCGCCCTCGGGCTCCTGCTTCTCTCGTGAAAAGCGCTGCTCAATCAAATTTAATATTTCAAGGATCTTCACCTTGCGAAGAATAGGTGTATTCCTCTTCTTCTTAATGTCCAGGAGCGCTAACTCGGATAAATATCTCTTCATAAGAGCAATGTCATTCGCTGTCGTCTGATGAGCCATTCCGAAGGTTAACGAATCGAAGCATTCCATCTCGCTGCGCAGAAAATCTTCACGAATTTGCAGAGCACAGACGATATTTTGAGTGGTCAGCGACTGAATGGAGTGACGGTAACAGCTATTCACAATAGCGACCTCCCCTTCGCTGAGCATCATCTCCTGCTTCTCTACCTCCAGCTTGATCGAGCCTTTGATGACAAAAATAATCTCTATAAAATCATGCCAGTGATAGGGGACCACCCTCACCTGGTGAATGAGTAATCTATAAGGAACCGTGTAGTTCTGCGGTAACACAATACTTTCATATTGCAAATATATCCCTCCTGATCAGCGGGTTCACCTTCCGTCATTTTCTCTACTATCGTGGAAAAACGGGTATATGGCAATAACAAAGATTTTTAGCTTGCGACTAAATGTTCAGATTTCCTACGCAATTAGCCATCCAGTACCATTGCCTATCATTCTTATACTTAGTAATATACAATTATTTAGGAAAATATTAGAAGTCACATTTATAAAGGAGAGAAACTAATGACTATTCAGCAACAAGCAGCCATGCAGTCGATGATCGAATGGCTGGAGCATGAGAATGAACTTGGGCGGAAGCCCAGCAAAATCGAGATTGCGGGAGAATTTGAACTGCATGAGATGCACTACTATATTTTTAAGTACAAGAAATCGATGTTGGGCAAATGGATGCTCGGAGTCTGCGGTGGATATGAAGATCCATCCGATACGCAGCATTGCGGTCATATTTTCAGTGAGATGCAGCCTTATAATCCGGCTACTGCAGAGCAGGAAGCCATCGCGATGGTTGAGATGATTCGCGAGTATTGGATGAAGCAGGCGGCAGCCATTGAAGCCGAGCAATCGGAAAATGAGGACACCGAAGAAGAGGAAGGCGCATCGGGCATATTCAACGGGTTTGTCCTGCTGAATACTCACGAATGCGATATTGAACAGATCAAAGCCAATTTACAGCAAGATTGGGGCATCGTCTGTCCGCCGGCTGATGGGACAGATGCAAGCTCTGCGGAGAACGAAGGCACGATTGTATTTGAAGCAGACGGCTTCACCCTGGCACTCAGCTTCGTAGATGCGCCTGTACCGGATGGGGAAGCCGAGCATTTTGCACAAGCCAATTACCTCTGGAAGGAGGCGGCTCAGGTCACCAGTACACATGTCTCCCAGATCATTTTGGCTGTTTTTACGCGCTCCGGCTCCTCTCTCGACAGCGCCAAGCTATTTACCAAGCTGGCGGCAAGCTGCTTGAAGCTGCCTAATGCGATAGGCATTTATACGGCAGGAACTGTATTCCAGCCTGAAATGTATATAGAAATGACCGAGATCATGAAGCAAGAGAACATACTGCCACTGCTCAATCTGGTCCACTTCGGTCTGGTCGGGACCGAAACCGGGTCAGGGGCTTATACCTACGGGTTGAGAGCATTCGGGAAGGATGAGATCGAGATCATCGACAGCCAGACTACACCAAGCGAGCTGCGCGACTTCCTGATCAGTATTACGGATTATGTGCTTGAATATAACGTCACTTTGCGGGACGGAGAGACGATCGGCTTCTCGGAGGAACAGAAGCTGCAAATCATCCGATCCGAAGGCGTGTACGTGGATGGAGACAGTGTAAAAATTAAATTCTAACACCCCTGCTTCGACTAACAGCCGAGCGCTGCGTTAGAGATCACCTCGTCGCTCGTCACTGCTGTTGTCTGCATCCACCGGTAAAAAAGCTGATAAACTGCTGTTTTTCACATACGAAATGGCTTGTTTAGAATAAACCTGCAAATCTGCAGGTTTATTCGGCTTTTTCTTTCGAATCAGGCCGATCCACAACTCCATAGTTGTTATCTCTAGCCTCTGACCACCGCGCGGTTAATTAGCCATTGCTATCATATTCATAAGCTGTTGTTCAATCCCTGTAATTTTATGATTCTCCCGGCAGCAGATATATTTCTCAAGCTCACAAGCGTGATGGTCGATCACCCGATAATCCCTGATTCCAAGCGCAGCGGTATCCGATTCCGGGATGAGAGTTACCCCCATGCCAAGCTGGCACATGCTGATCAGAGACTCCAATGCAGCGATTTCTACGAAATCTGTACGTACCACCTCATAATCCGCAAGTAATTGATCGAACACTTTCTTGTAATAGCAATTGCTGGAGGAAATAATCAGGTTCTCCCCCTGCAGCAGCATATCCAGCGGCTGATCCAGATTTCTGCCGATCAATACTAATCTCTCAGCTCCGTATTTCTTATAATGAAGCAGCTTCGTATCTGTTTTCCCTACCAGGAAGCCGATGTCGATCCCCCCGTCAGCAATTTCATTCTCAATTTTCTGCGTACTCCCGGTCTTCACCGTCACTTTGAGGTTCTTATACTTTTCATATAATGTCTCCATCGCTTGATTGAAATTAGGCGGGTTTTTGCTTACCATAAGCCCGATTCTCAACGCGGGATTCTCCTGACTCATCATGCTCCGGGTCTCTTCCCATAACAATACGATCTTCTTAAATTGCGCATAGAGCTTCTTGCCCTGCTCATTTAATTCCATTCCTCTTGGTCTTCTATAGAACAGTTCTGTATCAAATTCGCTCTCGATCTTCTTAATCTTGGCTGTCATATTGGATTGCAATTGATGCAGCTCCTGCGCAGCAGACGAGATGCTCCCCTGCTCTGCGACCGTGATGAACGCCCTCATATTCTCTATATCCAACAGGCCTCACCCCTTACGTATCACTTATTTTGATATATAAATTAAATATATACATTATTTTTAATATCACAACCATATTATACTACTCTAAAGACAGGGAGGTTATAGGATGAACAAAATTAAAACAGGCATCATCGGGGGTTCGATCCGAAACCGCTGGGCCAGCTCAACGCATATTCCGGCTCTGCTCCATAGTGGGCTTCATGAAATCACAGCAATAGCAACCACAAATATAGCTTCAGCCCAAGAAGCGGCGGACCAAATTGGACATGTCAATGCCTATGACGATTACATCAAAATGCTTGAATCGAACGATGTCGACATGGTTATAGTCAGTGTCAAAGCCCCTTATCACCATAAAGTTCTACTGGATGCAATCCGTGCCAATAAGCATATTTACTGTGAATGGCCTCTGGCTGTTACTGCGAGCGAAATCGACGAGATCATGGCGCAGCTCCATACCTCTCGGGTCAAGCATGCCATCGGTCTACAATCCCGTCAGGCCGACGAGGTACGCAGGGTTAAAGAAATGATCGATCGGCATGAAATCGGCAGAATACTGTCCGTTAATATCAAGTCCTCCACACAGGCCAAGGGCAATTGGACGGACTCCGGCAGCAGCTATATTCTGGATCGCAGCAATGGAGCGACACTACTGACAATCAACGGCGGTCACATTTTGGATATGGTCAGCTACCTGTTCGGGCATTTTACCGAAGTTCAGGCCAGCCACCATACGCACTATACCGAAGCCCGCTTCACGGATCAGAGTCGTACTATCGCAAAAAATATAGAAGATCAGTACATCATTCAAGGTAAAATCAACCGGGAAATCCCCGTTTCGGTCCATCTTCAGGGCGGAGCCTACCCTCAATTTATATTGGAGGTTCAGGGCGAACAGGGGATCATCCGCCTCTATCAGAACCGTTCTATCGGTCATCCGCAATACGGTGGTCTGAGTGTGTCCTTGGTAAAATACGAATCAAGTCAAGCAATTGCTTCGAGCCGGCCCGATGATTTCACATTGGTAATGGAGGATACGAAGGAGTTCCCCCTTACCAATGTAGCCCGAGCCCACCAGTCTTTTGCCGAAGACATACTTTCGAATTCAGATAATCCCAAGACGCCGGACTTTCATTATGCCGCTTACTTGCATCGATTGATTCGTGCTATAGAGGAATCGGCAAGAACCGGCAAGCGGATATATCTGAATTGAGGAGAATGCTTCTCCGCGAAATCAACTTCAATAAGGACACCTCCTGAGGTGTCCTTATTACGTAAGACATGGTCTGATGTCTCCTTCCCTAGAACAACAACAGTAGAGTCCCCCCTACGACGAGCAGCAGGCCAATAAAGGATCTGGCCGACAGCCTCTCTCTAAGAAATATGTACGAAAAGATCACGGTAACTACAATGCTCAGCTTGTCGATCGGCACCACGAGACTGGCCTTGCCATCCTGCAGAGCCCGGTAGTAGCATAACCAGGATAGGCCGGTTGCCAGGCCGGACAGACCGATGAACAGCCAGTTCTTCCTGTCGATCTCCCTCATCAGCGTATGCTTCTTCTGGAACAACACGATGCCCCAAGCGATGACTAATACAACAACCGTACGGATAGCGGTGCCCAGATTGGATTCGATATCCTGAATCCCTATTTTGCCAAGGATCGAAGTGAGAGCAGCGAAGATCGCGGATAACAGCGCATAGATCAGCCAGGTTCTTCGTCCCGAAGCAGAAGATCCCGCAGCCTCCGTCTTCTTCTCGATCATCAGATAGGTCCCCAGCCCAAGCAGGATGATCCCGATTCCCATAAATAACGTCGGCACCTCTCCCAGGAATAAAAAAGCGAGCAAAATCGTAAGAATCGTGCTGCTCTTGTCGATCGGTGTAACTTGATTAACCGTGCCCAGTTGTAAAGCTCTGAAATAACATAACCAGGAAGCCCCGGTCGCAGCGCCGGACAGAATCAGAAATAAAAGCGTCCGGGCGGAGATGGAGTCTATCGTATTCTGTGAACCAACCACAAACACCATCACCCAGGAGAACAGCAGCACGATTATCGTGCGCAGCGCCGTAGCCAGATTGGAGTCCGTATTCTTAATGCCGATCTTGGCCAGAATGGAGGTCATGCCCGCAAATAAAGCCGATCCGCACGCATAAAGCAGCCACATAAATCCCACTTCCTTATGAACTATGAATGATATCGTTTCATGAATGGAGTCTAGGTTCAAGTATATTATAACTTTCCGCTATTTTCTCCCCCACGCTTAACAAATCGCCAATAATTCCAAGTTCGAGTTAACGATCCATTAACAAACCGGATGTATACTGTTCGTACAGCAAAGTAAAACACATCATTCGAAGAAAGGGATGTAAAAGAGATGGGAATCCATACGTACTTTCAGTCGTTAACGGATCTGGAGCGGATTATCCGTTGTCCGGGCAGATTCAAATTCCAGGAGCATAGCGTATCCGAACATTCCTGGAAGGTCGTGCAATACGCCAAGACGCTTGCGGACATCGAGGAAAGCCATGGAACCACTGTGGATTGGAAGAAGTTATACGAGATTACGAGCAGCCATGATTACGGCGAGATCTTCATCGGGGATATCAAGACACCTGTGAAGCACTATTCCTTGGAACTGCGGGCGATGCTGCAGAAGGTTGAAGAGGGAATGGTCGCTCATTTTATTGATGAGCATATACCTGAGGAATTTCAAGCTATCTTCCGCAGACAGCTGCGCGAAGGGAAGGACGATTCCGTTGAGGGGCAAATCCTTGAGGTGGCCGACAAGCTGGATCAGATCTATGAAGCATTTGCTGAGTTGCAACGGGGGAACACCGAGAAGGAGTTCATCACGATGTACCGCAGCGCTTTGATTAAGATCAAACAGATCAAGCTGCACTGTGTCGATTATTTCCTGCATCAAATTCTGCCGGATCTGGTTCGTGAAGGCTCACAATCCCCGGTCGACATTGAACAGATTACAAATGAAGCACTGGCCTCTGTCTCCCACACTTAACCCCCGCTTCAGCCTCAAATGACAATTTCAACCTGGATTCAGCTTAACTGCCTCATCATAGCGGATCGGCCTGATCCCTCTTTGCTTGTATTGGACAGATAGTCGCGGATTGGACCAGAACTGGCTGTCATATTGCCGGGTTCTGGCAATTTGCTGTCCCGACTCATAGGCATTGCCTAATGCTCTCATCTCCTCCGAGTCCACAGCCGGATGGGTAACCAGTAAATATCGCCCGGCCCCAAGGGCTTCAATCTGCTCAAGATGCTTGGTTACAACGTCGTCAGCCGCGCTAATGCTTATATTTTCGAATAAGTAGTCCCACCAATAGACCAGTCCTCGAGCAGTACACCAGGCACGGAGCTCATCTTCCAGACCAGGGATCGCTAACTCGGGTACCATATGCGTATCAACATAGGCGATACGGAAGCCCAACTCTGTTAGCTTGGCGAACTGAGCCTCAAGTTCGAGCATGACCTCCCTCATGAGGGGCGGATGCTCTTTGAAGTAATCAGGATGCGGACTGAACCAGCCATCTGCCTCAATTAAAGAAGGAACCGACGCAGGGTCCGCCACCGGACCCCATTTGATATCGTTCCATTCGGCATTCAGGACGAAATGCAGTCCGAAGCAGATGTCAGCCCTCCCTGCGAACATCTGCGCCGCTTCGCGGACGGCTGGACAGGTCGCCATAATGGAGACATTCTTCAACACGCCACCTTCCAGCGCTCTCTCAATACCCAGGTTCGCAGCATGGTTGCTTCCGCCATCGTCAGCTCTCGTGATGATGCAGATCTCTTTATCCATAGGTCACCTCCTGCGTTATTACGGAGCAAGCCTTTTTCGCTATTTCAGCCTCTATTACTTTACAGCCCCTTCGGCAATCCCCTTGATAATATACTTCTGGGCGATAGCATAGAAGATGACGACAGGAATAATGGTCAAGGTCAAACCCGCCATAGCCTGGTTCCAGACGATCGTGAACTCTCCGAAGAAGTAGAACGTCGACAGTTGGATCGTCCGCAGTCCCTTATCAGACAGCGTCAAGGAAGGCAGCAGGTAGTCATTCCACGTACTGATTACATCCAGTATTGCAACAGTAATCGTTATCGTCTTCAGCATCGGGAACACGATTCTCCAGAACACGCCAAACTTGCTGCAGCCGTCCAGCGTAGCGGCCTCCTCCAATGCAATCGGAATCGACTTTATAAATCCATGGTACAAAAATACGGCGATACTGGCATGGAAGCCGACATTCATGAAGATCAGACCGCCATGCGTATTCAGCATCGGAATATGAAGGTAGGTGCGAATCCAGTCCATTACTTGCATCAACGGCATCATCAGCGTCTGGAAAGGAATCAGCATCGTCGAGATAAAGGCCATGAACATCAATTTACTGAGTTTATTATCCGTTCTCACCAGCATCCATGCGGTCATGGAGGCAAGAACGACCACGAAGATCACGGTCAGCACGGTAACGAAGGTGGAGTTGCCCAGAACCGTCAGGAAATTCATCTTCTTCATCGCGGCTTCAAAATATTGAAGGCTGAAGGATTCCGGCAATGCCAGCGCATTATTATACAATTCCGCCCGCGTCTTGAAGGAGTTCACGAGCATAATGTAAATCGGCGACAGGAACAGGAGGGCAAGAAGGGCCAACAGAATGGAGCTGATTGCTCTGCTAGTTCGTCTCATTACATCTGCACCTCTTTCTTCTTCGTGATGATTACCTGCGTCAATGTCACCAGGGCCACGATCAAGAAGAACAGGATCGCCTTCGCCTGACCCACTCCATATCGTCCGTAACCGAAGATCTCATTAAAGATGTTCATCGCGAACATCTCTGTCGAGTGAACCGGTCCGCCGTTCGTCAAGCTCAGGTTCACGTCATAAATCTTGAACGCACCGGATAACGTCATGAAGAAGCAGATTGTAAAGGATGGCATAAGCAGCGGGAAGGTAATCTTCGTCAGCCTGTGCCAGATATTCGCACCATCCACCTTGGCTGCCTCCAGCAGTTCATCAGGAATCCCTTGAATCCCGGCAATATAGATGATCATCGTATATCCGGCCATCTGCCAAGTAAATACGATAACCAGGGCATATAAAGCAAAATCAGGGTTGATCAGCCAGTTGAAGAAGATTCCTTCAAGCCCGGTCTTGCCACCGAGGAACTTGAACGCATCTGTGAAGATAAACTTCCAGATGTAACCAAGGATCAATCCGCCAATCAGATTCGGCATAAAGAAGAACGTACGAGCCAGCTTGCTAGTACGCAGCCCGTTCGTAACCAGCAATGAAAAGGCTAAGCCCAGCAGATTCACACTAATGAGTGCCAGCAGTGTGAATTTAAGTGTATGCCCTGCGGAAGAGAAGAATCGCTCATCCTGGAATATCGTTACGTAGTTGTCCAGACCGACAAATACTTTCGGATTAGCCGAGATTCCATCCCAGCTAATGAATGAATAAGCAATCCCGATAATAAACGGAATAATGACGACGATCGTAAAAATGGTGAACAAGGGCATCGTAAATAACCCGAACCAAAGTTTGTCTTTTCTTTTCATTACCACACGCCCTCTCCAGTTCAGTCTAATTTGATACAGGGTTGATGAAACACAAAAGCCTAACACTAGGGAGTAGGCTAGGCTTTTTAGAAGGTGGTTCAAAAAGTCCGCTTTGGATAAGCAAACCGGCCTTTTTGAACGCACTTTTCATGTCTCATCCTCGATGTTCAAATCGATTATTTAGCGGCTTTTGCCCATGCATCATCCAGATTCTTCAGATACTGCTCTCCGGTTATACCATTATCCAGGAAGAATTCAGAGGTTACCGGTGTCAGATCGTTTACGATAATGCCTTGCGGGAAGTAGTTCATCGCCCACGGAATGGTATTGCCACTCTTCGTTGCCTCGAATACGGCTTGAGACAATGGGTCCAGTCCCTCTGCTTCAATATTGGTCATTGCCGGAATGAACTTGAATTTATTCACGATCGTATCCTTACCGGTCTCACTGTTATAGAGCCAATCCAGGAACGCGTTAGCCGCCTTGATCTCCTCTGGTTTCGCGCCGTTGTTGATCACCCAGCCGCCCGGAATATCGACGGACAGCTTGCTATTGCCAGCGATCGGCAGCGCCATCATGCCGATGTCGAGATCGCCATAATCGGCCAGCATGCCATAGCTCCAGTTGCCTTGGTGTACCATTGCCGTCTTGCCCGTAGCAAAGTCACCCATTTGCGTATCATAAGTAACTTCCATCGGATTCACAGAATTCTGTCTGATCACTTCCATAAACTTGGCGAACTCCTGGAATTCCTTCGTATCAGCCATCTTGACTTCGCCGTTATTCAGCTTATTGATATAATCAATCGGATCGGCCTGAAGGGCAAACGGTGTATTCAAAATATGTCCGATCAGGAAGTAAGCTTCCTGGGATAGGCTCAGCCCGTTAATTCCTTCAGCCTTCAAGCTCTCCATCTTGCTCGTAAAGGAAGCGAGATCGGTTACGTCCTTCGGATCAACCAGACTCTTGTTGTACACCAGACCGAAGCCTTCAACCCCGATCGGAACGCCAACAACCTTGCCGTCGACTTCCAGAGCCATATTCGGCGCGATATTTTTAACATAGCTCTCATTGCTCATGTCATAATAGTAAGACTTAAATTTCTCCGCTTCTGCCCCGGACGCAATACTGAAGATTGTAGGACCTTCCTTCGCGGCCAGCTTCGCTTGGAGTTGAGTGATATAGGCATCGCCAGCGGAGCCCCAAACCTCAACCTCGTTCCCGGTCTCTTCTTTGTATTTGTTGGCCAGCTCCTCCAATGCTTCAGCAATCTCAACCTTGCTCTGGAAAAGCGAGATTTTCGCTTGCTTCTCCGTGCCTCCGGATGTATTCGAAGAATTTGTGTCTGTGCCTGAATTTGCAGTATTTCCATTAGTCTTGCCGCCGCAAGCGACGAGAGATGCGATCAATACCATCATCGCCAGGAAACCAAATGCCTTTTTTGTCTTCTTCATGCTTTCGCCCCCGTTAGATATTTTTGACCAGATCGATTCATATTAAGCAGATTCCCTCAGAGATCATAGTCTGAAACTCTTGCCGCTTCAACTTGACAACGTTTTCAAACTATTATGCCCTTACTGCTGCTAAGTTAATTATATTTCGCCAAGATCTGTCTCCAATAGGGAAACTCTTCGCCAGTATAGGTAAAATCTGAATCATTCCGAGCCGTTCAACGTTCCTGCTGCTTCTTGCGATATTGAGAAGGAGATTCACCGACATGCTTCCTGAACACTTTGCCAAAGTAATTATCATCCTCATAGCCTACGATCCGGGAAATCTCGATAATGCTAATGTCCGAATGGCCCAGCAGCGATTTGGCCTTCTCCATCCGCAGCTGCGTAAGATAGCTCATGATCGTCGTATCATAGTTCTCCTTGAACTTCTTGGAGATATATTGCGGACTGAAATAGAATCTGTCAGCGAGTGAAGTCAGGCTGATATCCTCGCCAAGATGGGATTCAATATAATGCCGGATCGCATGAATACTGCGCAACGAGGCCAGATTCTCCCTCTCCGATTCAATCATCATCCAGAAGGTATGTGTCAGAGCCTTCTCCCACTCCTCCAAGTCGCTAAGCCACAGCGATAAAGGCTCGATATGCGGCTCCAGCTCAAGCTGCCGAGAAATACGCATAATGAGCAAATTGGCCTCGATGGTGTAATGCTGCAATTCTTTTAACGATAAATAACCCCTGGCTCGCAGTTCCTGCACAAAGGAGCGGATCAATTCCCCCAAATACTCCTTGTCCTGCTTCTTCAACGCCTCCAGCACCAATAGTTCCCGATCCATGAGTCCAGGCATTTGCCGCTGATCATTCTCTATCCGCTGCCCATCCAGCATGTTGGATTTCAGAATTTCCCTCTTCGCCTCTTTCAATCCGGTCAGAATATCCCGGTAGCCAAGCTTCAGTCGGGACAACCCTGAGAAGGTCTCTACCCGAATGGTGGAAGCCCAGGATTCCTCCAGCTTCCGGCGATAATAATCCATCTCGGCGGCTGAAATATTCCCTGCTGTAAATACGCAGAGGAAGGATTCCATACGGAAGAAATAGTGATGGGTTAACGGATTTAGTACATCGCGCAAAATGTTCCTGACGGAGAACAAGAGCAATGACTCATCCCCCATAAAATGCCGATCCACGACCTCGCCGGCATTCCGGGGCAGGAAGAGCAGAATATAGAAGTCTTCCAACGGGAAGCCTTCCTCTGTGAGCAATTGCCGGACTCCTTCGTGATTCGCCGTCTCGCTCTGCAGATAAGTCGCCATCTTCTGTTCATTAAGCAGCGCTTGCGCCTCATTTACCTGATGGCTCCTTCTCCATTCCTCGCTTTTATTCTGCTTGCTCTCTACAATCGCTTCAACCGCCCGGGCAATCGCTTTATCCAGATCGTCGATTTTAAAGGGCTTCAGCAAATAATCCACACCATCAGCCAGCAGAGTAGCCCGGGCGTAACGGAATTCCTGGTACCCGCTCAATACGATAACTTTAGAATCCCAGCCCTCCTTGCGGAGTGCTTCAAGAAAGCCAATCCCATCCATCCGTGGCATGCTCATATCGCAAATAATCAATTCCGGAGTCTCCCGCCGGACGATGTCCAGCGCCTCGATTCCGTCACCAGCCATATATATCTCAGTAATGTCGTAATTGGCCCATTTGATGGACAACTCTACACTCTCCCGAACAGGCTGTTCATCGTCTACAATCAGTACTTTCACTTTCTTCACACTCCTTGTTCTGTATAAGTTGAACTACAGATTGCACCGAGGAAGACGGCCGGGTGTTCTCTCTTAGTTCAACTCCCCTGCTGATATGGAATTTCCAGGGTTACCGTCGTGCGGACGTATGGCTCGCTTTCGATACTCCAGACGAAGCCCTCGCCACAATATAATTGCAGGCGCTTAAATACATTGATCAGACCGATCCTCGGTCGGGAGGCATGCTGGATCAACTGTTCCGAATACTGATCGCGAATCTCCCGGATCGTCTCTTCACTAAATCCGCGCCCATTATCAACAACACGAAGGATCAGCTTCTTAGCCGCCTCAATCTCTACATGGATCTCGCCGGTGCCTTCACCCCTCTCAATGCCATGCACGATGCTGTTCTCAACGAGCGGCTGCAGCACCATCTTGGGAACAGGGATGGCTAATGCTTCCTCCTGACAGCTCTGTTTGAACTGTATCCTATCTTGATATCTGCCAATCTGCAACGAAATATAGTAATTCAAGTGCTCTAGCTCATCCTGCAGACGAACCTCCTCCGTATCGATATCCATACTGTAGCGGAACATCGCCCCTAGCTCCGCCAGCTTATCGCTGACCTCCGGCACATTCTTCTTAATCGCGAGCGAACCGATCGATTGCAGCGTGTTGAACAGGAAATGAGGATTAATCTGCGCCTGCAGCATTTTCAGACGGGCCGTCGAGACCTCCAGCTGATAGCGGTACTGCTGATTCCAGAGGATATCAAGCTGCTTAATCATTTCCTGGAACCGATCCTCCAGAACCCCCAGCTCGTCAGAACTGGTCGATTTCGCCTGGATATCGAAGTTCCCCATCTGAATATGCTTAATATGCTTGAGAATCCGCTTAATCCGGAACAGCATGAAGTACGAGATCAGACCTGCCATCACCGTGATGAACACGGTTACAATCAATTGAATGGTGAAGGATTCATTGAGCGCCTGCTTTCCCGCCTGGTCAATAACCGCTTGTGGGATAAACCTTACCAGTGTAATCGGAAGATTATAGGCATCATCCTTATAGTAGATGTATATTCCCTTGGGATCATTAAGCAGCCCCTTGACCGCTCTGGGCTCCTCGCGCAGCCGCTTTATCCAGTCCTGATCTTCATCCGGACCCGGTGTCGCATACAATAGCTGCAGATCATCCTGGAGGAAAATATACGTCCTGCTATCTTCATCGGTTCCTAAAGGATTGGCCAGCTGCTTCAATTCCGCGTCGCGTACGATCATCGTCGTCATCCCGAGCAGCTCCCGGTTCGACGTATCGATGAAGGTCTTGTTAATCCGCAGTCTCCTCTCTCCGCCCCACTCCACAACCGAATATTCCTGACTGAATTCACCGCCGTCCTCCACTGCCTGAGGCTGCCCGGCAAAGTCCGGCATCGGAATTCGCTCATTGAGATCGGATTTAACAATGAATGGCTTGTTCGTTAATGCACTTTTGTAGACGATCGACCTGATCTCCGGAAAAGCTGCATAATTTCGTCCTATTCTCTGCTTGATATATACAGATTCCGCTGGCGTCTGCGTCTCCCGCTTGGTCAGAAGCCGCATTAATTCAGGGTCTCCATAATACGTATAGGAGAGCAGCGATACGTCATGAATATACTTCGTGATGCCCGACATCTTGATCGCCATTGAGCTCTGGTTCAATTCGACCAGCTGCTCTTTGACGGCGCGCCCGATCGTATGATAGGACATATAATTGGTGATTAACAGGGGAACTGTTGTTGTAATCAGCATACTTAGCAGGATTTTGGCGAACAGACTCCGCTTCATCAAGAACATCCTAATCCTCTCCTATAACCAAATAAGTTACCTCTATTCTAAAACAAAAAAGATTCTCCCGTAACGGAAGAATCTTCTATTGCTATCAAACAATTACTTATTTCTGCGGTGTCTCTATATCCGCATTATAATTATAGAATACGTCTCGCTTGTTCCATTCCACGTAGAAGCTGAGACTCTTGCCCCTCCACAAACGGGTGCCAATAATCTGATCATGCTCCAGGCCCTGCAATTGGGCAGATAGATACCTTGGCTGGGAAGCGGCTTCTGTAAGCGGCAGCACCGCGATATCATTCTTATCTGCGCCCAGTGCAACATCGATGGCGGCCCATAACCCCGCTTCGTCAATTATCATCATCGACGACTCCGTTGCCCCGTCAAGAATACCTAGCAACGTGAACGTCCCCTTATCCCAATCGTAACGCATCAGGCGCATCCGATGATGGTCACCCTGCTGCTGTTTGACCAGAAACCAGATCGTTCGGCCGCCGCCCGATTCACGATAGACGATATTTCCGAAGCCGATATTTGACCAGCCACGATCCACCGGAACTTGATCAACACGGAAAATCAGTTGATCACGCTGATCATCCACCGTCGTTGTGACCATTTGGTCGTTCCAGTCCGTTATACGGGTGCTGTCGATCTCCTCCATATTGTCGATCAAATATCCTCCACTTCCTCGCGAGAGGGAGAAGCGATAAGTATCAACCCGATAATACGGATCGTAATTGGAGTAATCAATCTTTGCCGTGACCACCGCCTTGCCGTCCGCTTCAGTTGTCGTATTCACAATGGTATAGCCGACCTGACGCGGAGATGTCCCTTTTAAATATCCGGGATCATTACTAAAAAACTCATGGGCATGCCGTTCGTCCCGGTAAATAAGCGCCTCAATCGCCTGTCCAACTACTTCTTCCGGATCGGCCTCCCGCTCTGCTAGCGTATACCGGACAAGCTGCCTCCACTCCACATTGGTCTCTGTAACCTGATACATAGCAACGCTCTGTCCATCGGTGCTCCAGACGAGACCCTCCAGGCTGTAGGAAGGCTGAACCTCCCCTTCCTTCGGTTGGCCCTTCTCCCATGCATCCATCGGGCGGTTACGGGTAATCATCTGCTCGGTCTGACGATCCAGATCGGATACCCAAGCATCCTCCAATTGGGGGACGCCGCCATCCTTCCGGATATAAAGCACATACTTGCCATCCGGAGAGATCACTGGCGAATATCCATCGCTCCATCGCTCCTCTGTACCGGATTCCAGATCAAGCGTGTAAATCTGCTCCTGCCGGGTATATAGTATTTTTTCCGCATTCGAAAAATAAGACGGAGAGCTTCCCTTGGTCAAATACCGCTGTTCGCCGGAGGATAGCTGCGCCTCCCAAATGGTATCCGTAGCCGGATCATGCCGCACGTAAGCAAGCCGCTTCCCATCCTGTGACCAGGCTAATTCGCCGAGCGACACCGGTGCTTCCAAGACCCGCTGCGTCTGTTTCGTATCCGTCTCCCAGATAAGAAGCTCATGTCCAGCCACATAAGCCAGCCGCTTCCCATCCGGGGAGATCGCAAGCTCCGACACTTTTCCCGCTATGATCTGTTCATAGCTAAATCCATGCTGACGGTAGACTCCCTCCGTAGGTATCGCATAATAAGTCGTGTCCTGATCGATCGCTACAGCTATACTTGTCTCCTGTCCGAGCTGCTGCACCGTATTAAATTGCAGCTTCAGCTTCAAGTCGGCGGCGTTAACACGCAGCATGTTCTGAACGGGCAGCAAGTTCCAAAGCAGCACTATTGTCGCAACCATTGCTGCGGCAGCGCCCCAAGCTAAATATTTTCGCCATCGCTTGTCTTGTGGACGCCTATAATGCCTAGCTTGCGGATAGCCTTGCCCTTCCTCCATAAGGGAGCGCCGCAGTTCCGCCTTGAAATTCTCATCAACCTGCAACCGATCATGAATCTTCTTCAGATCATCCACCCACTTCGGATTCTGCTCAGACATGATTCATCCCTCCTCCAGACAGCGATCAATGTCGATAGCAAGTCTCTTCCGTATCCGATGCATGCGCGTACGCAGCCAACCTTCCGTCTTGTCCAGCATCCGGCTCATCTCATGGTAAGCGAAGCCAACCATATACTTCAGATGCACCATCTCGCGATCCTTATTTCCTAGCTGCAGCAGCGCTTCCTCCAAACATTCGTTCTGAACTGACGTCTCCTGGAACATCTTCCGGATATGCCCGTAGTCCCCCTGTTCCGGATCAACGCCGTAAGCGGTCTCCTTCCTGCGACGATAATGGTCAACAATCCGATTATGTGCAATGGCAAACAACCAGGCCCGGTCGTATTCCGGGATCGTTCCGCCATGCTTACAGCTGTATTCCAGCGCCTTGCGAAAAATATCGCTAACTAGATCGTCCGCGTCCCAGCGATTGCCAACCCGGAACAGCACATACCGGTACAAGTCGTCGAAATAGTCATCGTATATTTTCAGAAATGCGTCCACCCTTTCACTCCCTTTCCTCTCCTCATGGGAAGTAACGATAAAGCCTTTATATTTGTATCATTTAGAAAAAAAATATACTGCATCCTTAGCAGCATAGATGAATATAGACGATTTAACGCTTTGAAAACGCTTTAAAAGCGTGGTACGCTAAATTTGTTCTTGATTCTATCATTTTAACGCTAGGAAGTGAGCCATTGTTCCAATCCCGTAAGCCGAGACTCAAAAAGAAGAACAGCGTCTATATCATCTTTGTCTTGTCTTATATCTCCATCCTTGTTCTTACGCTCTCCAGCGCATTCGTCTACTATGCTGAGATCAACCAGCGGATTACGAAGCAGACCGAGCTATCCACGGTAACCCTGTTGAATCAGCTTAAGACAGGAATCGAAGACGACCTTCTCTATATTAGCGAGCTAAGCAATGAGATTGTGTTTAATAAAAAGCTGGAACTCGCCGCCAAAGGGGCTACGGACAGCTACAGCGAGCTGATGAAGGACATGGCCAGCAAAAGAAAGCCCCGCGAGCTTCTGTTCGACTATTTCGTCTATATGAATCGTACAGATGAGATTGTTACGCCTAATATTCAAATGGATGCCCAGCGGTTCTTCCATCTGATGTATGAATTCAAGGATTTGGATTATGGCACCTTTGCCAAGGACTATTTGCAAGGCAATCACTTTCAGGAATATATGGAAATCCAGACGATGAATCAATACGAGAGCAACACGATTGAAGTGCTGCCCTATATCCAGTCGTTCCCGATGACAACAAGCTCCAGGCCGCTGGGACAGGTCATCTTCTTCATCGATGCCAAGAATATGTTCACCCTCGTCAATCAGCTGCGCCAGGTGACTAATTCGGATGTGTATATCCTGGATGAGAACAACCACCTGATCATCAGCTCGGATAACGCGCCGGGCATCGATATGCAGAAGATAGACGGGCTGGTAAATGGCAGAAGCTCACATGAGGAAATTATTAATAAAGTTGTATCCGAGAAGAACGGATGGAAATATATCTCTTCTACACCAAAAGGCCTGTACTTCAAAGAGAATACAAAATACTTAATGAATTTTATCGCTATCTTCCTTATCTATCTGGTCGGAGGGCTGTTTATTGTCCGCTTCTTGGCTAAACGAAGCTATAAGCCGCTGAAGGAGATCCATGATCTGATCCAGTCGCATGCTCAAGCTCCGGGAGACAGCCGGAACGAATACGAGAATATTAAAAATACGCTGCTGGACCAAATCAAGAATGGCAAAGAGCTGAACGAGGTCATTGAGAAGCAAATCCCCATCGTACGGCGCGATTATCTACTGAACTTAATTCGGGGCATGATGACGAATTATGATGAAGCCGCTCAGCAGATCGCTTCGATCGGCATCCATTTCGCCAGCGACACCTTCTTAATTGGCGCGCTGGAGATCGATATGGACAGCTCATTTTTTATGGACCATGTAAACTTGTCCGAGAAGAGCCTGTCCCTCACGCGCGTCGTAGCGGAAAATGTCGGCTGCGAGCTGATGAGCGAGTACTTTATATGCTATTTCCTCGACGCCGGTCGCAATCAATCGATCTACCTGCTTAATCTGCGGGAAGGTCGCAATCCTGCTGAAGCGGTTGCGTTGGCCAGGCAGCAGGCGAATACGTTGATCCAATTTGCCGCCAGGCATTATCGGCTGAATTTAAACCTGGGTATCAGTTCCCCTCATTCAAGGCTGATCAATCTGCAGAATTGCTATGACGAAGCCAAGAAAGCGCTGGAGTACAGCAAGCTGCGGGATATTTGCGAAACCGTCTGCTTCGGAGATCTGGGTCATCTGCATTTTGACTATTATTATTCGATGGAGACCGAACATCAGCTCATAGAACTGCTGAAGAGGGGGCAATACGAAGAGGCCAAGGAATTTTTGAATACGATCTTTGAGATTAATACGTCCAAAAATATCGGAGTCGGAGCAGCCAAGCTGCTGCTCTACGAGGTTGCTTCCACGCTGCTGAAGGTGATGAATTTCTCCCTTGTCACCAATGGAAATGATCCGGTGACCGATGAACGGATCATTGAGCAGATGATTGACCACGCTTCACTCGATGTGGCCAAGAGGCGCTTCCTCGAAATGATCGACAACATCGCTGAGCTGTCGGAGCATCGGGTGATCAGCAAAACGGAGAAGCTGGTTCAGCAGATTGCCGAATATATCGATCAGAACGCCGGAGAGCACTGGCTTGACCTGAACCGCTTGTCGCAGGAGTTCGAGGTAACGCCCCAGTACATCTCCAATGTATTCAAGAAGTATAAGCATGAAAATGTCAAAGATTATATCGCCAGGCATATGCTAGGCAGAGCGAAGGAACTGCTCGTAAAGACGGATTTGTCCATCAGGGAGATTGCCTTGCAATTGGGGTATGCAAGCGAGGTTGGCATTACCCGACTGTTCAAGAAATACGAGGGCGTAACGCCGGGCGATTATCGGCAGGAAAACAAAGAGAACCGGAATGGGTCATAGCTTTTCAAGGCTTGCATCTGTCTGTTGCTGCTGCCCAAAAAAGAGACCGCCATCTCTACATGTCAAGTGTAGAAATGGCGATCCTTTATGTTTCCGGAATAAACATAGCTACACACTCACTGGTTGGGCGTTCATCACCCGTTTCTCGAAATCAGCGATCTGTACGATTCTCCCGGTCAGGCGCGACTCCTCAACAGCAAAGGCCATCACATGGCTGTGAACCGATTGCTCGATCAGGTTGGTGTTATTCCTCTCCCCCTTAATCATTGCGACCAGCTCCTCCATGATGCCTTCGTCTCCGCCGCTGTGCTTGGCGCTGCCCGGATTGATCCTGTATTCATTCGTTGTACCGGTGGCAAATTCCGTAACCTCGATCACGTTCTTCTCCATCGAAGCCCGGATCTCCCCCTTCGTTCCCATGAATTTCATCGTCCTGTCGCAATCGTTCGTGAAGGCGCACATGGTGAAGGCAACGGTTACGCCGTTATCGAATAGCAGGGTCGCAACCTGGTGATCAACTACATCATTATCATTATGGAATACGCATTTGCCATAAGGCCCTTCCACCAAGGCCCGCTTCCTCGCTTCGTAGCTCATATCCGAGCCAAGACAGGAGGTCGGCCAGCTGGTATCTTCAGTCAGATAAATGTCAGGCGCATAATACGGGCAGGTGCCGCTATGACTGCATCCGTCGGTACAACGCTCCGGCGAGCCTTCGGGCGCGTTCTCCTTCTTGAAATACTTCAGATCGCCGAAGGAGGATACGGCGCTGCATTTTGAATCCAGCAGCCAAGCGAGGATGTCCATGTCATGGCAGCATTTGGCCAGAATCATCGGCGAAGAGTTGGCCGTCACATGCCAATTGCCTCGTACATAGCTATGCGCATAATGCCAATAGGCCACGTTCTCCGCATGGGTCACGGAGACGATGTCGCCGATGATCCGGCTGTCGATCAGCTCCTTCATTTTGCGGTAAAATTTCGTATAGCGCAGCACATGGCATACCACCACCGTCGTCCCGTATTGCTCCGCCATTCTCTGCAGCTCCAGGCATTCCTGCAATTTCGGAGATATCGGCTTCTCCAGCATAAGGATATAACCCTTGCGAATCGCCTGACAGGCGTAATCGAAATGCTGGTTATCCTGCGTGCAGATCAGCACCGCATCCGCCAGCTTCGGTTGGGCCAAGAGCTGCTCGCCTGAGGCGAACGCCATCTCATCCTTAATATGATATTCCTTCTGGAAGGACGCACGTCTGCCCGCATTGGGATCGGCCACCGCCACAAATTCAAGCTCATATTCATGTGTTCTGGCGTAAGGAGCATAAGAGAACTGCCCCCGTTCACCTGCTCCAACCAGAGCCAACGTAATTTTTGCCATGATGCAACCCTCTCCTCAAGTCCTGAAATGATTGATTCCTATTTAACAAGCATGAAGTTGCGCTGCTCTATAATTCATCCCGAACCCTAATTTTGTTCGTTACTGCCTGGGCCCCTTCGCGCGCAATTTCGATCCCGTCCGCGAAGGCACAGTCCTGTACGACATTTGGACGCCGGGAACGCGAACTCCGCTGCGTAAAAATCAGCTTATCGGCGGTGCAGCCGCGGATTTGCACGCCATCGGTATTAATCAGCATCGTACCGCACTGGGGATAATTCTTCGTCTTCACGATGTGCACATCCTCGAGCGTCAGGTCAGAGACCTTGGAGCGGGCAATCATCCAGCAGCCGGAGTGCCGCTTCACAGCAATCCTTCTGGCGCTCTCCCCCCAGGTTGGCCCGCTGTTGGCAAAGGAAATCAGGCCGGAATTTCCGATATAGGTCAAATCGTGCTCGAACTGGCCGTGCGTGACAAAGGCGCCATGATAGTCGCCGTCGCCGTGGCAGTTCTCGACCATACAATAGGCGCTGCCAGTAAAGTCGTTCAGATGGCGCGCATTGCTGGTCGTACAGTCACGTACCTTGCCATACAAACAATGAATTTGCTGCGTTAAATAACCCGTGCCGCCTACGATCACCTCCACGGGATTAACAAGCGTGCAGCCCTCGGTCACATAATGGGTATTGTGCCTGCGCATAATGACAGGCCAATAGGTATGATAAGCCTTAAGCCCGGAGGCGTTGCATTCCACCGCATACTCGAAGGCTAAGGGCTGGGCGCCTTGCTGCTCGCCTCCAGCATTTCCCCAGAACACCATATTGCGCACATGGATCTGGCGCACAGGCTGGGCTTTCTGATAAGTAAGCAGGCGTCCTTCAGCAAGCTCCCAGCCCATTTTATAGTTAAACCGGACATGTGTCGCATCGATAATCTCCGTCACCATCAGCAGCTTGTCGATCTCCTTTTCTTCCTTGCCGGCCAAAGGATTTACCGTCACCACCCACCATTCGTATAGCCGGAAGGCGCTGCTGTCCGCAACCTCGAAGATATCCTCCAGCTCCCGCAGCGGTTCGGTCAGTGTTAACTGCTGTGTGCTCCCGGTAAGTCTGCCGCAGAAATGCATAATAGCGCCAAAAGGATCATTAGGCTGTGCGGGCTCGATGCCATCCGCAGTAACCGTGCAGTTGTTGAAGTCCAGCTCCAGCCCGCTGCGGTGAAATTTGTGCCGCTTCGTAAAGCGCAGATCCGTATAGCCCTCAATCCGCTTGATCTCCGGATCGTTCACCATCGCCTCAAGCGCCTGATCTGCAGGCCGCTCGGGGCCAAAGATACCAAAGTAGCGAAAATCGCCTACGCCGCCATGCAGCAGCCGCCATCTTCCAGGAGGCAACGGGGCGCTCACCTCACCTGGAGACACGCCGGGGATCCTGGCGGCCCCCTGTCCCGCAAGCCCGGCTTCGTCAGCACGCCGCATGTCCTCAGGCGCGATCACCGTGCCGCCGTTATGGCTTAGCGTACAATCCGGCTGCCACTCCAGCCTTGCAGCGATTCCCCCTGACCCCACGTGCTCAGGCAAGCAGGACAGAACGGCGGTATCGCCGTTCTGCAGCCCCTCCATCGGCAGAGCCATTAACTCATCAATCGAATCGATATGATAGATCACAAGTATCCCTCCGTTCGCCCGATAGAAGGCAACGTTATTTTATCGCTTCATTCCATCTTTGCAGCGCCGCCGTTTTAATTTCCATCAGCTCCGGCAGCCCCATTTTGTCCAGTGTCCCAATATAGTTGTTGAAGTTATCCAGGCTCTCCTCGCCAATAATGAACTTCGTCGTCATCAGATTGACATATGAGAACAGATCGTTCTCAATGACATTTCCTCTCTCCGATTCCTTCGTTGTGTAGCGGGCATTCACCGGATACGCATCCCGGTAATACGGAACCTGATTCTGGTTGACCTGATTTACCTTCATCTCCATGAGAGGGTAGTTCGCCGGGATAGCCATGAAATCCAGCAGCCCAGGCAGCTCCATATTGACGGAGACCGATTTGTTAATATCCCCGAAGCCCGTAATCGGTGGAATCCATTCATATTGGGCCTTGCTGTCGTCTGTATATTTCCAATGCTCGCCTTCATAACCCAGGAAGACTGTATTGCCATAGAAGCCGTCTACCGCGTTCTCCTCTGTCGCGTAGAACATATCGAGCAGCCGGATCGCAGCCTCCGGATATTTGCATTTATCCGTAATAACAGCACGGCTGGTGTATAGATTATCCGGCGTCTTCACAACCCGCTTATCATTCGTCGGAGAGGTGAGCGGAACCAGGCTAAGCTGCTCCGTTTTGGTTGTCTCAGGGTCAAGCAGGGTTGGAGAAGCGTTGTATACGCCCACCAATCCGCCCTTCACCTTGGCTTGCCACTGCTGTGAGGTTTGAGTGGAGAACTCCCGGTCGATCAGGCCCTCTTTATACAGCTTGTTGGCGTAAGCCAGAAACTCCTTATACTCAGGCATCGCCGGCACATAGACAACTTCGCCCGCATCGTTAACATCAAAGCCGATGCCGCCGGTCATTCCGGTAAACGCAGGAATCAGCAGGTTCTGCATGGCGATCAGGCCAACGCCGGAGAACGGAATCTCGTCATTCGGATCGCCGTTGCCGTTCGCATCCTGCTCCTTGAACGCCTTCAGCATCGTATAGAGCTCATCCGTCGTCGTTGGAGGAGTCTCGATACCGACATTCTTCATCCACTGCTCATCAAAAAAGCTAAGATGCCCCTGTGTAGTCGCCGTCTTGAAGTAGTAAGGCAGACCGTAGATTTTCCCATCCATCGAAGTTACAGCAGCTCGGACAGACGGCTCCTTAGCAAGCAGCGCCTTAATATTCGGCGCATACTTATCGATCAGATCGGTTAGGTCAAGGAAAATCCCCTGTGGGCCATAGGTCTCTTCATCGGTCTTCTCCGCGCCCCTCAGGATAATGTCGGCATATTCCCCGCCAACCAGCGCGATATTCTTCTTCTCATTAAAGGTGTCGCCCTCAGCCAGCTCGAACTTCAGATCAATGTTGGTCTTCTCCGCCAACCGTTTGAAGATCTCCAGCTCGCTCCATTCGGTGCCGCCCGGGTCCTTCTTGCCCATCACCGTCAACGTAATTCGGTCCTTTGTAATCGGATATTCGCCAACCGGATTCATATAATCCGGCCCTGCACCCGCCGGCCCTTCGTTGTTCGAGGCCGAGGAATTATTCTTCGTCCCTGTACCCGAATTCGAGTTGGATGATGCAGAACAGCCCATCATTGAGGCGAACATCAGAATCAGAACCATAAACCCTGCGAAGCTTCTTGCTTTTACCCCTCTTTTCATTCCCTTGCTCCTCCTTTATTTAGGTTTATATTGTCAGCCCTTGACCGATCCAAGCGTGACCCCTTTGACAAAATACTTCTGGACAAAAGGGTACATCGCCATCACCGGCAAAGACGCAATGACGATCAGGGCATACTTGATCTGCTCCGCCGCCCGCAGCTCCTCCTGCAGCAATCCTGCCGTATCGCCGCCCTGCTGCAGCAGATTGGCGTTGAATTGACTCTTCAGCAGCGTCTCACGCAGCACAATCTGCAGCGGCTGCCACTGCTCATCCCGAATGTAGATCAGAGCGGTGAAGTAGCCGTTCCAGTGAGCGACGGCGCTGAACAAGGCCATAACGGCCACGATGGCCGAGGATAGCGGGAGCACGACCTGCAGGAACAAGCGAATGTTGGAGCAGCCGTCAATCTGCGCCGCCTCCTGAACCTCCGTCGGGATCGTTGTCTGAAAGAAAGTCCTTGTAATAATGATGTTAGTCATGGATGTAGCCCCCAGAATGACCATCACCCAGGGTGAGTTGTATAACCCTACGCTCTTCACCGTCATAAACGTCGGAATAAGTCCGCCGGAGAAGAACATCGTGATGAGGAACATAATGGTAAAAAATTTGCCCCCTACAAAATCCTTGCGCGATAGCGCATACCCCGCCAGCACGGTCACCATAACATTGATTGCCGTTCCGCCAGCCGTATAGAGAATCGTGTTGAAGTATCCTCTGAGTATGCTGTTATCATGGAAAATGCTCTTATAGCCGGCGAAGGAAATATCCTTGGGCCATAGCAGCATTTTGCCGGAATTGACCAGGTCCGGATTACTAATCGAAGCGCTTACAATAAACCATAACGGATACAGCGTGAGCAGCAAAATAGCAACCAGGATAACCATGTTCGTTGTATTAAAAAGCTTATCGGCCTTCGTCTCTTGTACTTGCACAAAAACTCCTCCTTACCACAATGAGGTCTCGCCGACTTTGCGGGCGATTCTATTAACCATGATGAGCAGAGCCAGATTGATGAGGTTGTTGAACAGGCCGACCGCGGACGATAAGCTGTATTGCGCCTTCTGAATCCCCAGCTTGTACACATAGGTGGAAATGACCTCCGAGCTGGCGATATTGATATCCTTCTGCATCAGCAGCACCTTCTCGAAGCTCAGGTTCATAATCCCGCCGACACTGATAATCAGCATAATAATGATCGTCGGCATGATCGCCGGAATATTGACGTGGATGACCCGCTGGAGGCGTGTCGCTCCATCGATCGTAGCTGCCTCATGCAGCTCGGGCGATACTCCGGCCAGCGCCGCAAAATAGATGACCGAACCGTACCCTGTCGCCTGCCATACGCCTGACCATACATACATATGATCGAATAACGCTTCCTTTTGCAGAAATAATACCGGTTCGAGGCCAAATAATCCTGTCAGTTGGTTGACCAGCCCCGAGTTGGAGAAGAACAGATCGATCATGCCTACCAGAACAACGGTGGAGATGAAGTAGGGCATATAAGTAATATTCTGCACCAGCTTCTTGAACCGGGTACCGCGAACCTCGTTGATCATCAGCGCCAGTATAATCGGAGCCGGAAAGCTGATAAGCAAATAATACAGGGAGATCCGGATGGTATTCCAGAAGATTTCACCGAACCGCACCGAGCTAAAGAAGGTTATAAAGTGCTTCAATAGGGGATCGGCCCACGGACTGCCTCCAAAGCCCTTCGTAGCGATAAAATCCTTGAACGCGATCTGCACGCCGTACATTGGAATATAAGCAAATATAAAAAAGTACAAAAATGCCGGTAGTATAAATAAGTATAACGCCTTGTTGCGTTTCACCATCAGCCATTTATAATTCCTGCCCGCTGCCGTTCTTGTATGGGTTGCACCCGCAGGAGCCCGCTGCTTCTTGGCTATTAACAAATTGTTCCCCTCCTGTTGTAAATGAATGAGGCTGCTATCCGTCGACGATAACCTGCCCTAATCATAAGAGGAGCCTACCCATCCGTAAATCGCCGTTATTTAATTCCGACACTCAAAATTTATAATCTTAAAAAATGAATGCCCAGCTTAAATGATGATCGTTTACGAACAGAGACCCTCCGCATATACTGTCCTTACTGTGTAAGCCGGGCTGTGGATAGTTCGTTACGTCAAGAGCAATCCCCGGCTTGCTGATTACTGTGAGATTGTTGCTGGGGGGGCTGGAGTTGAACATTCTGCTTATTATTGTCGCCATTCTGCTGTTCGCAGGGCAGACGCTGTCGATGAAGCTGATCAGGGCACAGCATTTACGAGACAGATTACTGATCAATGCCGGGTTTACACTAATCGCATCTGCGGGATTGCTGTTGTTCAGTCTCGTTCAGCCCGATATTCGGCAAATTAGTGTTAATACGTGGGTGTTAGGAAGCTTGTTTGGCCTTTGCTTCACGCTGACGATCATTTTCTATAATCTGGCGATCAGCACAGGGCCGCTCTCTTACACGGCCTTCTACTTTTCGGCAAGCATGATTATCCCGGCGCTCACCGGCATAGCTGCTTTTGGCGAAGCGCTGAAGCTTACCGTCGTCGTGGCGGTGCTGCTGTTCCTGGCCGCCTTTTATTTCATTAATAAAAATCCCGATAATAGCGAGCCAAGGGGCCATGCAGATCCAGTGAGGAATGGGAGTCGATCAAGGTGGAAATTGTACTGCCTGTTAACCTTCTTGAGCAACGGCATGTTAGCGGTTATTCAGCGGTTCCATCAATTCAGAATGGAGGGCACCGAGTCCAAGGGGCTGATGCTGGTTGGCTTCTTATTTGCCTGTCTGTTTTATACATTGACTTATACAGTACTGGCCGTTAGGGGGAATAAAAAAGAACGCCTCTCCCTATCCCGGGAAAGCGCTCTGCTGTATCAAAATATATTGCCGCTCCTACTGCTGGCAGCTACCTCGCTAATGGGCAATCTAATCCTCACCTATTTGGCCGGAGTGGTCCCCAGCTCCTATTTGTTCCCGCTCGTGCAAGGAAGCATGATCGTGTCGATTACCCTATGCTCGGTGCTTATCTTCCGCGAGAAGCTCAGCCGCCTGGGCCGGATCGGCATCTCGCTTGGTGTGCTGGCGATTGTGGTCATCAACTTATAAAAAAATGTACGACCTCGTGACCGATTGCTGCAGCTCAGACGCCAGCTCGCTTCTGCAGCGGAAGCATTCGATATTCCCTCTTATATAAAACATAGAAGTGTGTTTTATTCTGAAAGCCCACCTGTTCGATGATGTCATTCACCGGCATTTGAGTTGATTCTATGAGCAGGTTGGCGGCCAGAATCTTTTGCTTATTCACTAATTCCGTAAAGGTGGAGCCCGTCTTCTTCTTGATGATATTGCTCAAGTAATTTTTGTTATAGCCCAGCTTTTGTGCCGCCGTGCTCAACGTAATATCGCGATATTCCTGTTCGATGAGCTGCAGCGTGTTAAGCGCTACGTTATGGGTCTCTGAATAGATGCTCTGGACCTCATCAGACAGATATGTGTCGCACTTGCGAACCAGCTCGGTGAAAAGAATAGGCAGGTACAGCGTGATAATCCTGGTAGAAAACTCCTCATCCCGGAAATATTCGGTGATGATTTGTTCCAGGATTCGCCGGATATGCGGAATACTCGCACTCTTGAAAATAATATATTTCTTCATCGGATTGCCATCAACCGCTGATCGCAACAGGAAATCAAAGACCAGACTATTCTTCTTCTTGATTCCCGTAAGCCATTCCAGATTGATATTCTGATCACGGAACAAAATGTTGATAAGAATATCATCCTCCCCCAGCGCCTGAATCGAATGACTGGAGCTTGTATCAAGCAGCAGCAATTCGCCCTCCTGCAGCAGTTCCTCCTTACCCTCAATGATCTGACAGCAATTCCCCTGCAGCATATAGTTCAGCTCCAGAAATTGATGCGAGTGAAGAGGGTAATCGGCAAAACGATTATGCCGGCTAACATAAATATCCTTGTTCCTGAAAAAATACTCATTCAGCAAATTCATATGGCCATCTTCTTTGGAGAACGAGTTGTGCGGGTAGTCCATAATGAACTGGCCGGTTCCTTTCTGCTGTCTCTCTATGCTGTTGATCTGGTAGATCTGTCTCCTGATCGCCTCATCCATCCCGATCACAACCTGTAAATTTGATACTTTTATCATAATCTCCCGTCATTGTAAACGCAATTTCCCAAACATATATTGGTGGTAATCACTTTAATAAACGTGAAATGCGTTATTACGCTGCGGCGATCCTGGCACATGAGTGGACAACGGGTCAAAAGAACCGCTTTACCAAGAGGGGACGGGATTGACATGAAGAGCTACCTTGCAGTGGATATCGGCGCTTCCAGCGGACGGCTTATGCTTGGCAACGTGGTGGAAGGCAAGCTGCGGGTTCGCGAGGTGCATCGCTTCAAGAATAGCTTCTCCCTTCGCGACGGGCATGAGCGCTGGGATATCGACGGACTTATTGGCGAGATCTTCACCGGATTAGAGAAGCTGCGGCAAGAAGGCCTCACAGAATGCACGTTAGGCATCGATACCTGGGCGGTGGATTACGTGCTTGTTGGGCCGAATAACGAGAAGCTGGCCGACCCGATCAGCTATCGGGACCGCCGCACCGCCGGCAAAATCACCGAGCTGACCGCAAAAATACCGAAGCAAGATATTTACGAGAGAACCGGCATCCAATTTCTTGAGCTCAACACGTTGTACCAGTTGTATGCAGAGGAGCCGGAACGCATCAGGCAAGCGGAGCAAATTCTGCTCATCCCCGATTATATCGGCTACGTGCTGACCGGCAGAAGAGTTGCTGAGGCGACCAATGCTTCCACCATGCAAATGCTGAATTTACGCGAACAGAACTTCGATCGGGAGTTATTGAATTTTCTAAAAATAGATCGCAATCAATTTGCGGAGCTTACCGATGCAGGCACCTATCTGGGGGAGCTCCAATCAAAATGGCATGAGAGGTACGATATCCCTGCTTGCCATGTAATTACAGTGGCTACTCATGATACCGCCTCTGCGGTAGTTGGAACCCCAGCTCTGGGCAAGAACTGGGCCTTCCTGAGCAGCGGCACCTGGTCGTTGATTGGAATGGAGCTGCCCGAGCCCGTGTGTGGGCCGATAGCTTTTGCAGAGAACTATACCAATGAATGGGGCGCATACGGCACCTATCGCTTCCTGAAGAACATTATGGGGTTATGGATGGTGCAGGAGATCGCCAGAAATACGGATTACAAATACAGCTTCGCGGAAATGGCCGACCAGGCCAGCCAATATCCGCCCTTCAGGCAGTTGATTGACGTTAATGATCCGCGCTTCAACCATCCGGGTCATATGATCACCGAGATTCAGGACTACTGCCGCGAGACGGGCCAGGAGATTCCCGGGTCAATCGGTGAATTGGCCCAATGTGTGTACGGCAGTCTGGCGCTGCGTTATGCCAAGGAGCTGGAACAAATGAAGCGAATGACCGGGCGTGAAATCGATTCGCTCTACATCGTTGGCGGCGGCAGCCATGTGGCGATGCTTAACCAATGGACCGCCAATCTGGCAGGGATCACGGTCTACGCCGGCCCTTCCGAAGCGACAGCAATCGGAAACCTATGCGTGCAAATGATTGCTGACCATGAGCTGGGGAATGTGCGGGAAGCGCGTGAGCTGATTCGGAATTCTTGTGCCATCGAAGAGTACCCACCACAACAAGGGGATACATCCCTTATCCTAAAAACCTATAACGAGATCATCAGCAATAAATAAATGGGAGGCCATATTGATGAGTCAAGTTGAAGCATGTTATCAAGCAGCGAAGGAACGTTATGCAGCCATCGGAGTCGACACGGACCAAGCGCTGGAGAAGCTGCAAAAGGTTAAGATTTCAGTACATTGTTGGCAGGGGGATGATGTGAAGGGCTTCATGAACCCCCGCGGCGATTTGACGGGCGGTATTATGGCCACCGGTCATTATCCCGGCGCAGCCAGAACAGCGGAGGAGCTGCGCGCCGACCTGGAGCAAGCCTTCTCCCTCATTCCAGGCAAGCACAAAGTGAACCTGCATGCGATCTATAGGGATACCTCCGAGAAAGTGGACCTGAATGAGCTGGAGCCCAAGCATTTTGCAACTTGGGTTGATTGGGCGAAGAAGCAAGGGCTGGGGCTCGACTTCAACCCAACATTCTTTTCTCATCCGATGTTTAAAGATAACTACACCCTAGCCTCCCCGGACAAAAGCGTTCGCGATTTCTGGGTGGAGCACGGCAAACGTACCCGTAAGATCGCTGCGTATTTCGGTAAAGAGCTTGGCCAGACAAGCATCAACAATTTCTGGGTTCCCGATGGGATGAAGGATAATCCGATCGACCGCCTGGCGCCGCGTCAACGCCTGATGGATGCTCTGGACGAAATATTTGCCGAGAAGCTGGATGAAGCCTATACGCAGGAATCGGTCGAAAGCAAGCTGTTTGGTATCGGTGCCGAAGCTTATACAGTCGGATCGCATGAATTTTATATGGGCTACGGTATTACGCGTAATAAGCTGATCTGTCTGGATGCCGGACACTTCCATCCGACGGAGGTTATCTCCAATAAGCTCTCTTCACTGGCGCTGTTCAGCAAGGGAATTATGCTGCATGTCAGCCGTCCGGTTCGCTGGGATAGCGACCATGTCGTATTGATGGATGACGAGCTAATTGAGATCGGGCGTGAGCTGGTGCGCAACGATCTGCTGAAGGTTACCCATATCGGACTCGATTTCTTCGATGCCACGATCAACCGTGTAGCGGCCTGGGTAGTCGGCACGCGCAACACGCAGAAGGCTCTGCTAAGGGCCTTCCTGGAGCCAACCGAAGAACTGAAGAAGCTGGAACTGGCGAACGACTTCACCGCACGAATGGTCATCACTGAGGAATTGAAGGATTTCCCTTATGGCGATATATGGAACCATTTTTGTGAAATTAATGGCGTACCTGTAGGTCTGGAGTGGTTCAAGAAAGCACAAGCTTACGAAGAAGGGGTACTTCTGAAGCGATAGAGTCATTAAATATAGAAGTTGAACGCTCCGGCTGCTTGGCTCTGGATCTTTACCCGTTCAACGAGAAATCGCACCGAGAGGAGGACATCATCCGTCATGGAAAGAATCGCATGCATCATGTATTTACTTCCGGGGAATCAATTTGAATATCACAAACGCCATAATCAGCTATGGTCGGACATGAAGCAGGCCCTGAAGGAACACGGCGCTTCCAACTACTCGATCTTCCTCGATCAGGAGTCCGATACCCTGTTCGCTTATCTGGAGGTTGAGAGTCAAGCCGATTTCAATAAAATCGCAGAGACAGACATCTGCAAAAAATGGTGGGCTTATATGGCCCCCATTATGAAGTCCAATCCCGACAACAGCCCTGTGACGAAAAACCTGAAGCAAGTGTTCTACTTGCCATGAATCAAAAAGGAGCCGCAGACCTGCGGCTCCTTTTCACTATTCGCAAAACATCCGTTATTCCATAGCACGCCGCTTCAGCGTTCACTAATGTGTGTTCTAATTGAGCACTGAGCATAACGATCTCTAACGAAACGTGGTATCGTTATTTGCACCAAATCGGCCCGCTTGGAATTTTAACGAAACAGGATATCGTTATTGAGCCAAATAAGCAGCTTTTACCCCTTTTTTTGTCCGAATAACGATATGGTGTTTCGTTAGATTTTATTCACGTCTGTTTTGGCCCTAATAGCGATATGGTGTTTCGTTAGAAGACGGAATAAGGAGCAAACGGCCGCATGTCCACATAAAGGTGCTCTTCGATGGAGGTAACGAGTGGTCCTTCTATGTTCTTCACTATGTCCTTATTGTACTCACACGCTTTCCGGCAGCAGCGGATAAAGGAATCGAGAAAGGTTACTGGAATCTAAGGCAATCCACGATCCTACTTACGTCTTACGTCATCCCCCAGACAAACCTCAATGAAAAACCGCAGGATGCAAGCTCGGTCAGCTATGCACGCTCTGCGGTAAACTTTTTTCGTCAGATTATCTTCTATACCTTCTATATATACTATCCTCTAATTAGCCCAGCTTTTGACCGCAATTCGGACAGAAATTAGCACCTTCGTTCTTCGCGCCGCAGTTTGGACAGAAGTTCGGTTTAGCGCCGCCTGCTTGTGGAGCCGAAGGGGTGTTGACGGGCTGCTGGGATGGGCTCCCGGCGGCTGACTGCGGATTCGCACCTTGATTTGTACCTTGATTCATATTTTTCATCATTTCATTCGCCATGTTCATTCCCATCATCATCCCGGCCATATCCGAAGCTGCGCCACCGCCCTGCAATTTACCGGAGGCCATGGCATCGGTGATGCTGACTTGCTGATATTTCTGCAAGTTGCCGATCATTTCATGGGATGCCGTCTTCGTGATCATATCCTGAATTTCTTGCGGATAATTGAAGCTCATCACCTGGAAGCCTGTGATTGTCATACCATTCGCCATAACTTCCATATCCAGATCCTCGCGAATCCCCTTGGCGATGTCGGAGGCATTAGCCTGCAGATTGAACATGTCCTTGCCTTCGCGACTGATCCACTTCATTAATAGCTGATCCAGTATGGAAGTGATGCGGATCTTGACATCCTCAACAAGGTAGCTCTCCTTCATTCCGGCGATTCGATCGATCAGCGTCACATAATCATTGACTTTAAAATTGAACGTACCGTTCGCACGAATCGGCATACCGCCTGGAAGCTGCGCAGTCGGGATCAGAATCGGATTCTGGGTCCCCCATCTCACAGTAAATTCCTTCGTGTTCACGAAGAGGACTTCCACCCTCATACCGCTGTTAAAGCCAAACTTGAAGCCTTTTAGCGTAGATAAGAACGGAATGATCTCGGATTCGATGTTATACTCTCCGTCTTCCTGGAAAATCCCCTCGATCTTGCCGCCATTCATAAAAATAGCGTCCTGACCTGCACGGATAATCAGCTTACTGCCCTTCTTGATCTCCCGGTTGCTCCACTTCCAGAAGATCATATCATCACGGAACTCTTCCCATTCTACAACGTTGGCAAATTGATTCTTAAAAAATCCCATCTAAATCCCCTCCCAAAATCTCTTATCGTTTTTGTTTAATAAACCGGTCTATCCGCACCGTAGCCATAGCATGTACTTTCGATATGGCGCTTCAGTGAATTCAGCGGGCATTTTGAGCTCTCCTGATATTCAGAACGAGCCTCTGCTGCCGCTGTGCGAGTGTCCCCCGCCGGTAATTCCGCCACCGCCGCCTCCACCGGAACTGCTGGAGCTGCCGGAGCTTTTCTCGATCTTTTGCTTCGTGACCGTTGTCCGAATGTACCGATCCTCCTTACCCACGATCCCTGACGTACTGCCATCCTCATAGGTTTGCCGGCTCACCGTGACACGTCCGCCAGTACGAGCAGCCATAGTACCAACTACTATGGCTCCAATCGCCAAGGCCAGGGCCAATTGGAACCAAATATTAAACATAATATTGTCCGGGTTCACCCCGGGCTTGAAGCCTAAATATTTATAGGACGTTCTGATATATTTCTCGAATCCTTGCCCATAATCGCCCTCGGAGAAATCCGGTGTTATCTTGCCGCGGATCTTATCTAGTCTATCATCGCCCAAATAATCCTTTGCTTTATAGAATCCGGCCAGATACACCTCGCGATTCCTCATATCCAGTGTTAGAAGGACCGCATTGCCATGCGGCTTATCGTACCCCGGTGCCTGAGTATCATAGAACTTTTCCGTAATCGCTACGACATCCAGGTTCTGATCATTATGGGTGGTAATAATTATAATGTCCGTGTCTCTTTTGGCTCCTAATTCATTAGCCAGCTTATTCAGCTTAAGATATTCATCCTCTGTAAGCAGATTCGCTTTATCGAAGATTAATTTTTTCGTCTCTTCAGCTGCAGCAAGTGGAGCCGTGCCAAACAGATATCCGACCAGAAGCAGCAGAACGGCCGCTAAACCTAGTAATGCACCACCACGTTTCTTCATAGAAACCCTCCCCCCATCGCCCAAGAGATAAGCTTAAGTGCCAGGAAGGAAAAGCTGGTAACACCGGCAAACCATGCTGCCACCTTCCCCATGCTAAGCGGGGGCTTGCCTACCACTTTGCCTGTCTGGCCATTCATCGCGAAGGTGTAGCTCTTGCGGTTAAAGTCGTATTGGAACATCCAGACCGGCACCATACAGTACTCTGCATTCCTCATTTTCGTATCAATCTGCCTATCGGTAAAATGGAAGGTCGTATATCCCGATACGGATGAAGAGATTGACTCTTCGATATACTGCCTGATCTTATCCTTAGCCCGTGGCAGCAGATCCGTCTCGGTATAGCTGTACTTCTCCGCTGCATAGCCGGCCAAATAAGGAGTCTTGAAGCTCTTAAGTTGTTCATAGGGAAAGGGCTCCAGGCGATCCATCAGCTTATCATCCATCTTCTTCGAGGCATCGATCGGTACGCGTAAATAGTTCAGACGCAGCCCCCGATAGATATCAAAATGCTTCGTTTCCGTGTAGCGGTAATCCCCCATGGTATACGTCCGCACCTTCGTCGCATGTCCATGGGCATCCACCTTGTTATGTAATTCATACAACCAGAAGGGGACATACACTCCTGTCATCCCTTTGATCCGATTGGCGGCCATAAATCCGCTTGGGGTCAGCAGGCCATTTCTGCACCATTTCTTGAAAGCCTGCGTCGCCTGCTCCTTACTGATCGAGAAGGGAATCACTAACGAGGGGGCGAGCCTCCCGCTCAAGCGATCGCCAAGAACGACAGCGGAGCCACAGAAATTACACGTCGTAGCCGCTGTGTCCACATCTGCAATAATGACCGCACCGCAGCTTGTGCAATGGTATTCCTGCACTTCTCCTGCCTGGATTGTCTGCTGGCCAAGAGGATCCTGGCTCTGCTCGATATTATCCTGTCTGCCGCAGCTATGGCAGGTCAGTGTTCCTTTCTCCGAATCAAAGACCATACCGCCGCCGCAATTCGGACACTTGTACTCAATTACGTTCATCTGCTCACCTCAATCACATTAAAATAACCAAAAACAAGATTACTTGTTATTCGGATCATCCTTCCGAAGCTCGGCCAGCGCTTCCGCCTCATGGATCGCCCGTGTCATCCGCTCTTCAATGTCCCGGAACGAGGCCTGACCGGAGGATAGACCGTCAGAACTCAATTCCTGTTGGAGTCTGGTTTCAGCCAGCTTTCCCTTCAGTTCGATTCGTCTCTGCTCCAGCGCTGCCAGATCCGCTATCAGTCTATCCTGAACCTGCTTCATGCTGGCCGCCTTTGAAGCAGCCAGATTGTAGGCATTCTGCAGGTCATTTAGCCTCTCGCCAAGCTTCCCTGCTTGCTCCAGAAACTTCCGCGATTCAGCCTCATTGCCTGCTTCTACCGATTTATCTGCATATCGCTGCATTTTTATGATTTCGGCACAGCACTCGTCCAGCGCGTTCTTTGCCCTTCGCTCCTCCGCGAGCAAAGAAGCCGTCTCTGCTTTCACTTTCCCCAGATCGCTGTTTAAGCTGCGCATATACTCGTCCATCGACTTTCCAGGATCATCCGATTGATCTCTCCAAGAGTTTACATTGGCTCTCGTCATATTCTTCAATCTTGAAAAAATCCCCACCAATTACCGCTCCCTTCCTAGAAGTACATCTTCCATATAATACAGCAGTTCCAGGCAAAAAGTTTCAATCGGGGGCAATACAATATATAACATACCTTCATTGCTTCCCGGCATCAAGGTAAATTCGCACCCCGAAATTGGCTTCATAAGTGCTAATTATGCAGGCTCATAATAACCTGATTTGAGTCTGCCTTGGTGAAGTCGGAATATATTTGCTAGAATCAAAAATAATACTTTATGTCTAATCGGAGGGTACCCATGTCTTATGAAGCCTTCAGAAGAGCGAACTCCCTTCTTAACCAACATATCTCACGAATTAGCGGGAATCAGGCAGGCTTCAAAATTTACTATTGGGGCTTCATGCCTCTTCATTACAACAACTCTCTGCACCGGCACTCCTTTTTTGAAATTTGCTACGTGTTGGAGGGCGCCGGCGAGTACACAGACAACGGTGTCGATTATCCATTGCAGACTGGAACTTTATTCTGTTCTAAGCCCGGGGTATGGCATCAAATTCGCAGTGAACAGGGCCTTGCTTTGTTTTTTGTAGCTTTTGAAGTCGATGAATCGCAGACCTCTGAAGCTTATACAAGAGGCTTCCGCAGCATAGCTCACCATGGCAAGATTATCGCCAGCCCGGAAGACGCTCAGATCACAGCGCAGATTTGGCAGACGATTCTAGACCTGATCGGGAGTACACGGCCTATCCCTGGAGACATGCTGCAGCACCTTGTCCTCTCGCTATTTCTATCCTTTCTGCATGGACTCTCTTCCGCGCCGAATATAAATGACGATGCTCTAAATGAGGACACCGAAGAGCATCGTCAGTGGAGACGAGCCAAGCTTTATATAGAGGATAATCTCTCTTCACCTTTACGAATGGAGCAGGTCTCTCAAGAGCTTGGTATTTCCTCGCGGCACTTATCCAGGCTGTTCCGCACCCAGCTAGGCCAAACCTTTGTGCATTATGTGCAGGAACGAAGGGTACAAAAGGCCAAAGAATGGCTGCTTAATAGTGACTTAGCTATCAAGGATATCGCTGAACGCGCCGGGTTTGAATCGGTCCATTATTTTACCCGTGTATTTACAAGAAAGCTGGGCGTTGCCCCGGCCAAGTTCCGAAAAGCTCAATTTACGGATGGACGGCAAAATAGAAAGCAGACCTGACTCGGTTTTCCACACCGCGCGCAGCTCCCAGCGCGCGGTGCTTCGCTGCATGACGGCGGTCGGTCAACCACATATCCTCTCACTCGCTCTCACTCGCAATGTCCGAATTGTACAAAAAACAGGGGCCAGTTTCTAAAGATTTACGTCTTAATTCTCCTTACAATGAAGCTAATCATTTGTATAGGAGTGTGGCTTGAATGTTTCAGAAAAGGCCTGTCAACCCCGTTCGTTCTTATCCGATCCAGCCTGATTCGGCGATACCTTATGCTAAGGCTGGCTTGCAGCAAGGATATGAAGCGATATCCGCCCCATTGATCTCTCTGGCCGAGCAGGCTCGGCCTGACCTCATTCACATCGCTCTTGATGGAACTCATGGAGCCCAGTTCCAGCCGGTTCTGCACAGCATGATCGAAGCGCTTGAGCAACAGGGCTACTCCACTCTTGTCTTGGATACAAGCCGCTTTATCAAGACAAGTGAGGTCCTGCGTCAGCATTTTCAGCAAAATATTACGGATAACCGCGCCTTCGGCTATTTCACAGAAGGGACGATTGAAGATTATTTTCGGCCCAACGCCAAGCAGGAGGCCATCAGTACCCTACATGATGCGAGAACAGCCGCTCATTCTTCCAGAACGCTTTGTGTCATCAACTATGGTCCTGGTGCTTATTGGCTGGGCGACGGTAATTTCGACATTGCCTACTTCCTGGATATCTCACGAGAGCATCAGCAAATCGAGTACAAGCAGCAGCTGGTGAATTTCGGATTCGATAAGAACGAAGATGACACAGAGAAGTACAAAATAGCGCTGTTTGTGGAATGGCCTATTTTTGAAACCTATCGCAAGCAGATTTTGAACGCTGTCCACTACTATATCGATATGAATCAACCTGAGGCTCCCGTGATGACAACAACCTGTACGCTGCGTCAAATGATCTCCAGTATCGCTCAGGCGCCTATGCGTGTGAAGCCGTTTTTTGCGCCAGGGGTTTGGGGTGGTCAGTACCTCAAAAAAATCGCCGATCTGCCCGCAGATTGGGTCAACTGCGCGTGGAGCTTTGAACCGATCGCTCCGGAGAACTCTATCATCATGGAATATGAAGGCAAGCAGATCGAAGTTCCCTTTCTCCTGATCATGCACTATGAACATGCCTCGATTCTCGGAGAACGGCTCGTTAAGCTATTTGGCGATTATTTTCCGATTCGCTTTGACTATCTGGATACGATGGATGGCAGTAATTTGTCCTGTCAGGTTCATCCGAAGCAGGAATATATCCGTAACCAGTTCAACGAGTTCATGGCGCAGCAGGAGTCCTATTATATTATGGAGAATAAGGGCAGCTCCGAGGTGTACCTGGGGCTGACGGAGTCCTGTACCAAAGAGGGCTTCTATACCGCTGTCCAAACCGCTCAAGAGACTGGAATCCCGATGGAGATCACGGATTATGTTAACTCTTATCCTGCGAAGAAGGGCGATCTCTTCCTTATCCCAACTGGAACAGTACACGCCTCGGGGAAAGATAATCTAGTGCTTGAAATCTCATCTACTACATGGTGGTTCACCTTCAAAATCTATGATTATCTGCGTCAGGGCCTGGACGGAAAACCACGCCCCATCAATATCGATCATGCGTTTGAGAATATCGACTTCTTCAAGAAGACGAACTGGGTTGAGGAGCATCTTATTCCATCCCCAACCCTGCTGCGGTCGCAGAACGGTAACGAGGAGTATTTATTAGGTCAGCATGCTGATTTACTGTTTTATGTCCATCGAGTGCATTTGCATGATACATGGGAGGATCATACGAACGCTGAAATGGTGATGTACAATCTCGTCGAGGGCGAACAGGTACGGATCATATCATGCGCGGATGAATCTGTGCAGGTTGAGTTGAAATATGCTGAATCCTATATTCTGCCTGCCCACTTCGGAGCTTACCGAATCGTTAATCTTGGCAATGGGCCATGCAAACTGATTAAAGCAGGCGTATCCCAGACCTGGGATGTGAGTCTCATTGAAGCGTAACATCGTTATTGCGCTTGATGTAGGGGGAAGCTATATCAAAAGCTGCATCCTGCTGAACCATGTCCCTATAACCGCTAGCCAGAAGGAATTTCCCTCGTTGGCAGACCAAGACCAGGAGACGATTATCGAGCAATTGATTCATATTTTTAAATACCAGGCGGATTTTTACCATTCGCAATTCATAGAACAAGACGGTCATTGGCGGATCGGTTTGGCCTTTCCCGGCCCCTTTGATTATAAGCAAGGCATTTGCTACGTTCAGGGATTGGATAAATTCGAATCGCTTTACGGATATCATGTAAAAGAGGCCTTATATGAGCGGCTGGCACAAGAACAAGGCTCCTGGGCGCGACCGCTTCAATCGGCAGAGATCAGGTTTGAGAATGATGCCAGATTATTTGCGTTAGGCTTTAGCACGAATTATCCGCAGGCTCGCTTCATGGCGCTAACTTTAGGCACCGGACTGGGCTCTGCTTATATCGACAAATCCACCATCATGGATCATTCCCAGGGCATTCCGGCCAACGGCTGGCTGTACAATCAACCTTACCGTGATGGAATCGTGGATGATGCTTTCTCCAAGCGGGGAATCCTCCAGCTCGCCCGCAGTCTGGGGGTGATGAAGCCTGATCTCGATGTGAAGGAGCTGGCTGAAGATGCTATAGCCGGTGATCGTTTATCCCAAGAGGTTTTTATGGAGTTTGGCCATCGCCTGGCTGATATGCTTATTCCGTACATTCAGGCCTATCAACCCGATCTTCTCGTATTTGGAGGACAGCTCTCCAAAAGCTTTCATTTATTCAGCGGGGCCCTGCAAAGCTTCGCCGATCAGCATCGCATTCAAATACACACCTCAGAACGGATGCTAGAAAACACTTTCCTGGGTATTTCACATATGTTCCGCTTTTGTCACAAACTTTAAAGGAGAGATCTACATGCCAAGTCAAAAACCGTGGAAAATTTACGCCATACATCATTCTCATACGGATATCGGGTATACGGAACGCCAAGAGAAAATCCAGCAATACCATGTAAATTTCATACGTCAGGCCCTGCAAATTTTACGTGAAATTCGTTCAGGTCGCCACCCGGAATGGGCAGGCTTTAAATGGGTATGTGAGACATTTTGGCCGGTTGAATCCTTTATGAAGAGAGCAAGCGAGCAAGAAAAGGCGGAATTTGCAGCGGCAGTTCGCCACGGTGAGATCGGTCTCTCCGGAACCTACCTCAATATGAGCGAATTGATGGACAAGGAGCTGCTAGAGTCAATGATCGGACGCATTCAAAGCTATGGGAAGTCTATTGAGGCTCCGGTTACATCCGCCATGACAGCCGATATTACCGGCTTTGGCTGGGGATATGGCCAGGTCCTGCTCGATGCCGGCATTCAAAACCTGATGACCTGTATTCATACGCACCATTCCATGTACCCCCTATGGAAGAAGCAGCAGCCCTTCTGGTGGGAAATGCCCAGCGGCGAACGACTGTTAACCTGGAATGGCGAGCACTATATGTTCGGCAATGATCTCGGATTGGTCCCGGGCATCGGCGGCTCCTATACCATCAAGGATGAACTCGACACCAGCCAAGGCGTGACCTTCGAGATCGCAGAGACGCGAATCCAGCGTTATATTCAACGCTTGGAGCAGGATGGCTATGCGTTCCGCTTCGCTCCGGTCATGTTCTCCGGCTTGCCGACGGACAATGGCTCACCTAATCCACAAGTCATGGAGTTCATCCAGCAGTGGAACGCCAAGCATGGGGAACAGATCATGATCGTATCGTCGACTTTAGAGGAATTCTTCACGGAAGTCCGGGAACATGCGGCAAACCATCCCGAGGATATCCCGGTCCATCGCGGCGATTGGCCGGATTGGTGGACGGATGGCGTAGGTTCAACGCCAAAGCATGTGCAGGTCTACCGCGAAGCTGTACGTGCGTATCACAAGGTGAAGAGATTAGATCCCCATTGCCAGACCGTATCCCCGGATACCATGAGGGATATCGAATATCAACTTGCCTTGTTTGCAGAGCATACGTGGGGATACCATTCCTCGGTCACCGAGCCGTGGAATCCATTTGTTCAGGAATTAGGCGTGCGCAAAGAAGCCTTTGCGGCAAATGCGAGCGCTGCGGCACATCGCGCGCTCTATGACATTCTGGAGCATAAGGGAGAGGCACTTCTATCTCCACATCGACCGATGAAATTCAAGCTATTCAATCCCTTCGACTTCGTTCAGGAGGATTTTGCCCAGCTTATAATGGAGAGCTGGCACTACAGCTTGATTAAAGATGGATTTGAGGTGCGAGATGTAGACACTGGCGAATTGTACCCTTCACAGCTCCGGCTCGCCTCGCGTGGCGTCATTATAAGCATTCCCGTTACCCTTCAGCCCGGGGAGGAAAAAACCGTCCATATTCAGGCCGTTCCATCCAGTAAATTCAGAACCGCCTACCGCAACGACTATGTTGGAGCTGACCGAATGATGGATCTCGATGTGACGAGTGATGTACGGGCATTCAAGGTGACCTCGACCTATATAGACACCCCGTTTGTCCACATCACATGGACCAAAGGAGATGGCATTACCTCCTGGATCGATAAACGCATGGACAAGGAAATGCTGCGTCAGGATCGCCATCACCACGCCTTTACACCCGTATATGATGTAACCCGGGCAGCCAAGGTCGAGGATCAGTACGAGGTGCGGCGCAAAATGGGGCGTAATCGCAAAGGCTCTGATGCTGTTACTTCAACGGGAGTACTCACGAAAGCCGAAGTCATCTCCGAAGGCGATGTGTACGGCACCGTGGAATTAACCTTCGAGGTAGCCGGCTGCTCTCATTATTCGCTGCTTGTTACAGCTTACGCCCAGCATCCTCGGGTGGATGTCGCGGCTCGTATCCACAAGGATAGCATCTGGGATCCGGAGAACTTATATATCTCTCTGCCTTTTGGAAGTCCAGCTGTAAGTAAAACCGAGGAGCTATGGATCGATAAAATGAATGCCCTGACTCGTCCGCGCAAAGACCAATTGACAGGCAGCTTGGCGGATTACTATTGCGTAGGCGAGGGTGCTGCTTATGTATCGGCTGATCATGGCACCGCGATAGCCATGCCGGATACGCCGCTCATTCAACTCGGTTCATTGAATCATCAGTTTCGCCTGCTCCACGGCGACACCAAGCTGCAGCAAGACCCCGCTCATTTATATGCCTGGCCGATGAATAATTATTGGGAGACCAACTTCGCAGCGACCTTGGGCGGATTTTACGAATTTCGCTATCTTGTAGCTTGGGGAGAGCAATACCAGACTCCGGAAGCCGCCATGGATGCGTGTCGCAGCATGAATGCCGGTATTCTGACCTGGAGGGTTCGCTAATCTGCTGAATTTGCAAGGCATATTATTAGTAAATCGTTGTTTACAGAGCGTCGATCGCTTGATCGATGCTCTTTGCTATTTTCTCCAGCATATACTTTGCAGTTTTTGACCTCCGTCAAAGTAACGCTTCGAAATATCACTTACACTAAAGCCATGAAAGGAAATCCATTCAAATCAGGAGGCCGTTGAAAATGACAACCAAAACTTATCAATTAGAAACAGTAACATGCCCCAGCTGCATCGCAAAAATCGAAGGGATGCTCAAGAAGCTCAGCGGTATCCATACCTCCGAGGTCATGTTCAACTCTTCAAAGGTCAAGGTGAGCTTTAATGAATCCATAACTTCTTCAGAAGTTATCAAGGGGAGTATCGAAAAATTAGGCTATAAGGTTCTCGCAGAAAAATAAGAGAAATGGAGCGTCTTGTTATGAAAATCACTAAAGGTCAGACGGCATTGCTCTCGGGTTCACTGGCGACTGCGTCGTTACTGCTAAAAGAACTGCTGGGATATCAAGCAATTACAGTTATTCTTATGTTAGCGACTACCGTAGTAGCGGGGGCTCCTATTATTAAAAGGGCTGTCGGAGCCTTAAGATACAAGATAGTAGGGATTGATACGCTTGTAACCATAGCAGTCATCGGGGCCATCTTGATCGGGGAATACTGGGAGGCTGCAGCAGTCACCTTCTTATTTATGCTGGGAGACTATTTGGAATCAAGAACCATCGACAAGACTCGCTCCTCGATCAAATCGCTCCTTGATCTGGCACCGGATAGAACCAGAGTGATCAGAAACGGCATGGAAGTGGAACTTCCGCCTGAGGAAGTCGCCCCGGGCGAGATCGTCCTGGTGAAGCCGGGCGAGAAAATATCGATCGACGGTACGATTATCGAGGGTTCAGCTTATATCAATCAGGCCGCGATTACCGGCGAATCGATCCCGGTTAACCGCAGTGTGGAAGAGAATGTCTTTTCAGGAACTGTTATTGAAGCGGGCTATTTAATGATCAGAGCGGAAAAAGTCGGGGATGATACGACCTTCGCCAGAATTTTGCAAATGGTTGAGGAAGCCCAGGATAAAAAAGCGAACACGCAGAAATTTCTGGAGAAGTTCTCTCGATACTATACACCGTCCATTATTTTGTTAACTATAATTACGTTTCTCATTACAAGGGATATCCATCTGTCCCTGACCTTGTTAGTCATCGCGTGCCCCGGCGCGCTTGTGATCTCGACCCCGGTCTCCATAGTCGCAGGAATCGGGAATGGCGCCAAGCATGGGGTATTAGTCAAGGGCGGGGAAATCATGGAGAAGCTGGGTACCGTTAAGGCCGTAGCCTTCGATAAAACCGGAACCTTAACCGTTGGCAAACCAAGTGTCACCCGGATGAAAGCCTATGGAACCAGTGAAGATGAGCTATTGCGAATAGCCGCAGTGGGTGAAGCTTATTCAGAGCACCCGCTAGCAAGGGCCATCCTCTCCAAAGCCGCTGACAAGCTCGGCCCCGTTACGGAAATATCGGAGAATGCGGAAATGCTTACAGGGCGAGGCATTAAATTTACACTTAATAATGAAGAGTACTATATAGGCAACAGAAGGTTGTTTGAGGACCACGGCATAAGCCTGGCTATGCAGGAGGATGATTTTGTAGCCGAGGAGACCAAGGGGCAAACCGTAGTTATCGTAGGTTGCATTAAAAGAGTTATTGGTATAATAGCCATAGCAGATACAGTTCGTGAGGAAGCGAGAAGCTTAGTATCCAACCTTAAAGCCTTAGGCGTCAGAAAGGTAATTATGCTGACGGGTGATAATCAGAATGCTGCTAAGGCTATCGCTGCAGAGGTTGGACTGGATGAATATTATAGTGAGCTTCTTCCTGAAGACAAGGTTGCTGTTCTGAATCAGCTTCAAGAGAAATATGGAAAGGTCGCCATGATTGGCGACGGGGTCAATGACGCGCCTGCGCTGGCTAAAGCGGACCTGGGCATTGCGATTGGCGGCGCCGGTGCAGATGTGGCCATGGAGACGGCTGATGTCGTGCTCATGTCCCAGGAGATCAAGAGGCTCTCTTATGCGATGGGATTAAGTCGCGCGACTGTGCGCAATATGAAACAGAATATTGCTTTTGCGATTGGGGTAGCAGGCTTGTTACTGGCAGGCATATTCATCAAGACCGTGAACCTTTCCTTCGGTATGCTTGTACATGAGGCGTCGGTATTGTTAGTTATTATCAATGCTACTCGACTATTGCGATTCGGAAAATCAAAAACCAAGACCAATATAGCGATATAACGATGTTACTGGAGGATTCTTATATGGATAACTGCTCCCACACGCAGAACCACGCAAATTGTATTGAAAATGTACCGATATTTAGCGGCTTGAATGACAAGGAGATGCTGGAAATTGCCCATATCACCACCGCGCAAACCTTTAAAAAAGGGGAAATGCTGTATTTAGCCGGAGATATGAGCGGAAAGCTATATGTTTTGCATACCGGCAAGGTAAAGGTAGCCCGCTTTAATCCAAATGGCAAGGAACAGGTGATTCGCCTGATCGGCCCGGGAGAATTTATGGGTGAGCTCTCTTTGTTCAGCTCTGTTCCGTTAACAGACAATGCGGAGGCATTAGAAACCTCGACCCTGTGCATTATTGAAGGCTCCAAATTAATGGAGCGGATGGGGAAATATCCTACCATCGCTTTTAAAGTCATGGATGTGCTGAGCAAACGTCTGGAAAAGGCAGAGAACCTGATCGAGGAGATCAGTCTTACTTCCGTAGAACAACGTATAGCCGGAGCTTTATTAAGCTCAGCCGATGCGTCGGGGAATATTGTTCTGGGCATGAAAAAAGGGGACTTTGCTTCACAGCTAGGTATGAGCCAGGAGACACTAAGCAGAAAATTGGCTGCCTTTCAAGAGGAAGGGCTGATTGAACTAAGTGGCCCCAGGAAAATGAAAATTGTCGATATCGCCGAGTTATCCAGCAAAAGAGACACCGCGATGAACGATGTCTCTTCATAATATTTTATAGAAAATACTTGAGTGATCTGGCCTTGTTATTGATATTTGCTTACCTTATTCATACCGCAGTGATTCAATCGGGTGCAGCTTGGAGGCTTTATTGGCCGGGTATAGACCAAAGAAGATTCCTACTGCAGCGGAGAAGCCAAAGGCTAATGCCATTGCCCAAATGCTCACCACAAATGGCCAGCCGGTGACCATAGCAAATAGGAAAGCAATAAACAGCCCTAACAATGCCCCAAGCGCCCCGCCGATAAAGGACAAAATGATCGCCTCGATCATAAATTGCACCATAATGGTGCCCGGCGTAGCGCCGATCGCTTTGCGAATCCCGATTTCCCTTGTGCGTTCAGTTACCGAGACCAGCATAATGTTCATGACCCCGATACCGCCAACCAGCAGAGAAATGCCGGCAATGGAGCCAATGATCGTCTGCAAAATGCTAAAGGTGCTGGACACCATCTGCTCCGCTTCTTTCCCGGTCTGAGAGAGATACTGTCCGACATCCGCATTGTTCTTCTTGGCGAACCACTCCTTCACGTCCTTCACCGTCTGGTCCATATTTTCGGGTGATGAGGCGAGAACCTCAATCACACCCAGACGTATATTATCCCCATCCTCGCCCCTTGGCATCGTGGTAATGGGAGCATAACCCGTATAATGCTCCCCCTCCATTCCGCTCAGAATGCTCTCCTGCGGCTTGTATACGCCGATAATACGATAGGTTCCCGTCGAGGTGACCAGCTTTCTCCCCACCGCACCTGCTTCAGAGCCAAACGCCTTGATTGCGTATTTGCTATCCACAATGATTACCTTCTGACGCCCTCTCTCTTCCTGCGCGCTGAAGAATCGGCCAGCCACCATATCGAGATTCATCATCTTCGTCATGTCCGACTTCGTTGCAGTGATGGAGAATCTAAGCTCCTCATTCTTCAGCTTCGTTGCCAGTGAATATGTAATCGAAGAAGAGACATATCTGACCCCTGGCAGCTTGGCAACCTCATTTAAATCCCTAAGACGAATCTCCGCATCCGCCCCGGATGGTGCGCTGGAGTAATTGTTATAGACGACAAAATATCCATCTTTATAGCTCGAAACGGTAGAAATAATCGATTTCTGACCCGCCTGTCCGATCGATACGACAGTAACGACCGCGGCGACGCCAAATACGATCCCGATCATGGTCAGAAAAGAACGCAGCTTATTAATGCGAAGATTGTCCAGTGCAACAAGAATACTCTCCCAAATACTCATGGACTCACACTTCCTTTGCGCGTATCCTTGAGCAGCTTGCCATCGCCGAAGAGAAGCACACGGTCAGCATGTTCCGCAATATCAGGCTCATGGGTGACAAGTACAATCGTCGTCCCATCCGCATGGATTTGCTTAAACAATTCCATAATCTCATAGGATGATTTCGTATCCAGATTACCGGTCGGTTCGTCGGCTAATAGAATCGGCGCCTTCATCGTTAACGCGCGGGCAATAGCGACGCGCTGCTTCTGGCCGCCGGAGAGCTCTGTCGGACGATGCTTTACGCGATCGGCGAGACCCACCTTAGCCAGCAGCTCCAGCGCTCTCTCATGCCTTGTCTCTCTGGGAATACCGGCATACATCATCGGGAGCATCACATTTTGCAATACCGTCTGACGTCCAAGCAGATTAAAGCTTTGAAATACAAAGCCGATCTTCTGGTTCCGCACTCTGGACAACTGATCTTCATTTAATGTATGGACTTCCTGCCCATCAAGCGCGTAGCTGCCCGACGTCGGGACATCCAGGCAACCGATAATGTTCATCAGCGTAGACTTGCCCGAGCCCGAAGAGCCCATAATCGCTATGAATTCTCCACGCTCCACCTGTAAAGTAACCGGGCTGAGCGCCTGAACCTCGAGCAAGCCATTTTTATATACCTTGGTGATGTCCGTCAAAGTAATCATTCGACCTTCACCTTGTCGCCATCGTGAAGTTGATCTGCGCCCCCTACGACAACTCGGTCACCCTTGGAGACTCCTGTCACGATCTCGACCTGACCGTCTCCCTCTTTGCCGATTTTTATCACTGATTTGACAGCTCTGTCTTCTTCAATTTTAAAAACATAGGCTTCCTCGCCCTCATACTTTACAGCTTCGATCGGGACGAGAAGTCGGGGCTTGTCCGGTATTTCCATCTCAAGGGCCACATTATATCCGGGACGCAGCTCCGCGGCTTGATCCTGGAGCGTGACCTCCATTTCAACAGAGGCATCCTTCGAAGCCGCATCGTTCAGCACAGCGGTCGGGGATAGATAAGTAACCTCTCCATGATATGTACCCGAGATCGATTCACCGGTCACTACGGCCTTCATCCCCGCAGCTACCTTGCCTGCATCCAGCTCTGTCAGATTGGCTTTAACCTTATAGGAGGACAAATCGGCCAAGGTTGCAAGCGGACTGCCTTCAGCCATAAGCTGGCCCTCTTTGACCGATAGCTGCGTTACTACCCCACCTGCCGAGGCGTATACCGTGCTGTTGTTCAACTGCTGCTCCAGGGAAGAAATCGTCAATTGACTGCTGCGAATTCTTAAATCGTAGGAGGTTAAGTCGAGCTCTTCGACCGTTTGCTCAGGGTCCTCAGCCATCTGCTGCTTGAACTTGGCAAAATGCTGCCTCTTCGCAGCAAGCCTCTCGGCTTCGGTCAACTCCAGACTGAGCTTCTCCTTCTCCAGCTGCTCCTTCACGGTGTCCATCTTAAGTGTCAGCAGCGCTTGACCTTCGGTAACCGTATCCCCTGTCTTGATATTAAGCGCTTGGACCACACCGCCCACCGGCGAGAAAATCTCAACGGACTTGACCGGTTCAAGCCGGCCATTCGTATAGACCTGCTCCAAAATCTCACCTTCCGTAGCCTCTGCTGCTCTTACACTTTCTGTACGATTTAACCCTCTCAGATTGACCAGCACAAGCACGATCAGCACCAGGCCAAATATAACACCCCATACCCACTTCTTCTTCAACAAAAGATCTCACTCCCATCCTCTATCTGTCATTAGGCCAATAGCAATGAACCGAAAGAAAGAACTAACCAGGCAAGGACAATCCATATCGCCACTTGCTTTTTAGGGCGGTTCATCATGACAGCCGCACCGATAATGTACAGGACCAAGGTCCAGATACTGAACGGGTTAATGACCGACAGAACTCTGAATAAGTCGCTGCCTTTATCCTGAACGAACGCTCCCAAGCTGATCGATATATCACTTATGGCCTGGGCATTCGTTACCTTTAGCAAGATTGCGGTTAAGACCCCGTCAATCATTCCAGGCAGGGAAGCAAACGCGGCAACCGTAACCAATTGCATATACTTCGCTTCACCGCGAACCACTAAATTCAGCAGCAAAAACAGAAGACCACTAATAAATAACGTAGCTACGGAAGTAATAACAACAACGACATAAGAAATAGTCCTGTTTCCGTCCATCACGGTATCATAACTCTCCGGTGAAATCTGCGGATTACTCTTCAGACTATCCAGCACCGTTTGTTCAATCATCGGCATTTCCACGTAAATCACAGCAAATGAAATGACCAACAGGACAATCAGGCAAATGAGCCAAGCCAGCTTGCTGCTTTTGAGTCTCTCAAAAGTCATTTCCGGAGAAGAAAAAATTGTAAAAAAATTTCCCAAATAGAACCCTCCTCAAATTTAAGGTTGCCGGTCTCTCTATGTATGTATTTGTTACATTCTTACTATATGTACGATGATACCATTCCCAGGGATTCATGTATTGGATATTTTTCTCATAGAGAAGCCTTCGGAGCTGGAGAACATGACGCTATTATCCTGCTGATAGTAAAAGCTGTCGACATTGTTGAATGCCGACAGCCTGACCCACCCAATAGAAGTGGGGATTTGATATTTAGTTATCCATGCTTCTTACTGCGGGTTAGTCGTCCAAATGCCTGCAGTTTTGATAAACACACGGGGAGGCAATTTCAAGGTAGCCAGTGCCAGCTCTGCAACATCCTCTGGTTGCATCATCCGATCTTCGTCCCCAATTTTCAATCCAGCATTAACTGCTAAATCCGTAGCAACTGTACTAGGTGTTAGTGCTACCACCCGGATGTTCGATTTGCGAACTTCCTGTAATAGAGACTCCGTTAAGCCGAGAAGGCCGAACTTAGACGCACAATAAGCGGAACCCGTGGCAAAACCACGCTCACCCGCAGTGGAAGCTACGTTGATGATATCTCCCCTATTTTGCTCCAGCATGAACGGAAGTGCAGCACGAGTTACATAGTAAGTTCCCATCAGGTTCACTTGAATAATTCGTTCCCATGTACTTGGTTCCATGTCCATCAATGTGCCAAACTGCGCGATTCCCGCATTGTTGATTAGAATATCTACCGAACCAAGCTGCTCCTGGAGTTTCAGCACGGCAGCTTCAGCTTCTTGCTGAATGGAAATATCCGCTGTTGCCATAAATACTTTTACGGAATACTCCGTCTGCAAAGAATTTTGCAATGATTCGAGATCAGTGGCTGTGCGCGCAATGAGGCCAAGGTTTACGCCTTCCTTCGCCAAAGCGATTGCGATTGACCTTCCGATCCCTTTTCCTGCTCCAGTAATAATGGCCGTTTTATTGGTAAGCTGCATCTCTAATTCCCTCCATATCTGCTTCTAATAATTAAGTTTACCTATTTATTCTATATTATATTTGGGGTAGATTGTAAGGGCAGAGGTAGTATGCAATTAGCAATTTATTGTCCTGTTTAGGTTATCCCGAATCTCATTTTTGCAAAATCCTTAATCGATCCGGAACTGTAGCCCATCAAAAATGATCATTCCAGTTACCCCGCCATTTATAACAGGCCAACCTATCACCTTGTCTGAACGTATTAGGTATCTGGTTACTTTATCCTTCCTCAATAGAAGGATGTCGTTGTAATTGCGTTCATATAACTGCAGGCTTGATAGTTCTCCATCCTCATCGACCAATTCAAAGACATGGCTGCCTATCGAAAGCTTTAATTCCGCAAGCATCAACGGGGATAAAATACTGAATTCAAAATAGTTGTTCATGGCACCATCGCTGATATCCCATAAATAAGTATCAATGATCCTCATATCATACCATTTACCGCAGTTTCTTGGATTCATTTCATTTAACAGGCTCTTATAAGCCTCTGACCAATAAATTTCTCCTACATATAGATCCTCAAACGGTTTCTGCTGCAGATTATCAGGATTTTGTATATAACGCTTAAATGATTCTATATCGCTATTATTGATCAGAAAAGGCTTTGTACTGTGAAGTTCATTATTCACCTTATACCTAATCCGATTCACGGATATCCAATCGATCTGATTTAATGATTTCTCCGCATACGAACGAAAATGACTCAATAAATCCTCACTTGTCATTGTTGTCCTTTTATACTGATAATCCCGTGTGTCAAAAGGGCTATAATAGTCGATACTTGGATCCATTTTCCTGAAAAATGTAAACTGCCAGACCCCCTCGAACTTCACCGGACAGTCTTCGGAAAATCTCTGGCAAATATATTGCTTGCTGTCCAAATAAATAGTGAGAACTTTATTTAGGGCTATCCATTCATATTTCTGTCCTAAGCTGTCCATCTGGTTATTATCAGCACTTAAGTCAAATTGTCCGAATTTAATAAAATTGTAGCCCATCTGAAAAATTTCCTTGATCACCATTCGAACGAAATTTTCCCTGCATTCTGGCAAGATCTGATCGATGATTTCTACCGTTTGAAAATGGATTCTATTCCCGTATTGAATAGGAACGTTAGTATAACAGGCTTGAAGATCATCAATGATGCTGGTCTGATATGTAAAATACATCTCTAAATCTAGAACACGGCCGCTGTAGGAATCATACGGATCCAGCCTGCTAATTTCTGCATCAGAGGGTTCTATTCTAAGATCGTCAATTACATCCTGCTTGACTTCATGGTATACATACCGGTTCTGAAACGGGGGTTTTATGTCATCGACATGAATATTTCTACAGAGCCCCTTAGACAGAGCAAACTCCAGGATCCCCGTCAAATAGTTGCGAATCATGGCATGAGGAATAACTTCTTTCCCGTCAAAAAACTCCTCATAGAGATATAAGGCCAAGCCTTCTGCTTGATCCATGTCTCGCGTATTCATCACACATCCATAGGCAGCACAAAATAGCGCTTCTAAGATATAGGCATCATTAACCCTTTCAAACTTCTTGATAATATCTGTCAAAATATCGATCCGGTTCGTAAAGAGCCTCACCATGGCTTTAATAGAAACATCTCTTACGCGATCGTATGTGCTTGCCATAAACCAGGTAATATTCATCCCTAATAACTGTACGGATTCATCATCCAGCTGAGACTGGTCCGTATGCTCTTTCCATGCCCACTTCATGATCGTCTTGAAGCTGTCATTCTGAGCAAAGCGTTTGCTGACATAAACCGTCCAGAAAGCGTTAAATTCATCAAGCTTAAGTTCAATTAATTGTCTGTACAGAAATTTCGCATTATAGTAATGATCTTTTACAATCGTATATTTTAGTACTTCATCCCAGAATTCATACATATGATATGGATCAATATAGCTCCTATATAGAGATTCATTTAATATATACGAATGCGATATTCCATTGATTCCTCCCGGTCTTCTCCAAGTAAGACTATTATAGTAGGCCGCTTTAAAGTCAATCTCCTTGTACTTCAGTATGCGTTTCGGCCAATTAAACATTTCGAACTCCTCTGTATACTCAGTGGACAACGTATCTGGTATCTGCACGGCTAGTGCTTCAAATATTCCTTGATTCGAGCGCCGATCGGAAAGCAAATGAAAATAGCGGTTTTGATCCGAGAAGAAATCTTCTAGATCCCGTGCTTTAGTATAGGTATGAACCTCATTCGCTTCTATAATCTTCTTGGCTGTGATGTACTCTTCAAATAATTCAAAAGCGATATAGACGATATTCTTTTCTTCCCCGTTTGGGGTTATGGTGTTCACTGTAATGATCTTCTCATTAATTAACTCGTCAAAGAAATGGATACCTAGTCCATGGTGCATCATAGCCTGATTTACTTCCCTGGAAGCCACTTCGTATAAAAGGTTCGATTCACTGCCCTTGTGCTTAAGCTTGGCATCGATAAAATAGTACAAAGCTTCAACGACCAAATTTCCGAACTTCGGGTAGTTCTCGATCCTTAATTTTAAGTTCTCATTGATCTTTTTGAAATAGTTATTAAAAATACCTTCAATGCTCTCCGTGCCGGATCTATTAACCTGATCGTATGCCATGCAATACATTTTCAAGAATAGAGGATTTTGGAATTCATATTTCAGATAGTCATTTAAATTTAGCGGCACTTGATAGTAATTAAAGAACTCCTGAATGGCTTGATCCAGATCATCGAACCCTTCAAATTTATATTTGTTCACGTTATTTCTTCTATAAAATCCCTCAGGTATGATCTCATCTTCATAGGTATCTCGCACACTCATCACTAAGGCCACGTTGTTAAGTTTTCTTAGCCTCTCGACGAAGCCGCCAAGCGAATTCAGCCAATAATGTTTACCTCTCCCCTCGTTAAGAGCATCGATGAAAATGACGACGCGCTCCCCCTTAGCCAACCCATAATCATTAAACACTTCAAATACAGCTTCCATCTCTTCATCACTTGCAATGACTAATTGCTTTCTAATTTGTGACAGGATGGTATCCTCTGAATGAAATAACTGACCTAACAGAAAAATGCTCATCTTATTAGCGTTTATTCTCTTCAGTACCTCATCCGCCATGTAGTGAGATTTACCAGCACCTGCCTCTCCAGATATCACTACGTAAGGATTCAACGCTATTCGAAGAAGACTGATATCATTGTCCACGTACTTGGAGTAGAAGTCGTTGACCTCGTATCTTAAGGGCCCACTCGGACCCTTATAGAACACTTATCGCGTTGCCAGTTGTATCCAAAGTACATATAATCATAATGTAAGTTATGGGCTATACACCTGCATTAAAAAAATCGTCTATGAGTAAATAAATACCATGGCCAAGCTCTTACAAGCAGCGTACTACTTCGTTCGAATTCTCCTTATCATTCTTTTTGAAATCGATAAGTAGAACTTAGCCCTTAAGGGGCAATAAACCCAAAAAAAGCAGCTCTTCCAACATAACGAACGGTACTTATGGATGTAACCGCCAAGTTTCCCATCCATAGGTAAACCTAACCCAATATAGGTCAGTGTAGCCGGAATCTGCTTTCCTTCGGGTTTATTTATTATTATTTACTATTTTTATGTAATACAAACAAAAAAGAGACCCTAACCGCCAAGTAAAGGTCTCTTTTTCAATCGTCTATGGCCGTATAAGAATAAAATTACGTAGAAGTAGTTAATTCTTTTGCTGATTACATTGTATCACGATCTTCGGAAGATAGAAAGAATTTAGAAAAAATTATATTGACAAAGCAGGTTATCCCTCCTCTGCAGGTTTGTACCTCTCAATCCTGAACCTTACCCGATCCTGGACAATGCTCCGGAAGATCCGCCTGGGAGGAATGCAGTTTGATGGTACTGAGAAACTTTGCCCCATCTACCTCAATACGGAGAGGTTATATATAAAGAAAGGAGGTTGTCCTCCTTTCTTTATTGTTCATCTGTGTTTAATTGTTAAGATAACCAATTTTGTCCGAAACTTGTGCTTTATAAACATTTTTTCCCATATAGATTTCAGTATTTGCTTGAATTGCTGTACTCGTAATTCCGATATAAGATGTGGCATGGGAAGGATCACTACTAGTAACTATTAACCAGTCACCAGACATAGGGTCAGATTTCCATGTGATTGTATTAGTACTAGGAGAAAAAGTAATACTTGGTTTATCAGAAAAAGTTACAGACGCAGAGATACCATTATACGTAGTAGAATAAGACAAATACATTTTGTCAGGATATCCTGTAGGAAGATAAAAAGCTTTTAATTCGCTTTGATTGACACCCATTTCGCTATAATTATAGCTGCCTACTGGGCCTACAGAACTATATCCACTAGCTCTCCATAGAATTTTTGCCTTATCAGGTGCAGTAAGATCATACCCTTCCAATTCTCTACTCCAATTAAATCCAACACCAAAAGGGGTAATTTCCGGCTTCTGTTCCCCTTTAATCAAATTGCCTACAAAGTCTGCTACTTCGGTTTTATTTCTTACTTCTGTTGGAACTGTATAAATTTTTGTACCATCTGAATCCTTCCAAGTCCGTACTTCAAATTGTTCTCCATTAAGTTCGTAACTTTTAGAATCTACTAAAGACAAATTTGAGCTACCATTAGCACTAGCACTACCAATTGGTAAGGATACGCACATAATGGCTATCGCACAACAAAAACTAAGCAACTTTTTCATTTAATATACTCCCCTTCACGATAGTTTTTATATCAATTTTAATTGATATCAAATTATTCAGTTAAAGAAGAAACATTAATTGCTTTAATACTTTCTAGTAGTTGGTCTTTTTTGGGTATTGTAATATTTAACTTAGTTAAAATGTCAACAGCTAGATAGGTTGATAAAGCATTATAACCATCTGTATAACCCTCCATATTAAACAAACCATTAGATTGCTGAATCTTGTTCATATAAGATGAAATTTCTTTATTATCTAATTTCAAATCAATATTCGGATAAAATTCCATTAGATCTAAAGCTGTAGAATATTTATCTATCGATGAAGGAGCTTTTTTAAACAAGTCTACTAAATCATCCAAATTAGTATGAATAGTATCTATCCTATTAGTATCTTCGCTATTGATAATATCTATGATCTCATTAATAAGAACTATGAAACCACCTTCAGAAACAAAATCTAATTCACTCTTACTTATTTCAAAATCAGTTTGTTGAAGATATTTATAAACATTCTCTTTATTAGGTATATCCATCTGTAATTCCCTAAATATTTCCATAGCCATTTTGGTATCCAGTAAGTATAAATAAGGCTTTAAACTCCCATTTTGATTTTTTTCTTTATAACTTGCATAATAATGGCCCTTGTCAGATTCTAAACCTTTTATAAAATCAACAATCTTATTTTTTTCGTTTTCATTTACTTGTACAGACATTACATACAGCCAGGTATCAAATATACTTGTTAATTGCGGTAAGTTAGAATTTGTCTTCAATTTAGAGAAATTTGTCTCTTTTTCAAGCAAATTAATTGTTTTTGCAGAATAAAGATAATCATAGTAATCATTTGATTTTAAATCTGAAGGGTAGTTAAAAATAATATTATTATCAGCATCAAAAAATTCTATTGATGTTAAATTAATACCACTTTTTTCATTAGAAGCATCAGCAAGTGGAATTATCAAGCTTACTTCATTCTCGTTTTTTCTATCAATATCTTTTTGAATATTGTTATAAAAAATTGATATCTTCTTTGATTTCAAAAGAAGGTCTTCATTATAAAATGTCAAAATTATATAACATAACCCATTATTAACGCCTAAAATTTCAACTTTTTTTTCAGTATAAACTGCCGTAGTTAAAGCCTTTTTAAAATCAAGCTTGCCATTATGATTAGTTGCTTCGATTGATCCTATTTCATTGTCTCTCCTGTATGAAATTACGGTTACCGGAATATCTTTACTAACTATAATCTCTTTATTTAGTAGAGTTATTTTTTCTTTTTCTACAATTTCTGAGATTTGCTCCTCTGAAACTTCCTTATATTCTTGTCTCAAACTAAATTTAGAAATAAAAATAATTCCAACTACCATAATTAAAATTCCAATGATTAGAAATTTTTTATTATTTTTCATAATTTACCTCTTTAGAATATTTTACAACTTCGGAATATTTTACAACATAATTATACAAAATTATACATGGTAATATTACCCAACCTTATACTCAATTTAGTTAGACTAAAGTAGTAATCCTGCCAAATTAATTTACATTAATATGAAATCGATAACAATATATCCAACATTAAATAAAATAGGTAAATTTTCTAGTCGCTTGGTCGTTGCGTGAGTGGTGTGTTGAGGGAACAAGATTCGAGGTTTAGGGGTTTAAAAATGAGACAAAAAAAGCCCGACAGCAAAGCAACTATCGGACTTTATAGAACACTTCTCACATTGCCAGTTGTATCTAAAGCACATATAATCAAAATGTACGTTATAGGCTATACCCCTGCATTAAAAATCAACTATGTTCAAAAAAACAAGAATATGAGGAGGAGGATGCGATGGATCAATTTCATTACAAAGCTGTTTCAGGCAGCTTACTTTTTTGTTCGATTTTCTCCTTATCCCTCTATTGGAAGAGCTGCTTTTATTTCGGGTTTATTTACCCCCAAGGGCTAGATTCTACATAGTGTATTTTATATCGTTTTTCTTGCAATTGTATAGCTTTCGCCTATAGATAAAGACTGAATTGTTTTTTTCTGAACTTGACTAAGCAACATAAAAAACTCTCACCCTATTTCTTAAGCTTGGATGTTTTTATCTGTTCTAGTTGCTTTCTTTCCAGGGCTGCATACCTTCCTTCAAGTTCCTTGATTTCCTTTGGATCTCCATTTCAATTCATACGTAATTATCCTAGTTGTTTTGAAATTATGTTGCTTTTCATATGTAATTGGGTTTTCGTCTTTCTACATCGGTAGTTTTTTGAAAGTCATAAATATTTCTCCTTACTATACGATTCATCAAAGGAATATGAGCCTTCATCTTTTTAGAGGATAAATTTCTTTGGGATACAACTTATCTTTCGTTCTATAAACTAATCTGCCCGTTAGCTGAATAAAGGCAGCCGATTGTTTTCTGGTCGGCTGCCTTCTTGTCTCTGTTGAGCTAACATACCCGTTAACGATCTATTGAGTAAGTTTACTTATGATAAGATTACTCCTTTACTGAATACCATCTCAAATCCTCTTGCCGTATATAGTGAGTATTTGTTGGATAGCGATACTCATAAAGTAGTTCACCACTTTTATTAAATGCCTTTGGATACAGGAAATTCAGTTGGACTGGAATATCCCATGAGAATGTCATAGGCTTCCCTAAATCTACTTCTCTCTTCACTCGGTTACTTTCAGGTCCCACTTCTAGGTAAGAAACATCAGGATCATCGACTATAATACTGATCACTGTTGCATCTGGATTATTTAAGGTTCCACCACCGATTGTGATAATCCGGTCATCTCGGTGATCATGGTTAATTACTATTCTCGAAGACCATAAATAGCGATAAGATTTTAATGTGATTACAGTAACTGGCTTTTTTTCGGGAGAGTCAAAAATATAAAATCGTCCCCAACTATAATCGACTTCATCTATTAAAATGGAATCTTTAGATACAAATGAATTTGCCCTTGCCGCGCTTAAAGCATCAAACCTATATCCACCCATATAACCAAAACCTATTATTAGAGAAATTATTAGGACAACTAACGTTATTCTGGACTTTTTCATTTAATCACTCCAAATTGTTGAGTTCCAACTTCCTGGTACTTCCAATATCTATACGGTTAAAATTTGAATTTTATTACGCTTAACTGCCCGTTAGCTTAATGAACTAATGCGGTGAAATGTAGTTTAATTCTTATCTAATCGGCTATAGGACTATGTTCTGTCCTTTACGGCAATCGGTACAACTTGTACCGATAAACAAAAAAAACGCTAAATTTCGCCTTTAATTGGGACCATGTTCTTGCCCCTCGACAAAAATGTAAAAAACGGAACGGAAATACGACTAATTTTGTTGCAAAGTAAACACCCTCGAAATATCTGAAGGTGTTTGATTGCCTAGCCACCAATTATCAGATTTCTCCTTTTCGTTTAAAAATAAATAAGAAGTTCTTTGAACTTATCAGTGTCATATTCGTTATATCCATCTCCATTAATGACCAGATGAAAATCGTCCTCACCTGTATTAGGGTTTCTATGATTGTTGCTTGAATGATACAGGATTCTCCTTCAATAATTCTATCTACACAGAAGCTGCAATCAGTTAGTTTCTGCCTCCTAGGATGATTCTTAATTAATAGATAAAGGAGTTTTTTCTTTTCATTATCTGGAAAGCGACATCGTCTTTTGTCCATTCAGTAAAACGATTATAAATGGTTCCATAAAAATCTCCATGTTCGATCTTTACTTGTAGATCTCTTAATGCATCCGCGCAGTCATACTCTTTCGCAGACTTAAATTTTTCACTTTGTCGTTCCATTTCTTTGATAAGTAACGATACGTCCATAACGATCCCCTTTCATTTAGATACAAATTATGTTAACTGGATGATTTACTTTCATTCTAACATTAATTTATCGGCTCAAGTGATCATTTTTCACCAGAATTAGCTGGGATCATAAAAGTCTCAAGGTACTGATCGGACCAGATCAGAAAAATGCGCCGTAAAGTTCATTTTGTAATAAAGCCACACTACCTCTGGAGTAATATATATGAATTAGCTCGCATCCAGAGTAAGCATTTATTGAAAACCCTGCAAGCAGGTTTTAAGTTTATAGAAAATGAATCCTTCGATAGCACATTTCGGGGATTGTTTTCGGAGGTTAACCTTGACTCTGATAAACTCGGAAAGAATTATGAATCGCGTAATACAATGTTATGTTCAATTATAACTGAAATAGCAAAAGGTTTAACGGGATTCCCTAACGAAAGTGACATATTGGGTGATGCCTATGAATATTTAATAAGTCAATTTGCAGCGGGTTCAGGCAAAAAGGCTGGGGAGTTTTATACGCCTCAGCAAATTTCAACCACCCTTTCTCGCATAGTTACTCTTGACAGCCAAGACCCGAGCACATGTAAAAAGAAGCAACTCAAAAACGTGCTTGACTTTGCATGTGGCTCCGGCTCGCTTCTGATTAATGTTAGAAAGCAGCTTGGTGCTAATTGTATCGGTCAGATATATGGACAGGAAAAGAATATAACAACTTACAACCTTGCTCGGATGAATATGCCTCTGCATGGGCTTAAAGATTCTGAGTTTAAAATCTTCCATGGTGATTCACTACTTAATGATTGGGACATTCTCAATGAAATGAACCAGCAAAAAAGTTGGAATGTGATGCAGTAGTGCCAATCCACCTTTTAGCTACCGCTGGGAGACTAATGACACTCTGGCAGAGGATTTCCGCTTTAAAGGCTACGGCCTTGCACCAAAATCAGCGGCCGACTTTGCATTTTTACTGCATGGGTTTCACTTTTTAAGTGATGAGGGAACAATGGCAATCATCTTGCCTCATGGTGTTCTGTTCCGTGGTGGTGCGGAGGAGAAAATCAGAAAAAAGCTACTTAAGGATGGGAATATTGATACGATTATTGGTTACCGGCTAATCTGTTTTTCTCAACAGGTATTCCGGTTTGTATTTTTGTTCTTGTTGGCGCATGCCTTCACGTGCGTGGCGTCAATAAACAAAATGTCCGGTTCCACGAAGCCATGTTTCATAGCTTCTTCTAGGACTCGAGTGAAGATCGACTCGAAGATATCGGTATCGCGAAAGCGGCATGCGTAGTTTTTCCCGAATGTTGTGAAATGCGGAATCGGTTGAGTGAAGTCGTAACCGAGAAACCAGCGATAAGCCACGTTTGTTTCGATTTCCTTGATCGTCTGACGCATCGAACGGATGCCCAAAAGTTACTGAATGAGTACAATTTTGATAAGAACGACAGGGGCGACACTTGGGCGCCCAGTCTCTGCGCTATATTGATCTCGAACGAGTTCATTTATAAAACTAAAGTCGATAGCATTTTCAATTTTTCGTACCAAATGTTCCTTTTGACACGAGCTCGTCCAAGGAATAAACCGGAACCTGAAAGCGACCTTCGTTACTGCTCTTACTTAGCATCCTCCACACCTCAACCCACTGTCTCCTTACCTATTCGACAAAAAAACCTGTAGAACCTGCTCCTTTCGGAACTTTGTCTACAGGCTGAGAGAGCAGATATACTGCTCTCTTTTTCGTGTCAATTTAAACAAGTTGACAACGAGTAAAAAACTCACGAAACACTAGTTGATTTCTTTACGGCGTAACACGTTATATCCAGTATCGTCTTTTAGTTTTGTAATATCTTCCGCTTGTTCTTTTTCTACTTCATCCGGCATACGTAAAAGTAAATCTTCTAGTTGTTGAATGAGCCCTTCCCTTATGTTATTTTTGTTTTGAAAAAAATCATTAACTATACTATCCTTTGCCCTTTTATATAACGTAAAAGTTATAATTACCGCCACAGAGAGGAGCGTGCTTTCCAGAAATAGCACCAGTACCTCGTATGGTTGCATCAGTTCCTTATCTTTGTAAATATAAAAGAGGAATTGAGTTAGATTAGGAGTCAACACTGCTAGGAATAGACTAGGTGCAATTAATGGAGGTAATTTGGACTTCTCTCTATCATTTTTATATAACTCAATTAATTTTTCTACCTTCCATCTCGTTTTTAAATTATTATTATGGAGAAAGTCGGCGAGCTTATTCGATTGTAGCTCTTTAAATTTCTCAGTTCTCCATGTTCCCTTCCCAATACTTATTTTATATCTCTTTCTAATGACTTTTTTGGCAGCATTGGAAAAGCTATAACCCGAATATAAAAATACAGCCATTGAGGCTATAGATGAAATAAATAACCATAACCCACTACCTTCTTTAAATACAAAAATATAAATACAGGTTACTACTATTCCAGGGCAGAGTATCATCATAGTATTGAGAAAATAATAATGTTTCTTGATATGTTTATAAACCAATGCATGAGCCCTTACTTTGTTTTGGTAATGTTTAAAAACTAGATCTTTCATCAGGATCTCAACTTTCCTAGAATTCTAAACTGTCTATTCACCCCCCCTACTCCTCCACTCGAATCTCCACCACAGATCCCGCCAAATCCACATGAGTATTATCCAGCTGTACTTTGACCTTGCCGACTCTCCGGGCTTCGCGCCATTTCCTCAGATCCTCATCATTCTCTAGCTTTAATTCCGCAATTTCACTGGCACGATCAAACATGTATTTGCTCGTATACAGACAGGTATAGATTCTCCGTCCACCTAAGACGATAGGCTTGTCCCGTCGTTCCCATTGTTCAATCGTGAATTTAACATACAGTACCTCTTCCGTGCCGGGCCGGGCAGGCCGTTCTGTGATCTCGCTCCTTCGAACGACCTGCCAATCCTGAACCCGGCCATACCAATAGATGCCCGTGTTTCCTGGCCCCTTAAAATTTTTACGCGACTGGCACATCGCAATATATTCGATTTGCGTGAGGAGCTTGTGATCAACGATATTTTTAAGCGGCATATGATAAAAACGTTGTGACAAAGCCACCTCCAATTGGGAGGGTTCTCGCAACGAACCAACAAGGACATTTTTACCCTCAAACTTATTGAAATAGTATTCTTTGGTCCCGCGAGGCCGAGTTGAACGTTCATAAGCCTTTTCTGGACTGTCTTGAATCATTTCATCAAGAAGTTGCTCCATGAGGCTCGTTGCGTTCGGTAAAAAAGGGATAGCCCCAATGTTGACTAGCTGAATGCTTTTATAGAAAGGGTGCTCCTTAAACTTTTCCTCATCTGGATAGGGAAACAGTACGTACGCCCCAAACATACTCCGCTCATACTCCCCGTTCCGAAGATCCTTGTACACAATCGCATCCCGATAACGATGCATCGTGTTAATATCCTCTTCTTCTGGGCCTGGCTGCTTATACTTATTCCAATATGGACTTCCCTCATAAGCTGGATTCAGACGATATTTCGCATCAAAGATATATTTATACTCAATCGATGCATCATTCTTTTTCAAGGTCAGTACATTATCTGGCCTTTGATCGAGGGTAGAACCGCTATCTTCCTCAGGCAAAAAATTGTAGTAAAGAGTAAACACTTCTCCATTCCGCGGATTTCGATAGACCATCTTAGCCTTTTCCCCTCGTTTCAGCGTAACAAAAAGACCATTCCGGTTCACCTTAATCAAATCTTGACTGACCAACTCATATTTACGCTGGATTAACTGGTGGATTTTCAGGAAGCACCAATATTCATATAGCTGTGCCAGGTCCTTCATCGATAACCGGAACAAATCTCCTTGAATCGAAAGGCCCTTCATCAGTAAGAGATAAATCCGATATACTTCCCGATAACCTGGGGCCATTTGTAAAACAAGGGTCAGGGAAACCTGCGTCATGTCACCCACATCTAAAAAATCTTGCTTCAACAGCCGCTGTAACTGCGAACCCATGATGTCGATTCTCTTAAGCAGCACGGGATCCGGGTTGCCCTTCTTTGTTACATGAGCTCTGAGCTCCTTCAATTTCGAGGAAATGCGTAGCAATGCCCAGCGAATGAACCGATTTTCTGCCGTATCGAAGTCCATATATCGCCTTCTTTCAAGCACATGGGTAGGATGTGGGTGTCCTTGGATAAAAAGCTCCGGCCTTTTGCGCAAAAACACTATATTCTCCTTCCCCACCCTTCTTGCTCTCGATGCTTCTACGACATGAGATTCACGTCTCATTTTGGAATGAGGTGCGTTTTTAATGCGATCCACGCCTTGGATTAACTGTTGAAAAAACTGCTGTAATATCGTGAAAAATTCAGTAATACTCTGATACCTTGTCTCCCTTAACCCCGTTAGATGAAATGTCCTGCGGAGAAAATCAAAAGAAAGATTATAAATCTGTTCATTGACCTCACGTAGAATCACCTCGTAATCGCGCTTGTAATCCATTTTTGAGGGAAACACTTCGAGCTGCAACTTGAAAATAACCTCACCTTGTAGGCGAAGCTCAAGCTCCGAGAAGCCCACTTCATTTTGGAAGTTAAGCACACCGGACAATAAACTATCACTCAATGGTTGTATAGCCTGCCTAAGGTGAATATTCTCATGAAAGAAGACAATCGGTAGATCCTGCTTCTTTTCAATAACGAGCTCATAGGTTTGCGTTTCAAAAAATAAAGGCTCTGCTTGGTCACCATGATCCCACGATTGAAGGCCTAACGTCTGCCGAGAAAAAACTTGAACCGAACTGAATTCCACCTTCGAAGAGGGAACATCAACATGAAAATGAGCATCGGACCAGACCTCCCCCTCCTGACGATGAAGCTGTAAAGTTTCGACGGTCGGATGAAATGGTTTCCCTTTAATATATAAATTAAATAGATTAGTTTCTATTTGTAGAAGTTTAACCGGTGCATCACGATAACCAGTAAGAGGTAAATCCATCTTCTTCTAGCCTCCGTAACATAGAAGCGATTTTCTTTGCACTTTGAGGATACTTCGCCTGATTTATCAGTTCATTGAACTTGCGTTCCTCAAACAACAATTCCATATTCTCTGAATAGTCTTTGATGACAAAAGAAGAGCCTACACACACCTTCATCAAGTTCAAGAGAGCTCTTCTTATTGAAGCGCTACTGCCTTGAATCCTTGGCAATATTTTTTGAAGTAATTGGCGATCAAACGCCTCGTCCTCGGAAAACAATTTGTACCGCTGGCTGTAGAGCATATAGAAGCATACTGCATCCCGAGTTCGAAACCCTACATGAGCGTGATTTTCCTCTAAGATGTTGTTGATTCGTACAAGAGCCTCGGTCGTTTTCGTAATAAGTGCCTTTGTATCGGCATGGAAAGCATCCACGAGTCGAAGATAGTCACTTCGCAGAAACTGATTTGGAACAGGCTCTGGACTTAATTTCGCCTCCGGGTCTTCCTCGGGAAATTGAGGCAAATAGATATCATTGAACTCGATTGTATTCGCCCGGTCGAGTACCTTTTTACTAAAAGGATGCGTTGTCTCATCCATATTGACCGTTCCAATCAAGTAGAGGTTTTCAGGAATAGACAAATTGCCATATACTACCCGATCCTCATTCTGCACAAGTGATTTATCGTGAATGATCGGATCAGTAATTATTCTGTCGTCCTGCCATTCCTGCGTCTCAAGAATACTAAGTATATCGCTAAAATAATGCTCCACTCTAGCCAGGTTCATCTCATCCAAGCAAATGAAATAAGGCTTACCAGGGTTTCGAGATGCCTCCAGTAGCACCTCAACTAACCGCCCCGGGCGAAATTTGCCTGACAAGTCACTATAGCCTATCAGATCAGAGGGATCGCTCCAGTCCGGACGAACAGGTATTAGTGTAAACTGTCCATTTTGTGAAGTGGCCCCCATGGACTCAGCAAATAGTTTGATTAGCTTGGTTTTTCCCGTTCCTGAAACGCCAGCCAAAATGACGAAGGGTTTTGTCTTGAGTGAAAGGTAAAAGTTTTCAATGAGGTGTGGTGGATAATAAAAACCTTGCTGCTGAATATAAGCTTTGATTTTACTTAAAACTACTGCTACTTCTCCGTCCCCAATTATGGTTTGCATAGGCTCCACCTCATCCAAGTCCTCATTGTTTTCAACTTCAAAGCGTGTAAATTCGGGCCAGGTTACATCTGGTGAATGACTTTGAATGATGTTTAGTCCTTCGATTGAAAGGCGAAATAAGTATCCTTGTTTTACCCCTCCACCCGAATGAATAGGACCTTGAGCAATATTTAATTCTAGAATCTCTTGGGAAAAACTATTTAAGGGAATATTGGGCTCAATTGGGAAGTACTCAGCACGAATTAGCCTCCCCTGTTCGTCCCATACCGATTCTGACATAGATCTAGGTTTCTTAGCATTTATCGAATCTTCAATAGCTCTGCTTACATAATGCAATAATCCATTAGCATAATGTAAGATAATATCCCCTTTTCTTACTTCATCCATGGTATCCCAGTGGTATTGTGAGCGACCACCTTTACCAGACAAAGGCGCCCACAGTATCCCTTCTTTAAGTTCCTCATTAAGAGTTGAGCCTTGATTGACCCACCATATGCTTGGTGTTTTCAAGTCATGACCAGGTATCAATTTCATTTCATATATGAAGGGTGAATCAGTTGAATAGAATTCAATATATTCGGCTAATTCATCTGGAACGTTCACTTGCTTCTTTTTTCCTGGATCGGTAGGCTTCCGTTCTAATATGTATTTATAACTAGATTTAAAAACAGACACCATTAACTCTTTTATTTCATTAGAGTGAAACCGTAATTGTAATGTCTCCCTACCTGCACTTGATTGATCAACATTTCTTAGTGAAGCACTGTAATGCTTATCATCATAAATTAGAGTTACTTGCCTACCGCTGCCTTTTTTGATCTCTTCTCCATCATTAGCTTGGGAAAAATACACTTTAAAGTCGTTTGGTATCGTAGACCCATATTCAAATATAGACCAATCCACTTTCTTCCTACCAATTAAATTAGGGATTGAATTGTCATGTATCCAACTTCTTATCTGAGTAATCATGCTGACCCTCATTTCCAAAAAAATGTTTGTTAGGAAATTCTATAATAAAAGCCATTTGACCAATAAGGACCTGTCTTACTTTACTTCCACACTTTCCGACAATTTCCTGTAAGAACGTCGGCTACTGCCACTAAAAAAAATCGCCGATACCTTACGAACAGATAACGTAAATATTAATAAAGCTCGATATTTGTTGAAAAAAATGGTATATCAGGGAAAAACATCACAGAGATAAATTAATATATTTGTTACTATCTCCAAAAAAAGGAGGTGAATAATTTGAAGGCTTATACTAAACCGGAAATCAAACCAATACTACTTTGGAGTAAGAATCACATCACTGGTACCAGCCCAATTAAGAAAAGTGCCTAAAAAAATTTTAGTAGAGCTAGGGCAACACGTCTTAGCTCTACTAAACAGTTAGGGGATTTATTATGATGAGTACTGGCCATTATAGAAGACCTTATTATGCGGATGTTCAGGTTACTTCTAGATGCAATTTAAAATGTGATTTTTGCTCGGCTTCCGCACCTGGGATTCACTCAAATGTAAATCAGTTGAAAATAGAAGATATCAATAGAATATTCAAAGAACTTGATGAGTTAGGAATATTACGGGTGAGCTTAGAAGGAGGTGAACCTTTTTTAAGGAATGACTTCTTAGACATAATGAAATTAGCAGATATATACGATTTTGAGTATTATGTTAACACAAATGCTACTTTGATAAATAAAAAAATGGCTAAAGAAATTAGTAGGACAAGTGTCAGAAAACTTTGTATAAGCATCGATGGACCCAACGAAACGATCCATGATATCTGTAGAGGACAAAAGGGGGCATTTGAGAAAACAATTGACGCAATTAAAAACCTACAAGAATACAACATTAATATAGACGGTATCATCACCCTTTCAAGATTAAACGTTAACTGTTTAATTGAGACTATCGAGTTCATATCAAGTCTTGGTATTTCAAATGTTGCAATTATGTTGTTAGCCTCAGTAGGCTATGCATCCAATAATTTTTCACAAGTTTATTTGCCATTTGATGAATGGTCCCATACATTGCTTACCCTTACTGATTTAAAAAAGAGTAATTTACTTACTGCAGATGTTAGAATTGTATCAACTGGAGAAAGTAAATGTCCTTGGGAACTTTATCTCCCTCTTTTAAAAAACAACAGGCAAGACGATATAGATTCTTGGATTCGACAGGACTCGTTGACCAACTTTAGTGAAGGTGAGTTTTTCTGTACCGCCGGTAAGGATAATCTCGCTATAGATGGGGCAGGAAATGTGTATGGATGTAGTCTTATGGTATCTGAACCCGGACTTCGCGCTGGAAATGTTCTAAAAGAAGGATTAATAGATATTTGGGATAAATCAGTGGTTTTTAACGAATTAAGGAGCAATCAAAGATCAGACGTAAAAGGAGCTTGTGCTTCATGTGAATTATTGAATACATGCGGTGGGGGTTGTAGGGCTTGTGCATTTGCACTAAATAAAGATTTATTGTACTCAGATACTAGATGCCCAATAGCCCAGTAGTAATCATGTAAGATAAGCTCTAATTTGATGATGCGCGGAGGAATGGTATGAAAGAGAAAATTAGGAACATTGGAACGGAGTTTATTTTGCGAACTGAAGATGATGGGGACGGTATAATTGCTATAAACGGGAATATATTAAGGGTTAACCCTATAACATTAGAAATCATTAAACGTTTGGAATCAAATCAAAGTATCGATGAAATATCCTTGATTCTTTCTTCAAGTTATAATGTGACCCCGGAAGAGGTACACCAAGATATAATGGATTTCTTATATGAACTGAACTCGTATGTTAATATCACAAGACCAGATTTAGTTGATTTGTTATATGGTTAAACAATGGTTGCATAAAAATAGAACCGATATTAAATCAATTAATAGCTTGGTTATACCGATGTTGTTCGCACAAATTCTTATGCTTCTTTTCCAATTAGGAGATCAAGCTATTGTGGGCAGACTTGGGGTCAAAGAATTCGCAGCTGTTGGCATCGCTTCGTCATTTATATTTTTAGTTACTGGAACAATTGGTATATTATCAGCTGCTTTCAACATTGTTGGCGGAAGATACTTCGGGCAAAATGATATTTCGAAATTTGGCAAATCGTTTAACACAAGCATGTCTTTTTCTATTATTATTGGAATCGTTAGCGAGATACTTATCCTTGTTTTTGGTAGGTGGATACTAGAATCTATCTATGCAATAGACACAACTATAATAAATGCAGCCAGCAAGTATTTGTATATCAGTGGTTTAGGCATTGGCATGAATATAATTTTATTTATTTTTTCTGCCTACTTCAAAAATATTAAAAAAGCAAAAATCTTAATAATAAGCTTTGCATCTGCCGGTATCGTAAATATCATACTTGATTATACACTGGTGTTCGGAAAGTTTGGTGCTCCCAAATTGGGCATAAGTGGAGCCGCTATAGGATCGGTTGTAGGCTTCGCTGTAAGTATTGGTATTAGCATGGTCTTTTTCCATAAAAGCAGATTATTCAGTTTCTCCCTCCAAATTAATAAACCCATTGCAAAGCAATTAATAAAGTTATACTTTCCATTGGCCTTACAAGACCTAATAGAGTATACATTATTCGCAATAGGGATTACGGTGATTATATCTAGAATGAGCGTACAGATGATCGCTGCTTATACTGTATTAACAACCCTTATGGAAATTATTATGATACCTGTTTATGGGTTCTCCGGTAGTTGCATGACTCTTACTGCTCAAGCTTATGGAAATAAGAGAAAAGATTATCTTAAATATTCACATCTGTCTTCTCAGTTGTTGATGCTAATATACATTCCCTTAGCATTGTTAATCATTTTTCTTCCCTTTCCATTGGCCAGAATCGTCACCGATAAAGACTCCATTCTAGTAGTAGTTCAGCAAGTCCTTCCATTGGTTCTTATTGTTAATTTATTTAATGGGCTACAAATAATAATGAAGTCAACACTTCAAGCCATAGATTATGAGAAGTGGGCGCTTATATACTCCGCGATAATTTATACTGTTTTCTTGGCAATTATATACTTTGCAGCTAAATTTGAATTGGCAGGGGTGTATGGTGGATTTGGCTTATGCTACATATTTTTATCTTTAGGTTATATTGTGAAACTAAATAAAACAAATCTAGCAAAGAATTTAACTAAGAGCGAGTAGACGCAGCTATTACAGAAATCTTAAAGCACCCGAAGGTGCTTTTTTATTTAGGCCATGTTTAATTATAATGTTGATTTCTACGTCCACTCCCTTCGCAGAGGCAGCGACACAATGGACGATCGGCAAGTTTCAATAGAAATGGATTCTTGGACCCCTATTCGTCGCTGCTTTGAGTTTTATCCAGACTAACCTTTAGTTCTTCTCACCCCAACCTCTCATCCACCATCAACTGCAACTGCACCCCAAACGGATCTTGGATAATCCCGTATGCTTTGCTGAACACATTACCTGCTAGCGGGACAATAACCCTTACTCGATCATCCGAGGTTAAGCTTTCATAAAAGTTCGTGATTTCCTCCAAATCCGCGCTTTGAATGCACAGGGAGGTGTTATTGCCGACGGTGTATTTTGCACGGGGGTCCATGGTATCTTCGGCGATCATGATTTTGGTCTTTCCGATTCTTAGGACGGAGTGGGTAATGTGATGCTTATTCTCCTCCGTGAGTGGGAACGAGGGGTCGCGTTGGGCCATCTCTTCGTAGGTGACGAGCAGTAGTTGCTCGGCGTTGAGGTGTTTTTTGTAAAAGTCAATTGCCTCTTGGGCTCTGCCATTCATGGATAAGAATATAGCTACTTCTAGTGTTGCGCTCATGGGATCGATCTCCTTTAAGTTTGATTTTTGATCTTGAGTTCATGATAATACATATGGGTAGCAAAACGTGACACCTTTAAACAAAGAGATTATGGATGAAGAAATCGGAAAGATTGAACGACATGATCCGGTATTGAAGTGTATGCTTTGTACTTTGCCATACTGATGCTGGAGGCTTATCAATCGCTCCCCTTACATCTTAGTGTGAATCAACTAAATGAGAGGTTTGAGCAATGTCTATCTGACCGGCAGATCAAGCAGATTTGCAAGATGAAGCAGGTCCTGCAATTTGAGATGTATCAGCATCATCATGTGAGCCGTTATTTGGACCAGATTCTGATGAGCATTCTTCATGAGAGCCCCAACAGGATTCAATATTCAAAAATAGCCAAGAAACAAGCTACGAGGTGCATTTTTCAAAATCTCAGGTCTGGTCAATGGTTCGCCACTGGAATCGACTGACTGCATGGATACTACATGGATAGTACTACAAAAATAAATAACACATGATCTTGCTATGGAATATACAGATTTAATGAAAGAGGTCTCAGAAGGCCATACCGATGAGGAGTTCGTGGCAAAGGACTGCCAAATGGAAAAAGAAGTGATAGAGACTTATCCGGATATATTGACATAGCCTAGTTCAGTCTGTGCAGATAATTAATTGAAAAGGAGAACCACCCTCAGCTGCTGCGTCGAGGTGGTTCCTTTTTATTCAACCGCTTTCACCCAGGTCGTATGCGCCATGGACGCAAATTAATCAGCGCTGCACCCATGTGCTACTCAGCCCCATTGGGCACCACGGGACTCGGTTGGTTGTGCTATTCAGGAAGCGCGTGTCCATTGCGATGAGCCATTCGCTCTATGCTATCAGCGGTTATTTTGTACAGTTGGTGCGGCAAGTCGTGTCCCATACCGTCAACCAACATTAGCTCGGCGCCCGGGATGGCAGAAGCTGTGTCCTCGCCACACGCCGGGACGAACATGGGATCATCCATCCCATGAATGACAAGTGCTGGTACTTTTACGGTCGCCAGCCGTGGACGACGGTCACCGGAGACAGCGATCGCAGCAATTTGTCGTCCGACACTGCCTGGATCGTAGGCTCGCTGGACTTCCTCAAGAATGAGCGCCCGATAAGCGTCCTCTTCAAACGGATAGCCGGTGCCGGCGATGCGTTTGGCAAAAGCGAGGCTGTGCGCCAAAAATCCTGCTTCATCCTCAAATGGGTTCGGTGCCGATTTCGTCATCATCGCCATGACATCCGGGGAAGTTTGCGGAAGGGCGGGATTACCAGAACTGGACATAATGGAGGTGAGTGATAGCACCCGGTCAGGGTACTCACTGGCTGCAATCTGAGCGATCATTCCGCCCATCGACCTGCCAACGAAATGTGCCCGGTCAATTGAAAGGGCATCGAGCAGTCCGATAGCATCGTTAGACATGTCATCGAGAGTGTAAGGGATGTCCGGTCTCTGTCCTGACATGAGAGCAGTCGCCAGTGCGTCAAAATTCAGTGCCTGATAATCGCTAAAGTGCGTCGAGCAACCTGCATCGCGATTGTCAAAGCGGATTACTCGAAAGCCCCGCGCCGCCAATATTTCACAAAACGGAACCGTCCATCGGACCATCTGGGTTCCAAGCCCCGCGATTAGGATAATCGCCTCGTCATTTTCGCTACCGAAACTATCATAGGCCAACTCAACACCGTTGACTTTCAGAATATTCATAATTATGTTCTCCTTTTATAAGTTCCCTTCAGGGAATGCATTAGCGGCTAATCTTTTGATATAGTTCCTGATATCAGGTGCCCAATCATCGATGAAGTGGTAAAAATGATCCAAGTCACCTGCATACAGTGCCCGCAGAGCTTCTTCATATTGAGGAAAATTCCCGGCCATAGCTGTTATAAAGTAATGTGTTGCTTCTTGCGACTCTCGTATCTTGCTCTGTTCTCCTCCAGCATGGCGAGCCTCATCAACAAGTTTTCGTAGGGTTACTGACGCTCCTCCAGGTTGACTCTTGAGCCATTCCCAATGCCGTGGCAATAACGTAACCTCACCGGATACAACCCCTAGCTTGGGTCGACCAATCCGCCGGGGAGGCAGCTGACTCGCTTCCGTATCGGGTAAATCACCAAACTGTTCTCCTAATCGTTTGCCCACGTCATCTGTCTTCCCACGAAAATCTACATCTATTTGCTTCCCGGTGGTATCGTCAAATATAAACAGCTGTATGAGGTCTCTGTCACCCAGAGCCTCCTTCACTGTAGAAACAACGTGTTGTAAGGAACCACTGGCGACGACTCCCATACCCAAAAATGCCGTGCAGTAAAAGTCTGTTTTGGTCATTTCTATGCTGTACCTCCTCCTCTGAATGTCTCACCAATTATACCCGGGTAAAAATAAAAAATCAATATTACCCGGGTATAATATATTTTGTCATGGTCGATCCATCCAGGGATTGATCAAAGTAAACGATATTGGCAGCAGATCCGTTAATTATGCCACCATTGTAAACCGTCGCTTTTAATAACTCGGAAATAGGACTTTTACCGAGGGGATAGAGAGCAAGCGGATTTGCAGCATGCTGTCTCTACAGAGTTCAAATAGCTACCAAGGAGATAAACTATCCGTGGTCAGTTGAGGACAAGATTACACCTGGTAAGTGGCGGGTTCAGGAGCTAGAGTCTCATTTGGGAGTTTTTTTAATATGCGTAGATGATCGATGATTCCTACACTGCAAATGTCCGGGCAAATTAATGATTGCGAGGCGAATTTATGCCTAAACATGTATGGGATCGATCTCCTTTAAGTTTGATTTTTGATCTTGAATTCATAATAATACATATAGGTAGCAAAACATGACACCTTTAAGCAAGGAGATTATGGATGAAGAAATCGGAAAGATTGAACGACATGATCCGGTACTTGAACGGCAGAGAGTTCTTTAATTTACAGGACCTGATGGGCAAATATCATATTTCCAAAAGTACAGCGCTGCGGGATATCAGCTCATTAGAGCAATTGGGCATGCCGATTTATTCGGAGTATGGAAGACATGGGCGGTATGGGATCCTGCAGAATCGGTTGCTGTCTCCTATTATTTTCACAATGGATGAAGTGTATGCTCTATATTTTTCCATGCTGACGCTGGAGGCCTATCAATCAACGCCCTTCCATCTCAGTGTGAATCAACTGAATGAGAAGTTTGAGCACTGTCTATCTGATGGGCAGATCGAGCAGATTCGCAAGATGAAGCAGGTGCTACAATTTGAGATGTATCAGCATCATCATGAGAGTCGTTATTTGGATCAGATTCTAATGAGCATTCTTAATGAGAGCCCCTGCAGGATTCAATATTTGAAAAATAGTCAGGAAAAAAGCTACGAGGTGCAATTCTTCAAAATCTCGGCCAGGTTCGGTCAATGGTATGCCACTGGAATCGAGCTAAGTACGAATAAGTACCGGGTATTCAGATGTGACCGGATCACTTCAATTGAGGAAGCGGACACGCAATCCCGCTTTTCTATAGATGAGCTTATGAGTCGTTCCATGGAGATGTATCAATCTATGAATAGTATTCACTTCGAGGTGGAGATCTCCGAGCAAGCCGAGGATCTTTTCTATAAGGAGCATTATCCATCCATGCATCTAGAAACGGGTGATAAGACCGTCATTAAAGGGTTCTACAATCCGGAAGAAGAGGAGTTTATAGCGGATTATTTCATAAGGTTTGGCAGAGATGTGGTATCCGTGAAGCCTGACACCTTAAAGCAAGCACTGCAGGATCGGGTAGAGAGTCTCTTACAACACTATCGAGAATTATAAAGCGTGCTAAGAATTAAATCTTCTAAATTCTCCAAAATCAGAAGAAAGTCGAAAATCTCAATGAATACCAAATAGTTGAAAAAAACACTAATCTAAGTTCATCAACGAAGTATTGTATAAATAAAAACCAGCCAATACTTGTCAAGCATTTCATGTTGGTTACTTCATTGGCGTGAAGATTAGAAATATTTCTTTTAACATTCTCAGAGAAGCCAAAATTCCATTGACACGACGTTCTACAATCCTCATCGTATAAGGAAACACACAAAAGTGACCTTACAAGGTCATTTTTGTGATGATATTGGTTAAGTCGAAAGGGGTCCCCTGTCCGAAGACAGGCTTCTACGGGTGTAGTCAAAGTTTTGATGTCATCGTAGCGCGCAGTAATTTAATCTATCAGTGTCCCCAAAAACCAGCATTTATATAGATGAAGTATCGTTAAATCATAGGGGTCTTGTAAAGGACATTTAGGTTATTTCACAAAGTAAACACGTTCTACTTTAGTTCCCAGTACTTACTCTTACTTGCCTCTTTCAATATTCCTTTTTTCCTTAATACTGTAGCCTGTCACCTATAATCATATTGCCAAGTATAGAAAAGACCCCCTGATTGTCTTAACTGCTCTTCATGATTAGTCCATATATACTTGCTTACATCTACTAGCGTGGCTTTTCCACCGTTTTGATTCAAACAATCAATAATGAATTGACCCAAATCAGTTTTTGATAGCATATTTGTCTCTCCCTCTAAATTAATACAACATGCAGTTCGAATGAATTAATAAACAAATCATTTTTTCGTACAGACTACTAATTTTAACAAATCTCTAGTGATTCGATACCGTATTTTTGAAAGCTAAATTCGTACTTAAATCTCTCAAAGGTTTTATTTGGGCTAAATAACGATTTCAAGAAGCCTTTATTTCTCAAATAATCTAAATAAAATAAGTATGGAATAAATTCTTGAATGATCCAGTGATGTGTATAGTCAACCCTCCATTTAATCAGATTATCGAATCCCTCCATTTTGCTTTGTGATGGTGTATACCCTGATTTCCAAATAATATCCACATAATTAGAACTTAAATCTTTAACGTGTAACTCAGCTAGTATATCCGCTTTAATTTTATTCAAGTGATTCTTGTAAATAATAATTCGGTCTTTTTCGTATAGATTAAGTGGATGGAATATATCCCATTTTGTTTCACCCAAATAGTGGTCATGTTTTTGTGCAAAGTCCACCATTGCTAACCAAATATAATTAGGTACTCTCAATATTTGAAATTCACCCGGTTGTTCTTCTGCAAATTTGGTAGCTCCTATTATACCAAGTATTTCTTCACGTATACTTAAATAATTCTTATGAAGTCGAGTAATAATATCACATAATTGTTTTACTGTTTCACTATCCGTTACAAATCTATTATTCGGAAGTTTGATTCCTATTTTGTCCCCATCTATATACCATATAAATTTCCGTTCCTCAATACTACCAAAATCATTATCACCATAAAACAATAAATCCTTGATTGAATCTTCCTCAAGTGTAATCATACAGTCCGACAGACCTGGTTGTTGAAAGAGTATAAGACACGAAAGCCTTTGTTCAAAATTGACTGGTATGTAAGCATCAATTCTAACCCTTCCTAACCCAAGGGCATAGTAGCATAAATGTTTATCTCTTAAAATAGTCTCATCAATATAGAGACTTTTGTCTTCTTCGACCGATCTAATTAACTTTATAATATTGCTGCCAAATTCAAACTCAAAGAAATGGAATATATCCTCTAGCTCTGAAGTAGTTTTCTTTGCAATTTCTTTAAATAAATCATTAATATCTAACAAATTTTTATTGGCGATAAATTCAAATTCTGGATACTCAAATTTGCTTCTTGTCTTGATTTTGTTCCCAATTATCAAGATGTTTATAACATCAAATTCTTTGTACAATTTCAAAGACCTGAATTGATCTAAAGTCTTTTTTATTTTACCAGAAGTAGATTCAGCAGTTATCTGATAGCAAATACGATTCTCCTTATCTCCTAGATCAATAGCAGGGAAATTCATTTTCAATTTATTCATATTCATTAAATTTAAATTAAACAACAGATTTAAAAGACCACTAAAAAAATCTTCACTTCTCTTATTAATGTCACTGTCTCCAACGTCATTACTGAGCTCAATATAGTACTTTAAAATACTCATATATCCTTTTATCATATTAAGTAATTCTGAAGATTTTAGCGTGTTTTTCTCCTCCTATGCAAATAGCTTGAAAATGTTTTGATTTATTCCTTAATATCACTAAAAATACTAAAACCCAATTTCCTTTTGCAATTCGCTGTATACATCTATAAAAGAAGTTCAAAAGATTATTTTTTGGGGGCAGATGCCTTGATCGTCAGGGTTGTTGTGCTCTTATCCCATTTCACCTCAGCCCCAAGCAATGGGGATAGATCGCGGGCCATGATATAGGAGACCCCTGAAAAGGTATAGAAATGGGTTACCGTTTTGCTGTTTATCGTTGGCGCTTTCTGGACGCTGTCATAGCCTACATCAACTCCCAATAGCTTGCTGACAGACCGCAATGGAACGTAAACGGTGCCGTCAAACAGTCGTCCGGGTTCCGCGGTTTTGCCATTCACCTTTATCTGAACAGCAGTAGCTGCTGCGAAGCTTCTCTCATTCGGGATCCTTGTTATGATGACACGGATTACTTCTTCTTCAATTAATTCGGGGGCGTTCGCCGGGTAGACCGTAACCTCATGTTTGCCAGTGACAGAACCTAAAGTGGCCGTGACCGAAGCTTTTCCTAAACCAATTGCCTTAATATTCCCCTGGGCCCGAGCCTGTATAACCTGTGGGTCTGTCGTTTCCCAAGATGTTAGCTCGGTTACATAGGCCGTGTCCCCATTATCGAAAACCGCCAGCGCATTTAATTCCATACCGTTATTTATGCTTAGTTTGAAAGTATCCGAGGTGGGCGGAAGAGTCCCGCGAACAATTTCAATTTTTTGAGGAGCACCTACAAGAAGATGCGCAGAGGTTGTGCCATAGCCGTGAACGGGTTTTCCTGCGGCATCCTCCAGCACGGTTCCCTCAGATACGATATGGATTGAAGTATCCTGGGTCTTGACCTCTTCTTTGACCCTTAGGAAAAAGGAGGCAAACGCCTCATCGGTCGCCTGATTGATCGTTTTGTTATTTAGCGCTGATATAGACAGCACCACTTCCTGCCTGCCATCAGCAGGTTTGGAATCCTCCAGATACGGATTTTCGATACGATAATCGGTGGTCTCGAAGGTTTTGGAAGGAATGAAAAAGGTATCGTCTCTCCATATGTACTTCCCAAGATCCTCATCGAAGCGTATGTTACCCTCGGTCGTAAACACATTTTCATCATAGCTTAGGACAACTTTGGCGGAACGAAGCCCACCCAGATCAGAGGGAATATTCGAGATTTTGACGTTCACCAAGACACTTTGTCCGGGGACCAAGGTCGTATAATTGGTTGCAACATCAACAGATACCTTCTTAGCGTCCGCTGCTGATGCTATACCTGCCAAGCTGGCGATCGACACGAGCAAAGCAAGCAGCGCCGCTGTTATTTTCCTTAAGAGATACATCTAATAAAACCTCCATCCTTAATAAACAGTTAAAATTTATATCGGCTGGATGGAGGAATCTTTAAATTTGTGAATCATTTCACTTAATAACTATAATATATTTCCCTATTTATAGATCTACTACTCTATGACGCTAAAGAGAACCGCTTCAGCTACTTGCTGATCTTCGTTCGATAACCAAACTCTAACCGTGGGAGCAATATCCCTAGTTTCTAACAAGGGGGCTATATCAGAACTTGTTACCTCTTCATACTTGCTGATCACGGTATTTTTATCGGAAGAGATATATCTAGTAAATATTTTAGTTGCATCATCTATTTGTATATGAATATACTCCTTGTCCGTTTCTTTCTCTGTTGTTCGCACAGATTTAGGATTCATATACATGGTGATCTGATTGGCTTCAGCAGCTTCCAAATCTCCAAACAAGCCTGCCTCTGCTTCATTCCATCCCGCCATGATCTCATTATTTTCATAAATATATTCGACCTTAGAATTCGTAAGAGACAACAGCTCAGGCTCTACCATTCTAATAACGACACCCCCAGAAAGCCCTGCAACCAAGAGGAAACCAACAAGAGACATCACGAATTGATTCTGGGAGGATGTTGATTTATGGAGCCATTTATATACACCTACACCTATAGCCCCGCCAGCACAATTCAATAGAATATCATCGATGTCGCTGCTCCCCAAAGCAAACACATACTGAATAACTTCGAACGCAAATGAGGTCAGCAGCAGGCAAAGAAATGAAAAACGCAGAGGCTTGCTCCGTGCAGCATAAGCTACGAAAATCCCCAAAGGAACAAAGATAGCAATATTCCCCCCTATATTGGCCAACGCCCTCCCCATGTCAATATTCTCGCTTGTCATAAATTCAATAATCGTATTAAAAGGAATGATATGAATGCTTCTTAATGCTGACATGATGCCTGAATGAAACAGTGCTGACAAAGGAATGGTCTTAAACAAAATAACTTTAATGGCCATAAAAGCATAGGCGATAAACATGGCGTAAAATAGGACAAGCCATAATCTGTTGGCACCGGCTTTTCCCGGGTTGTCCCCCCATCTTTTGTTCATCTCAGAATTCACGCTGCAGTCACCTTTCTTTAGATTCTTTTTTCGTGTCCAAACAAATGATTCAATTATATGGAAAACGTTTATCTTCAATAATTAGTTACATTTCTCTTATTTTCTTTTTTTTGTAATCCCTAAAGATCGTAATCATTCATTCCAAATGAGCACTACCCTTCTATAAATCTAGGAACTGGCAATAGGAGCGTCACTAGTAACAGGATATCAGAGATACTGTTACAATCCAGAATGAGTCGAACGTTGACCTTGCTGTTTATTATTTCCTACAACCTATGTATAATTGTTATAACAGTTGAATAGTATGATGAGGAGGGAAAATAATTGTCCAAGGTGATCGAAATGGAACGTAAAGTAACAAAGTTCGGAAATAGCCTCGGGATTACCATGACCGAAGCCTTGAAGCAAATCGGACTTGAACTCGGAGACGTAGTGCTTATCGACGTGAAGGAAGCCGATGGAGAGATCGTTATTCGCAAGGCCAATAAGGTTACTTTGCCAGCAGGAATAAGTACTGAATTTCTTGAAACGCTCTCCAATGTGATGGAAGAGTACGATGAAACATTGAAAGGCCTGAAGGATCGTTAACATGACCGTACGATACCTATCCGTCCAAGAGGTTATTGCCATTAATGTCGCAATGGTACAGAAATATAGTCCCAGGGAAGATGTCGGCGTTAAAGATGGAGGCATGTTAGAATCTGCGGTATTTCGGCCGCAATCCTCTGCTTTTGGCGAAGAGGCATACCCTTCTTTGTTTGAGAAAGCTGCCGCGCTGTTTCAATCCCTGGGACAGAATCATCCCTTTCAAAACGCTAACAAACGGACCGCGTTTACCGCTTTAGTAATCTTTTTACGGCTGAATGACTACTCCTTTGTCATGGACCAGAAAGCAGCCGAAGATTTTACCGTCAACATGGTAAACCATCATTATGAATTTCAAGAACTCGCACAAGTGATTCAACAGTATTCTAACAAAACCCAACAATGATGGACTGCACTTACTTCGAAATATCCAGAAAGCCTTCTCCAAACACATCCCGTACTTCGTGGATGGTAAGGAACGCAGCTTGATCGATGGATTTGACGATCTTCTTCAGCGTGGATACCTCTTGCTTGCTGATGACGATATAGAGGACTTCCTTCGGGTTCTTCGTATAATACCCATGGCCCGACAGCACGGTAACTCCGCGGTCCATCTCGGTAATGACCATCTCGGCGATGTCGTTCTGCTTCTCGGAAATGATCATAATCGCCTTCTTAGGGTTCAGCCCTTCGATAATGAAGTCCATCACCTTGGTGCCTACATACAAAGCGACGATGGTCAGCATCAGCTTTTCCGGACCGATAATGAAGTATGAGGAAAGGGCCACAATCAAATCGAAAAACAAGAGCGCATAGCTGATATTCCAGTCAAGATATTTATTAGCAATCCGGGCCAAAATGACGGTTCCCGCCGTCGTTCCCCCAACCCGTACGATCAGGCCAATTCCGGTTCCCACAAGCACACCCGCGAAAACCGCATTAATGGTTGGCTCATGCGAAGCGATCGTCCAGCCTTCCGTTAAATGCAGAAACAGCGAGTTAAAAGCGACCGCGAGAATCGTATACACCGTCGTCTGCCGATCCAGAAACTTGTAGCCAACAATCAGCAGCAAGCCATTGATCACGATGTTAACGATGGAAGGAGACCACTTGAACAAATAATACAGAATAATGGTGACCCCTGTAACGCCCCCCTCGCCGAACTCATTCGGGATGACAAACAGGTTGACGGCCAACGCAAATAAGAAGGCACCTACAATTATCGTAGCGATATCCGCAATTCTCTTTTTCATATCTACTCTGATCCTCCTGCAGCATTTCTAGCCTTACAACCAGATCATCGTATCTGACTTGCAACTAGGAAGTCAATATGGCTTTGACACTTTAATTCGCTATCTAATTCACTCAAAAAAGAACAGGCGAAGCAAGAGAGAACCCTCCTGGCCGCCCATTCTTCCCGGTGGATCTATGGCTTTTATGCCTTCAAAACATTACAACAAGCTCCCCCAACACCCTGTCGCCTTGTATTCTTTACCTCTTCCCCTCAACCTACTCATGAAAACAGCCCTCTCCGCCAAAAAGCAGAAGAAGGCTTATAGCGAGCATTCCGAAAAAGTAACTGCCAATAAACTGAGTTTAATCTTCTCCCCTGGCAAACCTGTTCAATTTAGCCTCTCCTGCAAGGATAGCAGCATCAATGATATTTCCACGGCTAATCTTCCCTCTTCTGAAATACAGGCTGCGGAGAAAGTTTTTGCTATTTACGCGGGCGATCCTCGGACCACGGCTTTGCGGCACATCAGCGCAGTGTGTCAGCCCACCGATCCAGTCAGCGATCTCCTGCGGCGGGAGCAGGCTTTTGTCAATCATCGTATCCACGATTCTGGCCATCCGCTCGTCTTCTTCTTCGTTAAAAATCTGCATCCCGTTATGTAACTTCCCTTGGATTGCAGCAAGTACCTCATGCTGTAGCGCACCATCGCTCTCCGGACACTGCACCAGCTCATCCAAAGCATCCGCACCGTGTGCCGCGCTGTGGGCCCAACCTTCTTCCGGCAGGTAGCCGCGCAGATCCTTCTCCTCTCTATAGTAGCGGAGCACCGAATACTTAAGATGCTGAAATTCGGCTTGATCCAGAAAAGGCTGTTTTCTATGGCGTTCCGCAATCAATGCAATGGGCAGAATGGAGAATGCTCTCGTAAATACAGACGAATCATTCACACTGCCAATCTGATAGAATAAATGCTGCTCATCGGTCAGAACAGCCAGAAGACTGTGCAATTCCGTTGCCGTCAACATATTCTCGTCTTGAAACCATTCATAAAATGTCGTACAGATCAGATCATCCCGCAATTCCGGCTGAGGGTCCCCGATATATTGCAGCATCCAAGTTAAAAAATCCTGCAATTGCTCACCTTCACGAAGCTGGTAATGCTCCTTCCCGATTCTTTGCAGCTCCGTCATGAGTTTTAACCTTGTATTGTCCACAATTCCATCCCCTTTTAACATACTAACCAATCTCCTCTACAACAATCTCCGGTTCATCATGATGAATATAGTGTCCGCTTCGTTCCGCGATTCTGATCTTGCTTATCGTTGACAGCCGACGAAAAAAAGGTTGAGGCAACCTGCGATATCCGGTCCTGTACCACATCCCATGACTCTGAGCTATCGCCTAACCCTGCGATAAATATTACGCTTGGTGTGCCTTTTAACGAATATTTGCTGAACAACTCGTGGTCATGACAAGTATGGAGGGCCTCAACGATACGTATGGGTGTTCCACTCCTTATACCGTGTATACCTCTACAATAAAACAAAACGACTGACATCATTATGTCAGCCATTGTATAGGTGCAATATTTTCTTTACATAGTCTCGTAATTCATCTCTTAAATAACGGGGCTCTAGGATCTCGCATTCCTGGCCAAAACTTAAAATATATTTGAGCAATCCTTCCTCATACGGAAAATGATCTACAACAATATATTGGCCTTCTTCCGTTTGTTGAATGTTCTCCTCTTGAAAATACTCGGTTAGCTGCTTGCCCATTCGCTTGGAAAATTTCAAAGTAACCCTAATACTGGACTTGCGGTAGCCTTCGTCAAAAATTCCCTCGATTTCTTCCCTCGTGATATCTCTCTGGGCAAAGCTGTCGCCCAGCTTCAGATTATTGATCCGTACCAGCTTGAACCTTCTGTAATCATCCCGATACCTGCAAAACCCCACCAAAAACCACTGGCCGGCGGTAAATGCAATTTGAATCGGCTCGACTATTCTTTCGGAATACTCCATTTGTCTGTTGCAATAATCAAATACCAGCAGCTTATTTTCTTCAATGGCCTGATTGATCAGAAACAGGTATTCCTTTAATTCATTTTCCATACTGAAATGGGACATGTTAATACTCAGCTTATCGGTATTTTTCTCTCGGTTATATGTATTCTCGATCTTTAGAACCATATCATTAAAATGTGCGTTGTTGCCAAACAGGAAATTCAGGTTATTCATGATCGCCATGAACGTCGAAGCCTCATCTTTTTTCAGAAAAAGATTGTCCACATTATAGTTCTCCATCATGTAATAACCCCCGCCTTTACCCCCTATAGATGCGATCGGAATACCCGCTTCGCCTAATTTTTCTATATCCCTGTATATGGTTCGTAATGAGACCTCAAAATGTTCCGCAAGCTCTTTGCCTGTCACCATCCCCTTTTTTGAAATAATGAGTAACATGGAGAGCAATCGATCTACTCGCATGGTTCACCGCCCTGAAATGATAAGCCAAGTATAGCATAATGACCTCATCCGCCCACTTCCCCAAGCAGATAGTCTTTTCCTCATTTCCTGAACATACTCATTAAAATTGGATAGTCAAAAATATTGTTATTTACTACCCTTTACAAGCTGAAATACCAAGGGTATGATAGACACGATTCAAATAAAAATTCCTTTGAAGCTGTCGGGAGAGCAAGCTCTTTCGTTGGCTTCTTTTTACGATATATGAATTGGAGGACATGTTGTTGGCTCTACTTAGTAAAATGCGAGGTTGGCTGGAGAAACGCTCACCTGCTCAGGTGATCACCGGCTATTATCTACTTGCCGTAACCATATCTGTTGGATTATTCAGCCTTCCGGGCGTATATCGACGCGGTACAGAGGTTAGCTTCTTTGATACGGTATTCACTGCGGTAAGCGTAGTCAGCGACACCGGGCTTGCCGTACTGAATGTGGCAAATACGTTTAGCGTATTTGGATATTTCATTATTATGTTAGTACTGCAATTTGGTGGTCTTGGGATTATGGCGATGAGCACCTTCTTCTGGATCCTCATCGGACGCAAGATTGGACTGCGCGAACGGCAGCTGATCATGATTGACAACAACCAGTTTCAATTATCAGGACTGGTTCAATTTATTAAGGAAATTTTAAAAATTATTTTGCTTACAGAGCTCATTGGAGCTGTTATTTTTGGACTTCATTTTCTTAATTATTTTCCGACCTGGCATGAGGCCTTCCTGCAAGGTTTATTCGCATCCGTCAGTGCTACGACAAACGCCGGGGTAGATATTACAGGGCAATCGCTGGTGCCTTTCGCCAATGATTATTTTGTACAAGTCGTTACCAGTATCTTAATCATATTTGGAGCCATCGGATTCCCTGTACTAATTGAGATCAAGACTTTTTTATCGAGAAGAAGGGACAAGCAGGCTCCGCCCTTTCGCTTCTCCCTATTTGCTAAATTAACGACATCGACGTATCTCATTCTTTTGGTCATTGGGACGATTCTTATTTTCTTGCTTGAGTTTCAGCATTATTTTAAGGGCATGTCCTGGCATGAGAGGTTCTTCTACTCGTTCTTCCAATCGACTTCGACCCGAAGCGCCGGATTAACGACGATGGATATCACTCAATTGTCAGAGCCTACCCTGCTTGTCATGAGTATCTACATGTTTATTGGCGGATCTCCAAACTCTGTAGGCGGAGGAATTCGAACCACTACCTTTGCAGTGTGCATCTTGTTTATGTATAACTACGTCAGAGGGAATCGTGAGATCAAAATATTCAATCGGGAGGTTCACCCGGATGATGTTATGAAATCACTAGCCATTATGCTGCTGGCCATTGTGATGTGCGGGGCTTCCGCCATTGTGATCAACATTACCGATCCGCAGCATCAGCTGATATCGATCATCTTGGAGGTATGCTCTGCCTTTGGTACGGTAGGCATGTCCACGGGCATCACGCCAGAGCTAAGCGTCTTTGCCAAATTTCTGCTGATGATGCTTATGTTCATTGGTAGAATCGGTCTGACATCGTTCATCTTCATTATTGGAGGCAAAAAGAAGAAACCAAAGATTAACTATCCTGTAGAAAGAGTAATCTCCGGATAAGATAGACAACAAACTTTCAGCCCTTTCGCCTCCGGTAGGAGGTCGGAAGGGCTTTATGGTATATCCCGCGCCACGCCAACACATTTCTCAACCACCACGGCTGATATTCGTTATTGTGAAGTTGCTTAGTCCCGCTTCTGATCCTTAAGCCGCAGCGTACTGAGGACTCAGGTTGGTTTAAAACTTGTATTTACGGTCTCAAGACCTGAACCGATCCCATTCAAGTAAAGTACTCCAGCTTGGCCTGCGGAAAAAACTTTCTCATGTAGGCGGAAAGATGGCTTTTGATATCTTCTTCCTCTTCTCTGGAATAAATGTATTTGCCGATTCCATATCTTCCCCACTTGTATCTTCTCTTTTCCTCATCCAGCTCCAGCTTGGTCATCGGGTAATTCTTCTCAATCACCCGTTTGGCAGGCTTTGTGAACCGATGCTGTATAAATTCAAACGTAATATCATCCCGCACGTTGGCGGGCAGCTCGGCATCAAGGCGTTCGAACATGTGATAATAGCCCTCCTGCCAGCCCTCATGGAGGTAGATCGGGGCAACGATAAATCCGAGCGGATATCCTGCTCTGGCCACTTTCCCTGCCGCTTCAATTCTTAAATGCAATGGCGAAGTTCCAGGTTCAAAGTTCTTAATAACATAGTCGGCATTCACACTAAAGCGGAATCGGGTCCTGCCCTGGTGATTGGCATCCAGCAAATGATCGACATGATGGAATTTCGTAACAAACCGCAGTCTCCCGAGTTCAGATTTGCCGAAATGTTCTATGGCGTGTTTTAAGGTATGCGTCAGGTGGTCAATCCCTACAATATCGGAAGTGCAGGATGCTTCAAAGCGGGTGATGTCCGGAGCCCGTTCCGCCATATACTTGTCCGCCGCTTCCAAGATCTCCTCTACATTAACGTAAGTCCGAATATACGGCTTGCTGCCCATCGTCGTCTGCAAATAGCAATAATGGCAGTGCCCCATACATCCGGTAGCAAAAGGGATCGCATATTCTGCCGACGGCTTGGACGTATCGAACTTTAAGGTCTTGCGGATCCCCACGACCAGGGTCGACTTGGCTACCCGATATTTCTGGAAGTCATTATCCCCGGGGAGATTGCGCACCTGGTTATGAGAGGTAGTCTGGCGAATTTCAACATCCATCTGTTCGAACTTCTGCAGCAGCTTTTGTCCGAGCGGGTAATCCAGAGCATCCGGTTCAAAATAAACCAGCTTGGGCATAAAAGGGTTCATTCAAAGCTCTCCTCTTGACTAGAACCGAAATAATAGGCATAGGCCTGCTCCGCCTCGGCGGCTGTCGAATAGATCGCCATATCGCTGGATAACGGATAATACGTCTCATACAGAAATACAGCCAGCTCACCGGGCTGCTCCGGACTGTTGATCACTGCGGCTTGCTGAATATTGGCTACATCTTGCGTATGCGGGTTGCGGTAAAATACATAAACAACATCCCCTGCCTGATAAGTTCCTTGTGTTCCGGACATGCTCATCATTCCCTTCTTTTTCTAAATTAAGTGTCCATTCTTAGAATCTTCCCCATTCTAGCTGGTAATTATGTTTCCTTTTTCCATTGCAAAATCCTGATTGATTCTCATAGCTGCGATGAATCGGCATTCCCTCGCTCATTTCCCCTTCACCCTCTTCATATAATGGGTTAAAAAGAGGCCCGGAGGTAACCAGCAAATGCGCGATGTGCAAAGTAACGTGAAGGGGGAACTAGAGCGGCTGACGATAGCGCTGATCGAGCAGCAGCGGGAAGATGGGTCCTGGCGTTATTGCTTTGAGAACGGGACGGCTATCGATGCTTATGTGGTCATTCTCTTTCGAGTGCTGAATATCCCGAACGAGGCGCTGATTCGGCAGCTGCATGACCGGATTGTTGCTGCCCAGCAGCCCGATGGCTGCTGGAGGCTGTTCGCCGATGAAGAGGAAGGGAACCTGTCCGCTTCGGTTGAAGCCTATTATGCCCTGCTCTATTCCGGGTACAGTCAGGCAACTGATGAGCCGATCCAGCGGGCCAGACGATATATTTTATCCCAAGGCGGTCTTGGCAAAATCACCAATATTCTGACGAAGGCCATCCTCTCCATTACCGGACAACGCAAATGGCCAACGTCCATCTCCTCGATTCCGCTTGAGATTATGCTATTCCCCCAATATTTTCCGGTCAATATATATGATTTCTCGGGATACTCCAGGATTCACCTGATCCCGATGCTTATTATGGGCGAAAAGCAGTTCTTGATCACTAACGCTCATACGCCGGATTTGTCAGATCTTTATGTGCGACCATGCGATGAGCAAGAACCGCTCCCCCGCGGATATCAGGAGTTGCAGAATAACATCAAGACAGGTCTCGGCTGGCTGATCGGCACTCCCCGCCATATCCATGAGATCGCGATAACCAAGGCAGAGAATTTCATACTGAAGCGAATTGAAGCCGATGGCACGCTCTACAGCTACGCGAGCTGTACCATTCTCATGATCTTCGCCCTGCTGGCCCTGGGGTATGAACAGCAGCATCCCAGGATCAAAGCTGCCATTCAGGGACTTACCGAGATGCAGTTTCGTTATGACGAGACAACGACGATACAGAACTCTCCTTCGACAGTATGGGATACGGCGCTGCTCGCCTACGCTCTACAGGAAGCGGGTATTCCCGCTGATCATCCGGCGATCCGGCGTGCCGCCGCTTATCTATTGCCCAGACAACAGCATAAGACCGCCGATTGGAGCGTCCACAATCCGGGAACGCAGCCCGGGGGCTGGGGTTTCTCGGAGAGCAACACGATCAATCCCGACGTGGATGATTCAACCGCGGCGCTAAGGGCGATTCTAGACTTCTCCAATACCGGTAGTCCTGCCTATCTGGAAGCGTGGAATCGCGGCCTGAACTGGGTACTGTCAATGCAAAATAAAGACGGTGGCTGGCCCGCGTTTGAGAAGGATACCAACAACGAAATGCTCACCTGGCTGGCTATCGACGGGGCCAAGTCGGCAGCCATTGACCCTTCAGAAGCGGACCTGACCGGTCGCACCCTGGAGTATCTTGGGAACTTCTCCGGACTGGACCTTCGGTACCCCTTTATCAAGCGGGGAGCCGATTGGCTAATCGGACACCAGGAGCAGGACGGTTCCTGGTACGGAAGATGGGGCGTCTGTTATATCTACGGAACCTGGGCATCGTTAACCGGGTTAACGGCTGTGGGCCTCCCCGGTAGCCATAAGACTGTACAACAAGGAGTAAGTTGGCTCCTGGATATTCAGAACGCGGATGGCGGATGGGGAGAATCCTGCCGCAGCGATCGGCTGCAGCGTTATGTGCCTTTAGGGGAAAGCACACCTTCTCAAACTGCGTGGGCATTGGACGCGCTAATCGCTGTTCAGGCGCAGCCAACCGCAGCGATCGATCGAGGAATACAGAGGCTGATCACCTTAATGCACGAAGAGGACTGGAAGAGCACTTACCCGACGGGCGCCGGCCTTCCCGGTCACTTTTATTCCCATTATCATAGTTATCGTTACATCTGGCCGCTTCTTACGCTAAGCCATTACAAACAGAAATATGGAATTAATTGATATTAAGCCACAGCCTTGCAGACCTCTGATTAGATGACCGTTATATTCGCAACAAAGAAACCTCCGCCCAATGGCGGAGGTTCTTATGTGGACTAACCTAATGCTGCTTAATATTCGTCTGCTCCAATATCTATGTTTCCGCCTTTCACGCGATCGCTTCCTTTGAAGTCCTTGTCTCCCACGATCGGGCCCAAATTTTCTCCGCCATTTATCGCCGGGGAAGAGGAGCTGAGCGTATAGTTTCCAGTGTTCGGGTCAACGAGCAGTGGATCGGCAAATACGGAGTGGCTATCCAGGGATGTGCCCGATTTATAAGCGGCAAAGCCTGTGTAGCTGACATTTTTCCACTGCCATTGGGCCGTGTTGGCCCCGCCCGTTACATAATACAGGTTATAATCCACCTGGTTTCCGGTATTTTGAATAAATGGATTCGAGATCATCAGCTTGGAGCTGCTTGCTACAAAAATATTATTCTTGATAACATTATTCTTCGTATCATATTGCAGCAGCATTTGACCGCCATCCAGATCCTTCGTATCGTTCTTGTATAAAGTGTTGCCGGTGATTGTACAATTCACGGTAGAGCCGCGCTTCTTATCATAACCCCCCATAGCGATGCCCGTATAATTATTGTTCGCCACGATATTGTTCCTCACGACGATATTGCTGGTGGACTTCCCGCTATGCTCGCTGGCAATCTCAATGCCAATATCATTGTTATAGCTCATATTGCGTTCGATAATCGTGTCCTTGCCGCCGTCGACATAGATGCCGTCCGCCCCATAGGAATCGTTGGGCATCGGCTTGCCGTAAGACGGATTGTTAATCGAAGTAATATTGTACACCCGATTCTCTCTGATGATGCCATTGCGCGCCTGGTCGTAAGCAGAGTTAGGCGACGTACCCTCGAAGCCGATCACATCAATTCCGATATTGTCATTGTCGTGGACGACGTTTCCTTCGATCAAGAAGCCATCCACATTGCCGTTGACGACCATCGACTCGCTGGAGCCGAGGATGAGGTTGCTTAATGTATTGCCAACAATCGAAATGTTGCTAAGCGACTGGGGCGCCTTCGTGCCATATACCGCAATCCCGTGCGCATCGCGTCCGGACAGATCACTGCGCAGGGTCGCGTTATTTTCGATCGCATGGATATAGTTGTTGCGAATCGTAATGTTGCTGCCGGCCCCGGTAATCAGAATCCCTGACGGGACTTTATCCTTGGTAGTGGTTTTATAATTGCGAATTTCAAAATCTTCAAGAACGATATGACTGGCATCGGTTATTTCAATCAAGCCTTCTGAATCCGCTACAGATAGTCCTGTTCCGTCCAGAATAGCGGTTTGCGGGGCATAACTCTTGAACGTAATCGGCCCCTCCGCTGCCGACCCGGAATGCGTAATCTTCAGCTTCTGCTGATACACGCCGTCCATGACATATACGGTATCGCCCGCGCCCGCACTGTCAGCCGCATGCTGCAAGGTTTTCCAAGCCTTACTGGTGCTTGTGCCTGAGTTGCTGTCACTGCCGGTCGGCGATACATAGTAGTTCGCACCCGCAGCATAGGTTGTTGCTCCCCCCAAGCCAATACCTCCCAGCACCATACTTGCCGTAAGCATCAATACTGTCCCACACATTCTGAGCTTTCTCCAAGCCGTCTTGCGAGCTGCTGTTGTTAACATTCGTATCCTCTCCTTCGTTTTAAAATACAAACTCCGCTTGCTTCATCTCTGCATTAAACGCTCAGCATCCGCAACAGTAGGCAGACTGCCCGTTCCTCCAATCGCCTGAACCGACAATGCGCCGCAGGCACAGGCGAAGCGCAGCAGTTCCTCCACCCGAAGCCCTGTTCCATAACCGTAGATCAGCCCTGCATTGAAGCAGTCCCCGGCCCCTGTCGTATCCTTGACATCTACAGTATAGGCCGGCACCTTGATCAAAGGCTGATGCCGCTTGAACAGGGCTGCACCCCGCGAGCCGCATTTCACAGCCACCGTCCCGGTTAACGCCTCAGACGGCAGCGCTGCCCAGACGTCGTCCAGCGCCTCAGCCCGGTACAGATGCATCAGCTCCTCCTCGCTCGGAATAAACAGATCCGTTACAGGAAGGAGACGGTCAATCCCTTCATGCCGCCATTCGTCCGATACGTCCCAACCTGTATCAAAGGAAGTCGTCTTCCCCGAGCGTTGAACCTTGGCAAACAAGGAGGCCCATTCCTCCCTCATCCGCGCCTGCAAGAAGTAAGAGCCAAAATGAACATGATCCGCTTCCTCCAGCAGCGCTTCAGGGATATGCTCCGGGGCAAGAAGCGAAATGGTCCCCGGATAGGTGAGCAGGCTGCGGTCGCCTCCTGCCGAGAACGACAAGGTAATCCCTGTCTGCAGCCTGGCATCAACAGTTACAAATCGGGTCGACACCCCCATTCTCCGCAGCTCTGCGAGACAAAACCGGCCGTAATCATCGTCGCCGACCAGACTGACGAATTCCACCTCTGCCCCAAGCGAGGCCAGAGCACAGGCCGTAATCGCCGAGGAGGAGCCCAGCACCAGCTCCATGCCGTCAAGCAGCTTCTCCCGATTCATCTCCGGCATGATATCCGAACCCGTCAAGATCATATCCACATTCAATTCACCCAATACAGCTACTTTCATCGCTTCATTCCACTCCTTGAATGTATTGCTCTCTGAGCTGTTTGCTTCTATCCGTCCTCTATCGTGCGGTCTGCGCCCCTTACCTCATTTCCGGCATAAAGCGACGCTCCGCTTCATACAGCTCTTCGAACATGTCCTTGATTTCTTCCAACGAGCATACCGCTGAGGTTAGCGGATCAACCATCAGCGCGTGCATCGCCATCTCTTTATCCTTACTCAGTACCGCCGATACGGCAAGCTCAAAGAAAGCCATATTGCTGCGGCATAACGCGGCAAGATGCTCAGGCAGCGCTCCGAATTGGCATGGATTCACCCCGTTGTGGTCCACCATACAGGCGACTTCCACTACGCCATCCAGCGGCAGGTTCGAGATCAATCCGCCATTCGGAACACTTCCGTAGATCGTTTTCACTTCATTTTTTACCATCGCTTCAATAATGATCGGCGCATATTCATGGCTGGACTTCAGCTCAATCGGCCGTTCTCCCGAAAGCTGCTGCTTGATCTCCTCGTCATTCGTACGGCGCCAGATCGGCCAGTTGTCCGCATAATAACCCGTAGCACCGTTATAACCTGTACTGCAATGGCGGTCAATCAAGTCTTGCCGCTTGCGATAATACGGGATGTATTCCGAGAAGTGTCCGCTGGATTCCGAGACAAAGGCGCCCAAATACTTCATCGCATCAAATCGTACCGGATCTTTGGCCAGAAGACTCGGATCTGCAATTTTCTCTAATAAGACAGGATACAGATCCCGACCTTGATGAGTCAGCTCCACAAACCATGACATATGGTTGATACCGCCTGCACGCCACTGCATTTCTTCATAGGGTACGCCTGCGTATTTTGCCAGCTGTCTGGAGGTGTTCTGGATGGAATGGCAGAGCCCCACCACCGGCAGCTCCGTAATCCGGGAAGTAAGCAGCGTAACCGCGGACATCGGATTGGTATAGTTCAGAATGATGCAGTCCGGACAGAGTTCCTCCACATCGCGGACAATTTCGATCCAGCTCGGTAATGTACGCAGCGTTTTGAATAATCCGCCCGGACCCAGCGTGTCGCCAATACACTGATTCACCCCGTATTTAAGCGGAATTTCGTACTCGTAGCGAACCGTCTCCAGCCCAACAACCTCAATCTGGTTGATTACAAAATTCGAGCCAGCTATCACCTCGCGACGATCAGTAGATGCTAGCACCTGCCACTTCTTTCCGGTCATTTCTATAATCTTGTTCACCAAGTCACGGGCAATCGCCAGCCGTTCCGGATCGATGTCGACCAGAGCGATAGTTCCCTCCTCAAAGTCTTCAATCTTAAAAATATCTACAATAATTTCCCGGGTAAATGCGCTTCCAGCGCCGATAATCGAAATTTTGGTCATAAGTATTTTCTCCATTCCTGGTTATTAGGTATCTCTGCCGGCTCTACTTCATGCCTGTCATGGTCAGCCCTTTAATAAATTGCTTCTGGAAAATAAGGAACACGATAATAACAGGCAATGTAATAAGCACAGCGGCAGACATGACTACGTTGTAATTCACCTGATGCGCACCATTGAAGAAGACAAGCGCCATCGGTACCGTCATTCGATCCATATCATTGATGGCAATCAGCGGCCATAAATAGTTGTTCCACGCGGCCATAAAGGTGAAGATGCCAAGGGCCGACAGCATCGGCAAAATCAGCGGCATGACAATACCCCACATAATACGAAGCTCTCCCGCGCCGTCGATGCGTGCCGCCTCAAGCAAATCCCGCGGAATATCTTCAATAAACTGCTTCGCCAGAAATACCCCGTAAGAGCTGATTAAGCTGGGTACAATGATGGCCGTCAAATTGTTGATCAGACCCAGCTTGGAAATAATCAAATACGTTGGAATCATAATCACTTGAAACGGAATCATCATCGTCGCCAGTACAAGCAAAAACATCAGCTTCTTGCCCGGGAATGTAAATTTAGCAAAAATGTAGCCGGCCAACGCACTTGTAAACAAGGTGGCAGCCGTAATAATAATGGCCGTTATAGCACTGTTAAGCAGCCAGGTGAGAAATGGCGCCTCTTCAAACACCGCTCGGTAGCCTTCCAATGTCGGGTTTTGCGGTACAAAAGAAGTTGCCGACGAAATGATCTCCAAATTGCTCTTGAAGGAAGACAGCACCATCCACAAATACGGCAGCAGCATGATCGCTGCACAGACCAGCAGGACAGCAATAATTACTCCTTCAAGCCATGTGAAACGTCTGGTCATTCTGATCCCCTCCTTCCGTTCAATGTTCCCATTGGGAGCGCCCTGCTCTTAACTGGATTAACGTGACCAGCAGAATAATGAGCAGCAGGACAGCCGCCATTGCAGACGCATAACCCATATTGGAGTTGGAGAAGGCCTGATCATAGATGTGGAGCGCCAGTACCCTCGTCTCGTTGAACGGCTCGCCCTTGGTCATAATCTGGAATTGCGGAAAAGCCTGAAAATAAGACACAATCGTCGTCACCGAAACAAACAGCGTTGTCCTGCTCAAAAGCGGCAGCGTAATATGCCAAAATGTCTGCAGCCGGGTCGCACCTTCAAGCCGGGCGGCTTCATAATACATATCCGGCACCGAATCCAGGCCGGCCATGAACAAAACCACGTTATAGCCGATATCAGCCCATAACGTCAGCATAATAACGGAAAAGAGGGCATATGCCGGGTCGCCCAGCCAGTTGATCGGCGCCAGATGGAACTGGGCCAGAATCATGTTGAAGAGCCCGTTATCATAATTAAACATGGTGCTCCAGACCACCGCTGTACCTGCCAGCGGCGCAATCGCCGGAAGGAAGAAGACTGTTCGGAACAGGCTGCGCAGACCGCGGAAGCGCACACTGTTGATCGCGATCGCAATCAGCAGCGTAATGATAATGTTGGAAATGACCGCTGCTGCGACAAATTTAAACGTGACTCCCAGCGATTTCAGGAACAGCTCATCACTGAACAATCGGATGTAATTCTCCAGCCCAATAAAAGGCGATTCCTCACGCAGCGGACTGTATTGGTAGAAGGACAAAATGAGGCTCCAGACAATCGGAACAAATGCAAATACGGTAAACAGAATAAAGATAGGCGTCAGGGACGCGGTTACGAACAGACGCTGCTTGCGATGGACGGTCTGGGAGCGGAGCCTCCGACCCGACCCGCGCTCCCGCTTCAAACTGCTGATTTCCATATGTGAACACTCCCGGTTTACTTATGTTGGTCTTGACTCGTATTGACCGCCTCTTCGATCTTGCGCAAGCCATCCTCCACCGTGATTTTGCCGGCAACGATAAGCTGGAAATGATCATTAATCTGCTTGAACAGATAGTCGCGATCCCAGATAGGCCCAATCCAGCGGCCATATTCCAGAATATCGATAGACGTCTTCATGTACGGGTTTTCCTTTACGAACTCCGGATCGCTGGCAACCTCCTTCTTGGCCGGCACCGTAAATGTGTCCAGATTCCATTTGCGAAGCTGCTCCTTGCTCGTCACATAGTTGATGAAATCCCATGCTTCCCTGGCATGCTTGCTTTTCTTGGAGACGACGAGCCCCCATCCCGATTCCGCTGCAAACAGCGGCGGCTCCGAGGTATAGGAGGGCACGGGGATATACTCGAAATCGTCTACCTTATAGCTGTCCAGACCCGTAGCGATCGTCCAGGGACCGCGATAGGCCATCGCCGATCCGCCCTTGAAGAAGTAATCCGAGGTGTCGAGCTGTCCGCCAAAGGTTGTTAAATCAGCTACTTTATCCTCTACAATCAGATTTTTCAACTCTGTCATTGCCTTAACGGCTTCCGGCGTCTGGAAATTGACATGGCCATTCTCGCCCCAATAATCGCCCTTCTGCTGCAAAATAAAGGACAAGAAGGTAAAGGTAATATTGTCGCCGGACACAAAATCAAAGCCTTTAACCTTGAGGCTGTCCCCATTCGCTACCGTCAGCTTCTTGGCCGCCTCCACAAGCTCAGGCCATGTGGCCAGCGGATAAGCAATCCCTTTGTCCTTGAACATTTGCGGATGAATCAGCATCCCGCCGTTCTCGATGTTATATTCCATCGGCAAGCCATACAGCTTGCCATCATGCATATATCCGCCCAGCGGCGCTTCAAAATACTCCTCCTTCCTGCTTTCGCCCTCCGGCACCTCGGCCAGCAGTCCATTGTTCGAGTATTCCGGAACCCAGGTTCCAAACACCTCGGCCAGATCAGGCGGATGGCTTGCGGAAAACGACGCCTTCAGCTTCTGGTTGTATGCATCATAAGGATAGTTCTGAAAGTCAATCTTCACATTGGGATGATCCTGCTCATACTGATCGATCATGGAACGATAGCTTTTGATAAAGGCATCTGCCTGGTGGCTCCAGAATACAAGCTTCACTTGTTCATCTTTGCCTCCTGCCCCGCCGGAATCTTTGCCCACTTTTGCATTCGAGCAACCGCTCAGGGCAAAAGCTGCAAAAATAGCGGCAAGCAAACAAAAAACAGCCGTATTTCTAACGTTTTTCATTGCAAACCCCTTCCTCTTTTTTATGTTTAACCGCTTTCATAGTGTAGAATGTAACTTTTTTCTAGACAAATGTCAATGCATATTTCTCATTAATTTGCGGCAAATAAATAATAATTTTGCGCGCAAAATTTCACATGGTTTTCCGCAATATTTCAGTTGACCTTGTTGTTTTTTTTGCTTAACATATAGAAGTGAGAAGTTGCAGGCATATGGAAAAAGCAGTTGCAACTTTAAGTGCAACATGCACCAAATGCAACCAGAAAGGGACGGTTGATGATATGGCGACTTTAAAAGATATAGCGGTCAAGGTAGGAGTGTCCGTCTCCACGGTCTCCCGCGTGCTGGCCAACGATTCCAACCGGCTCGTGAATACAGATACCAAGCAAAGAATTTGGGATGTTGCAAATGAGCTCGGCTACCAGGTGAAGTCCCCGTCATCGAACACCTCCCAGGCTGTAAGGCAGATTGGCTGTGTGGTGTCGACCATGCAAAAACGCCACTACCATCCATACTTCTCCGTGATCTTTGACGGGATCGAGAAGGAATTGTCCAAGCATGGCTACAAGATTGCTTATACCTATACACAAGAGGAGCTGCAAAGGCCTGAAGTGCTGCGCAGCGCGCTGCATGACAGTCCTCTGGACGGCCTGATCGTTATCGAGGGAATCGATAACAAAATTTATCAGCATTTCAAGAAGCATGTGAAGGCGGTCGTTGGTATTGATGTCTCCGATCCGGAGATCCCGTGCATTGCATATGATCGGGTAGAAGCAGCACGAGTTGCCGTCACGCATATGATTGATCAGGGATATCGGGATATTATGTTTATTGGCGGAACGGGGTTGTCGGGCCGCTTCGAGAAGGAGAAACGCTATCGGGGGTATAAGCTCGCCCTGGAGCAGGCGGGATTATCGGTGCGGGAGGACCGCGTTCTGGACGCCTCCTGGGAGCCGGATAATGCCTATCGCCTCATGCTGCAATATTTGGAGAAACATGCGGGGAATTTGCCAACCGCTGTCTTTGCAGCAAGCGACATTATGGCGATGGCCAGCATGCGGGCTATCTCCGAGAAGGGCTACAGCATCCCGGATGATTTTGCCGTCATGGGGTTTGATGATAATGAGCCCTCTCGCTATACGGTGCCGCCGCTGTCTACGATTCGCATCCCGACCTTCGAGATCGGCGTCATAGCAGCAAAGACGATGCTGCAGTGCATTCGCGATCCGTATCCGCTGCCGATTCGGATTCATGTGCCGTTTGAGCCGATCTTCCGCCAGTCGACAGCGAAGGCTGGAGATTAATCAAGCGAAGCGGCTGTAGGCTTTATTCAATTGGCGATTGCTCCCCCTGTACCAGCCGTTTTCTAACGGAACTGAGCGCCGTTATTTCTACCAAATCAGGCATTTTTGCAATCTAACGGAAATAGGGGGCCTTATTCGTCCGTTTTCTTGGGTAACTGCCCTTTTTCAGGCAAATAAGTGCACTCATTTCCGTTAGATTGCAAAACACCACGTTTAGCGCAAAATAACGCCCCTCAGTTCCGTTAGAATTCCAATGAGCGCAAACACAACAAAAAGCACGAAAAAAACCCCAGCCCTCACCCGGGCTGGGGTTCTTCAATGGACGCGGGGGCCCTCCTTCCAGGAACGCCTGTATAAGCGGCTCCCAAGCAGGTACATTCACGGTGCTGTCGTGAATTTAGGCTCTTGCTCCATGATCTGATAAAGATTATTGATTCCGGATCATATAATCGAATGCGCCAAGCGCTGCAGTAGCACCTGAGCCCATCGAAATAATGATCTGCTTAAATGGCGAATTCGTGCAGTCACCTGCGGCAAATACGCCAGGAACGGACGTTGCGCCGCGGTTGTCGACGACAATCTCTCCCATACGAGTACGTTCTACAGTGTCGGCTAACCAATCTGTATTTGGGACAAGCCCGATTTGGACAAATACCCCTTGCAGATCGATATGCTTCTCTTCACCGCTCTCACGCTCGATGTAAGTTACACCGTCCACCTTATTGGTGCCGGTAATTTCCTTCACTTGAGCATTCTTGATCACCGTGGTGTTCGGCAAGCTGTTTAGGCGTTCCTGAAGAACAGAATCCGCCTTGAGCTCTGGCATGAATTCAAGAACAGTAACATGGCCGGCAACGCCTGCCAGATCAATAGCTGCCTCAATACCAGAGTTGCCGCCGCCAACAACGGCGACATGCTTGCCAGCGAACAGAGGACCATCACAGTGCGGGCAATAAGCCACGCCTTTGTTCTTGAACTCCGCTTCGCCAGGTACACCCAGGTTACGCCAACGAGCACCTGTGGACACAATGACGGTCTTACTCTTCAGAATCGCACCGTTCTCCAATTCAACCTCAACGAAATCCTTCTTCTCAAGACGCTTCGCCATCTGAGATTTCATGATGTCAATGTTGTATTCCTTCGCATGCTCCTCGAGGCTGGCAGCAAGCTTGGGGCCTTCTGTGTATTTCGTACCGATCAGGTTCTCAATACCCAGTGTATCATTTACTTGTCCGCCGAAGCGTTCAGCAATAATACCTGTGCGAATGCCTTTGCGTGCCGCGTAGATCGCTCCGCTCGCGCCAGCTGGACCACCACCGACAACCAATACGTCATATGGCTCTTTATTCTCAAACTCGGAAGTATCCTCCGAGCTGCCCATTTTATTTAAAATATCTTCCACCGTCATACGGCCGCTCTCGAAGAATTCAGCGTTGAGATAGACACTTGGCACGGCCATAATGTCCTTGCTCTCCACTTCTTCCTTGAAGGCTGCGCCGTCAATCATGGTGTGAGTGATGTTAGGATTAAGCACGCTCATCATGTTCAGCGCCTGCACCACGTCAGGACAGTTGTGGCAGGACAAGCTGACATAAGTTTCAAAGTGATATTCCCCTTGAATCGCCTTAACCCGGTCAATGACGCTCTGCTCCACCTTAGGCGGTCTACCGCTAACTTGAAGCAAGGCGAGTACCAACGAAGTGAACTCATGGCCTAATGGTACCCCAGCAAATGTAACGCCAGTGTCTTCACCTGCACGGTTTACGCTAAAGCTTGGAGTTCTGGGCAATGTAGTATGCTCTACCGTAATTTTATCAGACATGCCGGATAATTCATTTACTAAATCCAGCATGTCGTTAGATACCGAATCGGATCCTGCACTGACTTTCAGCAGAACATTGCCTTCCAAGAGCTGGAGATATTGCGCCAGTTGTGATTTGATGTCTGCATCCAGTTTCATGATCTCTCTCCTTAAATCTTGCCTACAAGGTCAAGGCTAGGCTTCAAGGTTTCTCCGCCTTCCTTCCACTTAGCAGGGCAAACTTCACCCGGATGGTTGCGAACATATTGAGCAGCCTTGATCTTGTCGATCAGAATGCTTGCGTCACGTCCGATGCCGCCGGCAGTAATTTCAACCGCTTGGATCACTCCGTCTGGGTCGATAATGAAGGTACCGCGGTCTGCCACGCCTTCTTCTTCGATCAAGACATCAAAGTTGCGGGAAATGGTATGTGAAGGGTCGCCAATCATAATGTAAGTAACTTTGCCGATCGCTTCGGAGCTATCGTGCCAAGCTTTGTGTACGAAATGGGAATCCGTAGATACGGAGTATACTTCAACGCCAAGCTCTTTCAAAGTTGCATATTGATCTTGCAAGTCTTCAAGCTCAGTAGGGCACACGAATGTGAAGTCTGCAGGGTAGAAGCAAACTACACTCCATTTTCCTTTGAAATTCTCTTCAGAGACTTCGATGAAATCCCCGTTGTGATAAGCATTAGCTTTAAATGGTAGTACTTCTTTTCCAATCAATGACATGATTATTCGTACCTCCCAGGTATATTGTTTTATTGAAGAATTAGCATAGAGACATTTGAGCAGTGCATGCACATTTCCCAGGTGAGCTATACTAATTTCTTATTTATAATAATTATTATATATTAATCATTCTCAATGTCAAACCAGTTCACCAAGTCTTCATATTCTTAGTATTCACAGGAATTCCGTTCCCATTCTTCCGGATGATCATAAATTTCCTACCTATAATATAACCACTGCCAGTCCCGTTCTCAGCGCATAGACTCCCTCCAATACAAGTTCGTTCTACGTCTCCACTTGTCAGCAAGGATAGCTCGTACCACTGCTCTTGCAAACATGGTCTCTATATTTAATAGAATAACTCTTTTTTTGGAAAATAGATGTAGCTATTCTCGCAAATTGGCGCGAGGCCACAAGAAAATCTACTTTTTTTACAATGATATGTAATAATATCGGAACCTTCTTTAATTCCGAACTAGATGCATGAGGGGATAAATAATATGATTTGATTCTGAAAGGAGGACCAGTTCGACCATATATGAAAGCGCTTAACCATAATATTTATAAGGGAGGGTGCAAAGAACGCATGAGAAAGATGATCAAACGATCCATCGCGATTCTGCTCGCGGCAATCCTGTTCATCCCTTCGGGCTGGATAGCTTTAGGAGCCAAGGCTGATACTGGAAGCGCTTCGGAACCGGTAGTGGTATATCATGAGGACTTTGCTAACGGTAAAGGTGCTGCAACACAATCGGGTAGCGCCACACTGGAACATGTCACAGGGAAGGTTTTTGAAGGAAATGAAGACGGCGGGGCTTTATATGTAGGCAACCGAGCTGCAAACTATGATGCCGCTGATTTCAAATTTGCGGATATCGGGCTGAAAGATGGTAAGGAATATACGGTGACCGTAGCTGTTTATGTTGATGCTAATGTTAATGTACCGGGTGATGCTCAAGCATACTTACAAACGGTAGATAGTTATGCATGGCTGGACGGCGCGAAGTTTGAAGCAGGCAAGGCCTTAACCCTATCCAAAACGTTTACCGTTGATACCTCCAAAGATCGGGCTCTTCGGGTCCAATCCAACGACCCCGGTGCCACCGTCCCCTTCTACATTGGAGATATCCTGATCACTGAGGATTCCGGCAGTACTCAACCGGAACAACCTAGACCGCCAGCAAAGGCATTTACTACGATTACCTTTGAAGATTTGGAGATGGGCGGTTTTGGAGGCAGGTCAGGCAAGGAAACATTGACCATTACAAATGAAGCTAACCATACCGAAGGCGGCTCTTACGCTTTGAAAGTCGAAGACAGAACCGAGACTTGGCACGGCCCGTCACTGCGTGTCGAGCAATATGTCGACAAGGGTAGTGAATATAAGGTGTCAGCATGGGTCAAGCTGATCAGTCCGGCAAGCTCACAACTTCAATTGTCCACGCAGATTGGCGATGGAGGCAGCGCGAATTATGTTGCCCTCTCCCCTAAGACTATCAGCACCAATGACGGCTGGGTGCAATTCGAAGGCAGCTACCGTTATAACAGCGTCGGTGGCGAATATCTGACAATCTACGTTGAAAGCTCAAATAATGCGACGGCCTCTTTCTATATTGACGATATCAGCTTCGTGAAGACCGCAGGTCCGATCGATATCCAGCGGGATCTAACCCCGATCAAGGAGGTATACAACCATGACTTCCTGATCGGTAATGCTATTTCAGCAGAGGATTTGGGCGGTATGCGTATGGACCTGCTGAGCATGCATTATAATGTTGCTACCGCAGGCAATGCGATGAAGCCGGATGCGCTGCAGCGTGAGAAAGGCCAATTTACTTTTGACGCCGCAGACGACATGGTAAATCAAGTGCTGGATGCAGGCATACAAATGCACGGTCATGTCCTGGTATGGCACCAGCAATCGCCGACTTGGATGAATACAACTGTAAATTCGGAAGGAAACAGCGCACCTCTGAGTCGGGACGAAGCTCTTGAGAACATGCAGACTCATATTAAGACAGTGATGGAGCATTTCGGCGACAAAGTGATTTCCTGGGATGTCGTTAACGAAGCGATGAACGATAATCCGAATAACCCTTCCGACTGGCAGGGAGCACTGCGCAAATCTCCTTGGTATCAAGCCATCGGCCCCGACTATATTGAGCAAGCCTTCCTCGCCGCCAGAGAGGTACTGAATGAGAAGGGCTGGGATATTAAGCTGTATTATAACGACTACAACGATGATAACCCGAATAAAGCGGAAGCCATCTACCAAATGGTCAAAGAGATCAACGACAATTACGCCACCGCTCATCCAGGCCAGCTGCTCATCGATGGCGTTGGCATGCAGGCCCACTATTCAATAAATACCAATCCGGTAAATGTGGAGCTGTCGCTGGAGAAATTCATCTCGCTTGGTGTCGAGGTCAGCATCACCGAGCTGGACATTCAGGCCGGAAGCGACTATCAGCTTCCTGCCAATCTTGCGAATGCTCAAGGATATCTGTATGCCCAGATATTCAATATATATAAAGAGCATTCCGATCATATCAAGCGCGTTACTTTCTGGGGATTGGATGATGGCACGAGCTGGAGATCCTCAACGAATCCACTGCTGTTTGATAAAAATCTGCAAGCCAAACCAGCTTATTATGCCGTCATTGATCCGGATCGATTTATCGAAGAGCATCGGCCTGATGAGACTGATGCCAATCATTCGACAGCGAATTATGCTACACCAACTATTGATGGAACCGTAGATGCAGCCTGGAGCGAGGCCCCAGAGATGCCGATCAACCGGTACCAATCAGCCTGGCAGGGAGCTACCGGAGTAGCTAAAGCACTATGGGACGATGAGAACCTGTATGTATTGATACAGGTAAGCGACTCACAGCTAGACAAATCAAGTGCTAATGAATGGGAGCAGGATTCGGTTGAAGTCTTCCTTGACGAGAATAACAGAAAGACTACTTTCTATCAGGATGACGACGGGCAATATCGAGTGAACTTCGACAACGAGACTTCTTTCAAGCCTGAAGGCATGGCCGAAGGGTTCGAATCGGCGACCAAGGTATCCGGCTCCAATTATACGGTTGAGATGAAGATCCCGTTCAAGACGATCACTCCGGCTAATCATACAAAAGTAGGCTTCGATGCGCAGATCAACGATGCTAAGGACGGCGCCCGCCAGAGCGTCGCAGCTTGGAATGACACAACAGGCAACGGCTTCCAAGACACCTCCGTCTTTGGTGTCCTTACGCTCGCCGGCAAGCCCGGGGGCTCCAATGGCGGCGGGAGCAATGGCAGCGATTACGGCAGCAGCAATAATAGCAGCAGTAGCCCTGGCAGCAGCAGTTTTGTTCCGTCGGCGCCTGCCGTAGGGAATAAAGACGGTGTAATAACGATCACGCCGCCTGTAAAGAACGAAAACGGGGTAGCCAAAGCTGCGATCTCCAAGGAGACGCTGAGCAAGGCCCTTGAGCAGGCAACAACCGAAGCTAACGGCAAGAAGCAAATCGTCATCGACGTGCCGAAGCAGACGAATGCAGAATCTTACGAGGTGCAATTGCCGTCTCAATATTTGACGGGCCAAGTCAACCTGGACCTGCTGTTGCAAACAGAGCATGGCTCCGTTCGAATTCCAGGCCAAATGCTATCTAATATAACCATGGATGAAGAGCAAGTAACGTTCCGTATCGCCAAAGTCTCCGCAGACGGTCTATCGGGCTCTGTCCGCGAGCGGGTTGGCGATCGTCCGATGATCGATCTGAGTATATCAGTCGGAGATCGGGTAATCGCCTGGAATAACCCTGCGGCACCTATCACAGTATCCATCCCTTATACACCATTAGCAGATGAACTAAGCCATCTGAACAATCTCGTCATCTGGCATATCGACAGCAAAGGCAAGGCCACGCCTATTCCAAATGGACGATATAATGCGGCAAGTGAAGCGGTTGTATTCCGTACAACTCATTTCAGCACGTATGCTATAGCCTACGCATCCAGGACCTTCGAGGATCTGACTGGCGTTGCTTCGGGTAAACAAGCGATTGAGACGTTGGCAGCCCGCGAAATTATCAAGGGGATGAATGAGAATAGCTTCTCCCCGGAATCTCCAATCAGAAGGGCCGATCTTATTGTACTTCTGGTGAGAACCCTTGAACTGCAAGGAAATGGCAGCAATGAAGCGAGCTTTAACGACACTCCTGCTGGTGCTTATTATAGTAAGGAACTGGCCATCGCCAAGGAACTCGGCATTGCCATCGGCTATCAGGACAACACATTCAAACCCAGCAGCACAGTCTCCCGGCAGGATATGATGGTCATGACGACGCGTGCGCTCGCTGCAGCCGGCATACAGCTGGAGGACAGCGACGGGCTTGATGCCTATTCGGATGCAGCAAGCCTGTCGGGCTACGCCTTAGACAGCGCCACTAAGCTGCTCGGGAACAGAATTGTAAGCGGTAAAGATAATAAGGTCGCTCCTCAGGACCCGGTTACGCGGGCTGAAGCGGCAGTTATCTTATACAATGTCTGGAGCCTGTAATCTCCAGCTTAGAGAAGATAAAGACCTCCTATCCGCCTTTGGCGGACAGGAGGTCTTTATTTAACTTTATACTGCAGGCGCCAGCCAAGCGGCCAGCTCCTCTGTCTGGGACAGTACAGCTACCGGATCATAGTACCAGGAGCGCTCCTCCTTCCAGACATAGACCTGGCCGTTCTTGATCGCAGGCAGTGTGCCCCACATCGGGTCCTGACGCAAATCCTCCAATGTAAGATTGTTCGAGGTGATCACCAGATAGTCGCCGGCATAATCCGGCAGCTTCTCCGCACTGATCTCTGCCCACTGCTTCTCCATAATCTCCGCCGCTACTTTTTCCGGAGCCTTGCGCCCCAGAGCCTGATATACTGGCTGACCGCCGCGGCCGAAGTTGTCCCCATACACGAAGATCGACTTGTCCGTGACCTCCAGGATCGAGAAGCTGGCTTCCGCAGGGATCGCCTGCTCAACACGCGCCCGCGCCGCAGCAATCCGCTCATCATAGCTTTGCAGCCAGGCCGCTGCTTTCTCTCGCTTGTCCAGCAGCTCTCCGAAATAAGTTAACTCCTCGTGAGCGTTCTTCAAATTCCCCCAAGGTACAACGACTGTAGGCGCAATCTTGCTAAGCTGCGCATAGTTGTCGTTATTGGCGGACAGAATCAAGTCGGGATTCAGATCCAGAATTCTCTCCAGATTCATTTTCCCATAGTCGCCGGTATCGGCCACTCCCTTCAAGGCTTCCTTGAAGTAGACGTTGTTAAGCGTCAATCCGGGTGCCCCTACCGGAATAACCTCAAGCGGAATCAAGCTGCCCAAGTATTCCTCAGCTACAATCCGCAAGGGGTGAGCAGGAATTTCGATCTCTCCGTTCACAGTCTGAACACTCTTTACCTCCGACTGGGAGGAGGTTGACCGGTTAGGATCGGATTCGGAAGAAGCGCTGTTCTCCGTCTTATTTCCGCTAGCTTCGTCCGCGCTTCCACAAGCAGACAGCAACAGCGGTAAGGCCAGACAGCCTGCCGCCAGTAGTTTATGCCATGATTTCATGCTTGAAGCCCCCTGTTTCATTGATATTCATTCTCAATTACAGAATACACAGGGTCCTGACGCTTGACCATGACTGTCCGTGATATTCGGCCATAGATTATTATGATCATGCTGTTGTTGTCATCTATGCAGCAGCACTCGTTCAAGCACTGCGAGCTGTTCGTGGCTCGACAAGGGATCGTAGCCGAAAAATAGTTCGGGATTGTCCAGCATATAGACATTCCCGGAGCTTGCCGCCTTCAAGCTGCACCATTTCCTGGATTGCAGCATTGTCCCCAGCCTTAAAGCCACCTCTCTGGAGCGAGGCATCCCGGTCAAGAAGATCAAATCCGCCTCAAACTCAGGCATCTCGCTTATTCCGGTCTGGACGTATCCTCGTTCCAGCAATCCCCGCTCGAGCAGCGAGTCCGGCATCTGAAAGCCCAGCTCGCCATACAGCAGCTGCGCTCCCCGTCCGTTACTCGCTCCAATAGCATAGGCCGTTCCGTTATTGCCGATCTCCCAGACAATAACGCTGCGGCCTGTTCCATAACACTGAAGCAGCCCCCCCCGCAGCCTGTCGGCTCTCTCGCCGATCTGCTCAAGGAGCTCTTCCGCTTGACGGCTGCGGCCGACGAGATCAGCGATGCGTCTGAACTGGCCCTGCCAATCGAGCCGCTTATGCGGCAGCTGTATAATTGGCGCAAGCTCAAGTAAACTTGTAGCCGGGCGCTCCAGTTCATAGCTGATGAATACATCCGGCCGCCCACTGCAGAATTGTCGGCTGCAGTCACCGATCAGCAAAACATCGGGACTGTATCTTGCTTGCGCTCCATGAGCTTGTGTCAGCCAGTCGGAGAATACGCCCCACTCCGGATGGATGCCAAGTGCCCATAACGAAGCGCTATGATTCACGTTAAGCGCTGCCGGGCGGACGGATACCTTCCGGTAGAGCGTCGGGGCAACGCCTGTCGTTTGCTTGAATCTTCTGCTTAAATACATCCCCTCGCGGTAACCAACCTCCCTAGCCACTTGATCCAATGTAACGGGGCGGCCGGACAGCAGAATTTCCTGCGCCTTGCGCACGCGAAGCAAGGTTAAATATTCGGTCAGCGTATGCCCTGTATGAACACGAAAGCAGCGGGAATAATGCTCCGGGCTTACCCCGGCCCGCTCCGCCAGCCTCTCCCGGCTTAATTCGTTATGATACTGTGCGTGAATATAATTCAAGCTCTCCTCCAGCCAGGAGCCGGATCGCTCCTGCCCCATCCTGGAGGCTTCCTCGACCTGCTGCATCAGATCCACGAACAGCCATTGCAGCTCCCACGGCTGTCTCGACCCGAGCCTCCAATGCTGAGTTATCCGTTGGGCTGTTTCTGTTATTTTGTCTGCCTGGCGAAGCAGCAGAGGATTTAAGCCCAGCATGGGGGAATCAGCAGCTCCGGTAATAAGGAACTCCAGTAGACATCCCTCTACGGACTCCTCCGGGTCCACCTCGACCTGGATGCGGTCTCCTGGAGAAAGAATCAACAAATCACCTTCGCACAACCACAGCAGCCCACCCGCTTCAGCGTCAGGCCGCGGGATCCCCAGCTTGCCTTTCCATACCGCTAACAGCTTCCGAAGGCTGTCCGCTCCTTCTGATTCCAAAGTAGACGGCTCCAGGTCCTCTAAGGCCAGCAGCCGAACGGGCATCCCAAATATCGCTCCCTGTGGACTCTGTGGACTTGTACTCTTTATCACCTCAGCGCCCCCTCTGTCTCCCAGTTGATAATCATTCTCAATTATTATCTCTAGCCATCTAACCCTTGTCAATGAAGTATGCGCTGGGTACAGGATATTTCAGGAAAGTAACTATTTATTTACCTTTTATGTATCATCTTGTATAGGGCATTTCCCCTTAATCTGATAGACTAGCAAATGTACATATATATACTAGGAGGAAACCATGAAAAACTTTGCAAAATTTCTGTCCATTTTATTTGCCGCTGTGATTATATTATCTGGATGCTCCAGCAATAATGCTGCCGACTCGAAGAAGCTATCCTCGGATGAGAAGCTGGCATTGTCCTATGTCACCGATTTCTACAATGGAACAAAGGAAGACAGGGAGAAGTTCGTTGAAGAGAGTGTGCATCCTGAAATTCAGGCCCTATTCCGCTTAGGGGCCGCGTCTGAAGCTTCGGAGGACAAGAAGCTGAAGGATCCAAAGGTAGCCGAATCAGTACCCTATGATGACGAAGACGGGAAAGGGGCCGTAGTACTCATTCAGGCCGCAAACCATCAGGAAATGATTGTGCTGATTATCGATAATAAAGTAGCTTTTGGTTATGCTGCATCCGAGAATGCCGAGTCTCAAGAATTGTTCGATCAAATGCGCAGTCAATTCAAAGCAGCTAAATAGTAACCCATACATTTCATCAGCCAGTCGCCGCATTCATCGGCAACTGGCTGTTCTATTATTGATGTAAATTACTTCTCTGCCCCTTCCTCAGCCATAGCAATGGCCTTGGTCGCTTGGACAGTTCCATGCGGATGGTTAGGCGGAGCATAGATGGTGTAGAGCTTAAGCGGCTTCCTGCCTGTATTGGTCACATTATGCCAGGTTCCGGCTGGAACGATAATAGCGTCGTCTTCATGAACCTTCTCCTGAAAATTCAAATGGTCTTTCTTGTCCCCCATCTGGACAAGTCCTTCCCCTTCTTCAATCCGCAGAAATTGATCGACATTAGGATGAACCTCCAGACCGATGTCCTCGCCAACCTGGATACTCATCAAGGTAACTTGCAGATGATCCCCTGTCCATATAGCAGTACGGTAATTTTTATTCCGTTCTGTGGCTTCTTCAATATTGATGACGAACGGCCTTGGTCCGTAATCCTCAACTGTATTAGCTCTGTAGAATGGGCTCCAGCTATGCTCACTCGTACTGCTCGAGCTACAGTATGAATTGCCGCCATGACTCCAATCGTAACCATTCCAGCCGTATTGTCCAGGATTACCCCACTGCTGCGGGTCCCACGGTTTGTCGTGCAACATTCATTCTCCTCTCATAGCCTATAACTTTTTATAGTCATCCTATGCGGGTGCCTATTTATCGGGAACCTGTCCTCCCGAAATAATATAAAACACCCCCAGGGCTCCGCCTCTCTTGCGATAGGCGTCATTCCTTGAAGGTGCTTCAAAGGGGACAAACTACCTGAATTTATCAATTTTCATGCCCCGGTCTGACTGTATCTTACTCCTTGACACTACCAGGTCTTTTGCCTTCCGCCAGCCATCCGTTGATCCGCTCAATCAACGGCGGAAGCTCCGACATTGTATGGATTGTGAAATCGGCTCCCTGCTGCATGAAGCCTTGTTTCGTCCTGGCAATAACTGCCTCTTTATCCGCATCGGACAAGGCCTGGTACTCCTGCTCGCTAAGCCCCATCTCCGAACTTCCAACCGCAACGCCAACTGACCATACGCCAGCCTGCACGCCTTCCTTAATATCGGAGGGGGTATCCCCTACCTTCACGACCTTCCATGCCGCGGATAACTTTAAAGCTTCCATATTGCGATAGATCATATAAGGATAAGGTCTTCCATAGGAATCCGTGTCATCCGGTGTAACAACATGATCCGGGCTGTAGCCTTTAGCCTTGGCGCCAGAGATGACAACCTCCATCATGGAATTGGTATAGCCTGTCGAAGATCCGATCTTCAAACCTTGCGAGCGCAGCGCCTCAACGGTATGGATCACGCCTGGTATCGGCTCTGTATATTCAGACAAGGAGGCCATAAGCGCGGGCTCAAATTCGCCATACAAGCGATTTACATCTTCCTCGTTAGAAGCTCTACCGTACTTCTCTTCCCATAACGCCGCTACTCTCGGCATGGACAGCATGGCGCGAATATGATCGATCTTCAGCATCCCCATCGGGGCCCTGGCTTCCTCCATCGTCACCTCAATGCCAGCCTGCTTAAAAATATCAACAAATACATTCACCGGAGCAAAGCATCCGAAATCTACCGCAGTCCCCGCCCAATCCAAAATAACGCCCTCGATTTGATTCATTGTTCAGTTCCTCCCATGTAATCGCTAATAATGCTGCATAATTGTTCGATGTCTTGCAGGTAAATCTCCCCGATATTGCCGATCCGGAACGTATCCGCATCCGTCAGCTTGCCCGGATAAATCACATATCCCCGCCCCTTCACATATTTGTAGAACTCAGTGAAATCGAAGCTTGCATTCGGGAATAGGAATGTTGTAATTATCGGCGACTGCTTATCCTCTGAAATATAAGCTTCAATACCTATTTCAGCAAGTTTGCTTCGCAGGATGCGATTGTTCTCGCTGTAGCGTGCATTCCGTGCGGATACCCCGCCCTCCTCAATAAGCTCGTCAATGGCTTTGGCAAAAGCAGCTACGACATGCGTGGGTGATGTGAAGCGCCATTTGCCGTCCTTGTCCATTCCCTTCCACTGATCGTACAGATCGAGTGACAAGCTGTGCGCTACCCCTTGGCAGGCTTTCAGCCGCTCGAGCTTGGCAATGACAAAGCCGAAGCCAGGCACACCCTGGATACATTTATTTGCACTACTGATCAAATAGTCGATTCCCAGTCCGGCCACATCGATCTCAATCCCGCCAAAGCTGCTCATGGCATCGATGATCAAGGTTTTGCCATATTCCCGGGACAACCCAGCTACCATCTCAAGCGGATTTAAAATACCTGTTGTCGTCTCACAGTGGACCATAGCGATGTGGGTAATCGCTGCATCTTCCTCCAGCAGCGCCCGAAGCGCCGCTTCCTTGGGCTGCTTGTCATAACTGACCCGGTGCTCGGAATAATTCAGGTCGAGATACTCCGCCATTTGCACGATCCGTTCACCATAAGCTCCATTAGTGATGATCAGCAGCTTATCTGTCCTGGACACCGCCGAGGTCATAACCGACTCCACCGCGAAGGTGCCGCTGCCTTGCATCAGCACAGCTGTGTACTCTGTCGAATCAGCTCCGGCAATCGTCAAAAGCTGAGACCTGATCTTCTGCGTAATTGATTTATAATCCTCATCCCATGTACAGCGGTCCAGAAGCATCTCTTTCTTAACGGTGCTAGTCGTGGTGAGCGGTCCTGGGGTCAATAGCTTGTATGCATTCATTTTGCCTTACTCCCTTGTTAGATGGATTTAACGCCTAAATTGGGTCATCAATCGATCTGTCGCTTTCTAATCTATGAATTATTGTTGAGCGCTCTTGAAAAATTCCTGATGTTCTTTAAGCAGCTCCACCGTCAGCGATTGCTCAAACTTCAACGATTGAGCCGGTTTGTTCACATCGTCTACGCTCTCGCCGTCGTACAGAGCTACCGGATAGTTGGCGATCAGGTCCTTACGTGCGTCCTTAATAATGACTTCCGCCATTTTCATAGCCAACTCTGTCGTAGCATTCTTCTTATCCACTACAGCGAGGGATTCTGTCAGAGAGAAATTCCCCTCAATCGGGTCCACATAATCGATCGGCGCACCTGCCGCCTTCGCTTTAACCGCCTGGTGGCGCAGACCAAATCCGGCAGCAACCTCGCCCGCTTGAACCTTCTTGAGCGGGCCGGAACCCGAGCTCTCCAGATGCGGACCTACATTAGTAATCAGGTCATGCAATACCGTCTTGCCCTCGTCTTGCCCATATTGGCCAATAATGGCTTGAACAAGCAGCCAGGCGGTAGAAGAGTCCATAATGTTCGGGATGGAGACGAGCCCTTTAAACTCAGGGGCAGTCAAATCCTTGATGGAGGTCGGCAACGACAGTCCTTTCTCCTTCAACACTTCCGTGTTTATAAAGATTGAGCCGGTATTTGCCAAGATTGGCGTATAATAAGCCGGGTACTGCTCCAGTGCACCCGTCTTAAAGGAGAGATCTTTGAACATCAGGTGCTGACTCTGCGAGCTTTCGATAAAATAAGAGCTCATTGTGATCAAATCGGCTTCTATGTTGTCTCCCTCAGCCATCAGCTTGCCGCCAAGCTCTGAGGTCCCAAACGTTTGCAGCACGTATTTCCCGTCATAGCCGGCACTTTTTAGCGCGGTCTCCATGGAGGTTACCGCCTCTTCATCAGCATTTGTATAGATAACTACCTTCTTTGCTTCCTCCGCTTTGCTGCTGCCGCTGCCGCAGCCCGCCATTGCGAGAACCAGACTTATCGCCAAAAGTGTAAGCAACATACCTTTCATTGATTTGAACACTGTATAATCCCTCTCTCTTTTCATAGTTTTGATATGGATGATTCAACTAATCATGATATGCGGCTACATGACTTGCCATATTCAGCTTGGGCTGATCAGGACACCGCCCTTCTTCTCTGCATCCAATCGCAAAGGATCTTTATGACCAGATTGGTGAGGAAGATCAGCAGCGACAGGACAAAAATCTCGTTAAACTTGGCAAAGTGCTGCAACTCCTTGATTTTGCTAGCCATAACGGATGTCTGCGCCGATACGAGGAAAATAATCCCGCTGATCGTCACCATCGAATTGACAAAGTAATAACTGAACATCTCCAGCACCGTTGATACCGAGTTCGGCAGAACGACCCGGCGCACGGTTTTGAACCAGCTGTCACCCAGCAGTTCTCCTGTCGTCTCCCAAGAAGGATTCATCTTGGACAAAGAATTTTTGGCCATGAGATAGGGCGTCGTGAACAGGTGAACGATATTGCATAATACGATAATCGTGAAGGTTCCCTTCAAGCTGCTGCCGTTGAACAAGAGCAGATACGAGATCCCGAGTACCATGCCCGGCACAGTATTGGTAATCATCGACACGATATCGCTTGCCTCCCTGCCCTTCAGCTTGGTCCGCACATTCAGCAGCGCGGCTCCATAGGCCATTACTGTCCCGAACAGAGACGTTAACAGCGCCACCCCTAGCGAATTCTTATATACACCCGTCAAATCGGAGGTGAGTACATCCCTTACATGCTTGAGGGTGAAGTGAAGGTCGTAGGGAAAGCTGTTCAAGAACGGTGCGATGAACATGATCGCGAAGATCGATAGCAATCCCAGTACAATCGCGCAGGAGATTACTCCCAACGCGATATCACGGGTGCGGTGTCTCGGCAGCTCGATGTCGCTGATCTTGTCATAATGGAAGTTAAGCCGCTCCAGGTAATTTAACAGCCAGATCCCGAACACCGCTGGAATCAGCATCAGCACGGCAATAACCGCTCCCTGATTAAAGTTCGGGATAGCACCGAGCATAACCTGATAGAGCCGGGTAGCAACGACCGGGTAGGTTCCTCCTACGGAGGCCGGGATCCCGAAATCCGTGAAGCTCAGAATAAAGGAGAGGACAAACGCCCCGCCCAGCGCCCCAACGAGCGGCCGCACAATCGTGTTGGCGAAGCTTCTCACCGCTCCATCACCCATTAGCCGCGAGACAATAATGATCTTTTTATCGATATAACCGAAGGCGTTATGGATCAGCAGGAATGCCGAGGGCAATGTATAAATGACATAGCCTGTCAGCAGGCCGTTAAAGCCATAAATTTCAAACAGGTTCCTGCCAAACAGCTTGGTCAGCAAGCCCTGGTTGCCGAACGAGTACATTATGGCAAAGCCATAAGTGATCGTCGGTAATAACATGGGTAGAATAATTGCCGTTCGCAGCGCCCCCTTGATCGGGCTGTATATTCTAGTACAGTGAATCGAATAAGCTAGAATGAAGCCTGATACCGTGGCGATGATCGCCGCCGCAGCTGAAACTTTGACACTATTCCAGGCAGCCGCGAGCATATCTGGCTCTTTCCAGACGGCGATATAATTGGCGAGAGAGATTCCTTGATCCGTCTCGAAGGAACGAATCAGTAATATGATCAACGGTAAGAACAGGAACACAGCGAACAACAGCAGAATCAGGATGAATACCACCCGCATCTCGGGCTTGATTTTATGCATGTGCATACAGCTCACCGAACAGGTTATAGATGTTTTGCCGTTTGATTAGCAACTGCTTAATAATGAATTGCTTCACGAACTCATTTTCCGGCTGATTAATAATTTGCTGCGGTGATCCAAATTGCGAGATTTTGCCCTGATTGATAATCAATATTTTGTCAGACAGGGTTAAGGCTTCCTCCGGATCATGCGTTACAATAATTGTCGTCAGCTTGAACTCTCTGGCAATCGATTGAATTCGCTGTTTGATAGATTCCTTAATGACCCCGTCCAGCGCGCTTAGCGGCTCATCGAGCAGCAGGATTTTCGGCTTTGTAACCAACGTTCTTGCCAAAGCCACCCGTTGCTTCTGTCCTCCGGACAACTCACCTATTCTTTTATTCAGATGCGGGGCCAACTCCAGAAAGTCGATATATTCTTGAACCTCTTGTTCACTTGCAGTCCCTTTCTTATTGCGAAGACCGTATACGATGTTGTCATACGCACTCAAGTTCGGAAACAGGGCGTAGTCCTGGAACACGATGTTGAATCCGCGCTTCTTCATGGGCACATGGGTCAGATCCTCTTCACCGAAGATGATGCTTCCGCGATCAGCTCCCGTCAGGCCAAGAATCAGATGGAGCAGGGTTGTCTTCCCGCTTCCGCTTGGACCGAGGAGCGACATAATCTCACCTGAACCCATCTCGAAGCTGATGTCATCAAGAACTGTTTTGCCGTCAAATTGTTTGCTAATATTTTGCAGCTTCAGCAAGCCGCCCACCTCCTTCAACACAATCCCAGTATAAAAACCGTATGTCATCCGGAATGAGCGACTATGTAAAATTTAAGTAAATCTTGCATATATTATTCATTACTTATGCATAACTCTAGCCCATATTGGGCAGTTGAACATGCCGATCTTTGTAAACTCTATTGAATCTTGAAGAGGTAGCCGATACACTGAAATTGTTCTAATACTAATGCGTGCTCAAAAAGGACGGTATGGAATTCTTCCCTTAATTCGCGGTCACTCATCCCTGAACTGACCTCGATCTGGATTCTTTTATCCAAACCGAACTTTTTAAGCTGCCTCTAAAATCTGTATTTAGCAGGTGAGAAGATGCTGCCACTAGAAAGGCAAAAGAAAATGCTTGATCTGTTAACCGTTAGAGAGGTACTCAAAATCAATGAGCTGACCGAAGCGCTGGATATATCGATCGACACCCTTAGAAGAGATATCAATCTGCTTACCAAACAGGGGAAAATCGAAAAAATATATGGCGGCATCAAGCTGGTGGGGCGGTTCGGAGAGTCCTCAATGGAGGAACGGATGATCAATCATCTGGAAGAGAAGGAACAGATTGCTCGCAAGTGCTGTGAATTTATTGAGGATGGCGACTGTATCTATATTGATAGCGGGTCCACCACCTACCAAATTGCCAAGTATATGAAGCATAAAAAGAAGCTCACGGTCATCACGAGCTCCATCCCTGTCATCCAAGAGCTTGTCCATAGTGATGTGGATCTCATTATTATCGGAGGGAAAATTCGAAAAGAAGAGCAATCCGTGGTGGCTTATGACTATATCTTCAATTTTCATGAGTTGAATATCCGGAAGGCGTTCATCTGCTGTAGCGGGATCACCATCGAGAGAGGAATCTCGGATTATAACATGGAGGAGGCCATCACCCGTAAAAAGATGATTGACCTTGCTAGCGAGGTCTACGTCGCCGCCGATAGTACCAAATTCGGCAAAGATGTCATGGTCTCCATTGCGCCGCTGGAGCGAATTGACACCATCGTGACGGATGTGAATGTTGATCGCAGCTATCAAGCCAAATTCAGGAAGACCGACACCAAATTGATAATTGCAGACGCTTGAAGATGTACGAATTCAAAGCATCGATTATGAACCAACATCCGAGGCATTCCCATTTCCATACAATATGAGTGATAGTCAAAGAGCCACCGGATTCCGGTGGCTCTTATCTGGATATGAGCCCTATGAAGCACACTTATAGGGTACAGTAAGGCTTACCCAAGCGCCGCCTTGAGTACGATTCCCGGCTTCGATCTTTCCGCCGTGCTTCTCCACGAGCAGCTTCGCTGTGTACAGGCCCAGTCCGGAGTGGCCTTGAGCCTGAGATCTGGAGGTATCCCCGGAATAGAATCTATCGAACATGAAGCGCAGATCTTGCTCGCTGAAGCCCGGCCCCGTATCCTTTACCTCGAAAATAATATGCTGCTCATATACCGAGATCGTCCACTCTATTTCTCCACCTATTGGTGTAAATCTTAATCCGTTTGTAATGACGTTATCGAGAACTTGCTCCAGCCTTGCGGAATCGAGAAGAAGCAGATGCTCTGCATGGTGATGCCACTGCTGGCGTGAACAGCAAAGCGTAACCCCTTTTTCGCGGCACAGCAGATCGAACTCTTGCCTCTTCCGTTCACAGAAGGCGGCTAAATCCGTCGGCAGATACTCCAAGATGAAGTCAGGCATATCGATCCGGTTTAGGAACAGCAGCTCGGTCAGCATTTTATCGGCACGCTGGGTGCTGTTTCGAATAGTCAGCAGATACCGCTCCAGCCGCTCGGGATGTCGTGCGCCGTTCTCGATCAGGTTATCCGCGTGGCCCCGGATAATCGTCAACGGGGTCCGCAGATCATGGGCAATCGCCGAGATCATATCGCGTCTTTCTTGCTCCAACTGCCATTCACGCTTCAAAGACTGCTCCAGCGCACTTCGCATCTCTTCAAAAGCGTTCGAAAGCTCGGTCAATTCCTTTGACCCGCCCTCTCCAGCGACTGAGAAATTAAGATCATTCTGCTGAATTCGCCGCGCCCCCCCAATAATCCGGGTAATCGACGGTTCGAGCCGCTTGCCTAGCCTCCTGGCGAAGATCGCAGAGAACAGGACTATAAATACGAATGGGGCGATCAGGCTGCCCAATACGAGACTAACGAGCAACCCATTCCTAGGATTATTGGCAGTCACATTAAGACTATAGCGGAGCAGGAGCATCCCCTTCAGCCGCTGCTGTGCATCAAGAATAGGACTGAACTTAACAAATCTGCCGTTATAACTATCCGTCCTGTTCAGCTTTTCGATCAAATCCTCCGGACCATTGACATAGCTCTCTCCCTTCCATCCGTAGACAATCCGTCCGTCGAGATCGATAACTTGATATTGGATGCCCTGAAGCGGGATCACTTTCTCCAGTTCATCCTGCATCTGAGGAGATAACAAGGCAGCCTGCTGCCTAGCGGCATATTCCAGAATCCGCGGGATTTGCCGCTCGTAATGATTAGCCGGAAGGACCCCCCTCCCCGTCTGATGAATCAAAAAATAAAGAGTAACCCCCCATACCATAAGTGAACATAGGAAACTAAATAACAGGATAAGCACAAACGCGCTCATAAATTGTCGGCGCAGCGGCCTTCTACTCGTCTTCACGGTCTGTTGAATTTGTATCCTACCCCCCATACCGTCGTCACAAATGTCTGCTCAGGCGCTGCCGTTGTCAGCTTGGCACGGATGTTCTTAATATGCTCTGTCACCGTAGCGGCGTCTCCCTCGGCATCATACCCCCAAACTTTCTCATACATCTGTTCGCGGGAGAATACCTGGTTCGGGTGCATGAAGAGAAGCTGGAGCAATTCGAATTCCCGACTGGTTAAAGGGATAAGGATGTTCTTGTAAAATAATTGCAGGCTATCCAGGTCCATCGTCAGATGGCCGTGATGGAGCAGCTTCGGATGTCGGCCCATGTGCCCCCGCTGCTCGCGGCGCAAATGCGCTCTGATTCTCGCCTTGAGCTCCTGCATACTAAAGGGCTTAACGATATAATCGTCACCGCCGACAGCAAGTCCCCGGATGCGATCGGCTTCGGCGGAGCGTGCGCTTAAGAACAAAATAGGGCAAGCTACCCGATCCCTAATCACCTGACACACCTCAAGGCCATCGAGATGAGGCATCATAATATCTAAAATGATCAGATCAAACTGCTCATGCTCTTCAAGCCGGTCCAGCACCTGGCTGCCGTCATATGCGATCCGCACATCGTAACCATCATCCTCCAGTGCGTCGCGCATGAACTCTACAATTTCCCGCTCATCGTCAGCAATCAGAATCTTTTCTCTCATTTTCACAGATGTCCTTTCAACTACTATCCCTTTTATTGTACATGCACACACGGCAAAAATCCCCCTGAAATGCAACATCGCTGCCACTTCACGGGGATTCGTATTAATATTCCGTCGTCGGCTCCTTCACCTGATCGAAGACGATAATGCCATCATACTGCTCTCTGGGGATAAACCTCATCGCGTTCGGGGCAATAATCTCCGAGGTCATTCCATCCTCAGCGGCATAGTTCATTCTGAACATCCAGGAGTTGCTCTTGTCCGGCGTCTTATGCTGGGACAGATCGGCGAAGGCAATCTTATAACCGCTGCCCATTACGATCTGCTCCAGGCTGCCCTTCGGCATCGGCTTGATATCGAAGAGCTGCTGCGTCGTAATCGTGCTCGCTCTACCGCTGTTCATATAGAAGCCAATTACATATCCCTTGTCCCTGAGCTTCTTATGAAGCAGCTCTCCCATGCTGGTGAAGCTGTGAATCCACTTGCCCTGCTCCTTCGTCATCATTCCCGACGTATTTTTGGCCAGGTGATCGTTATGCGCCCATAAAATCACTTTTTTGCCCGGGTACATCACCTGCATCAGCCACTCGACATTATCGGCCATGATCCGATCTCTGAATTCATAGCTCTCCTTCGTGCCGTACAACCCCATTTTGATAAAGCTGATCCGGTCCTCCAACGTTTTCAGAGCAATATCGACCATCTTGGCATTTTGCGGAAATGCTGCGGCGAGCTGCTCCTTGTTCTCTTGGATAAACTGAATGATCGCTCTATATTTAGGTTCATACTTATTCAATACTTTTTGAATCTCCTGCTTCGCTTGAGGATTGTTGTCAAAGTCTAGGCCATATTCGTTAATCACCGTATAAAAGTCAGTTATTGCCTGCATCTCGAAGTCAAAGTAATCCTTGCCTTGCTGCTCATCTACCTTGGCGATCCAGCCGGCAATAAACTGAGTCAAGTATCCCGATGTAAACTGCATATCATACCCGGCAAGATATAGGGGATTCTCCGTGCTCTTCTGCTGCTTGATATAATCGAACAGCTCCAGCGTCTCCTTGGAGTGCCAGATCGGGAAGATGGAGCCCTCCATCATTCCTTTGGCCGGTAAAATGTCGGCATTCTCGTAAGCCATAAAGGAATCACCCAGCCCGGACTCGAACATAACGACATCAAAATCAAGCTCTTCATGCAAATACTTAATCAACCTCGTCTTCATGCTGCTGTATTCCGCCACACGGTGGAAGTTCTCGCCCAGGCTGACGACGGTCTTATCCTTCAATAACGGCTTAAGAAACTCCAGATCCGTATAATCCTCTGACGTTGCCGATTTGATCTCGCGGAAATTGTCCTGGAACCCCGTGTTGATCCCCGTTTCCTGCTGCCCAGCCGCTGAGACATTTATCGGCGATAGCAGCAACGTCAAGGCCATTCCCGCCGCCACGATCCCTGCTAATCTCTTGCTTGCTTTCATTGCTTTTTCCTCCCTATAAAATCCATTGAATTGTTCACGTATCCACCTTCCCGGTTATCGTAGCAACTATTTCTAAGGAATTTATAAAGACTGCACTGACATGCCGAAAATCGATGTCGATGTATCTCTGCAGGACGCAACGGGAAAAGTATGACGCTCGCCCGTATCCTGTCTAACGAACCGTGGTATCGTTATTTGCGCTAATAAGAGCCGTCTGAAATTTTAACGAAACAGAGGAGCGTTATTTAGGTAAAATAGTGATCTTTTGCTTGATTATTCCGCAAATAACGTTATGGTGTTTCCTTAGGTTCCAACAAGGATCGTTTTTGCAGAAATAGCGCTCTGTAGTTTCGTTACAGAAGACCCACTCTTCAGCTGGTTTCGACGTTCACTGGCAGGTATCACTTTTTTGCGATGTGCTATACTGGTTGTCCTGTCCCAACAATACCTTCTCAAACCTTTCCACAAAATACCTGTAAATAAAATTTAAAAATTTATATTGCCGAATGAATAAACTCCTGCTAATATAAAAGAGCAATTTGGAAAGTCGGTATTCAATATATTTTGCGAGTCTTTCCAAGCAGATAATTTTTTGACCACTTCCTTCCCGGGGAGTTAAGGCCATACGGACAGCCGGGTCAAATGCCGATCGGCAACCTAGCGTTGCCTTATTGATTGAGTTAAAAGCTCAAATTTTATAAGTTGGTTACTTTACAACCAGTGCATTATGCACATCAACTTGTGAAACGGTCAATAAGAGTGGTAAAGGCGATTATTTGCTATATAGACTCTGATCAAGCAGGATATATTTGAATATTGAGGGATCATTGTGCTTCGCGAATTCGTTATGTGTATTTTGCGTTGGCATGGTGATATATGTCCGATTTCTATTGGAGATACTTAATATCGATATATCAGAAGCAAGTGATGTGTGCGCTAAGCGCATGTATTCACTTGCTTTTTTTGCGTGATTGACCACCAAAAATTCATTGAGATAGGGGATATGGACAATGGGAAAAGCACTAATTATCGGTTGCGGCGGCGTAGCTTCGGTAGCCATCCATAAATGCTGCCAAAACAGTGAGGTTTTTGAGGAAATTTGCATCGCCAGCCGTACGAAATCCAAATGTGATGCGCTTAAGGCAAAGCTGGACGGGGGCAAGACGAAAATTACAACCGCACAGGTTGATGCCAACAATGTCGACGAGCTGATTGCTCTGATTAACGAAGTCAAGCCGGATATCGTGATGAACCTGGCTCTGCCATATCAAGATTTGACGATCATGGATGCTTGCCTGGCTACCAAGACCAACTATATGGATACCGCGAACTATGAGCCGGAAGATACGGCGAAATTCGAATACAAATGGCAATGGGAATACCGTGAGCGCTTCGAGCAAGCTGGAATCACTGCCTTGCTGGGCAGCGGCTTCGATCCAGGCGTAACCGGCGTATTCTCCGCCCATGCTTTGAAGCATCATTTTGACGAAATTGAATACATCGACATTCTCGACTGCAACGCTGGCGACCACGGGTATCCGTTCGCTACCAACTTCAACCCTGAGATCAATATCCGTGAAGTAACCGCCAACGGCAGCTACTGGGAGAACGGCGAGTGGGTTGAGACTGAACCGATGGAGATCAAACGCGTATACGACTTCCCTGAAATCGGGGAAAAAGATATGTATCTGCTGCACCACGAAGAAATTGAGTCGCTGGCCCTGAACATTCCGGGCGTGAAGCGGATCCGCTTCTTCATGACCTTCGGACAGAGCTACCTGACCCACCTGAAATGCCTTGAAAATGTTGGCATGACCTCGATCGAGCCGATCGAATTTGAAGGCAAGCAGATTATTCCGCTGCAATTCCTGAAGGCGGTATTGCCGGATCCTTCTTCCCTTGGTCCGCGTACGAAGGGCAAGACGAATATTGGCTGTATCTTCAAAGGCAAAAAGGATGGCAAAGACAAGTTGTACTATGTCTACAACGTATGCAACCACGAGGAGTGCTACCAAGAGGTTGGGTCGCAAGCAGTCGCTTATACCACCGGCGTTCCTGCCATGATCGGCGCTATGATGGTAATGACAGGCAAATGGAACAAACCAGGCGTCTACAACATTGAAGAATTCGATCCGGATCCATTTATGGATGCATTGAACAAATGGGGACTTCCATGGCAAGAAAGCTTCAATCCGGATCTCGTGGATGCTTATCCGGAAGACGAAGCAACCGCTGGCAAAGAGCGTGAAACGGAGCTGGTTCGCTAACATGCGCTTCGAAGAACTGCCTACCCCATGTTATGTAGTAGATGAAGCTCTATTGGAACGAAACCTTGAAATATTAGGCGGTATTATGGAGCGCACCGGTGCCAAGATCATACTGGCGCAGAAGGCTTTCTCGATGTATACAACCTACCCGCTGATCGGCCGCTATCTGAGTGGAACAGCCTCCAGCGGTTTGTACGAGGCCCGGTTGGGTCATGAGGAAATGGGCAAGGAGAATCACTGCTTTGCCCCGGCTTACCGGGAGGATCAGATCGATGAGATCATTGAGCTCTGCGATCACATTATTTTCAACTCCTTCTCCCAGGTAGAGAAGTTCGGTCATAAAGTACTGGCCGCAGGCAAGAAGTACGGTCTGCGCATCAATCCGGAATGTTCAACACAGGTTGGGCATGACATTTACAATCCTTGTGCCGTCGGTTCCCGATTTGGCGTGACCCGTGAGCATTTTCGCCCGGATCTGCTGGAGGGAATCTCCGGACTGCACTTCCATACATTGTGCCAGCAGAATTCCGATGATCTGGCGACGACACTGGATGCCGTAGAAGAGAAATTCGGACCGTGGCTGTCGCAAATGGAATGGATCAACTTTGGCGGAGGGCATCATATTACGAGAGAGGATTATGATATCCCTCTGCTGGAGCAATGCATCCGCCGCATGCAGGATAAATACGGCCTCGAGGTCTATCTTGAGCCTGGAGAAGCCGTTGCTCTGAATGCGGGCTTTCTGATCACGTCGGTGCTCGATACGATGAAGAATGGAATGGATATTGCCATTCTGGATACGTCCGCTTCCTGCCATATGCCAGACGTGCTGGAAATGCCGTATCGCCCGCCGCTGCTTGGCTCCGGGGAACCCGGTGAGAAGCCTTATACGTATCGGCTCGGCGGGCCTACCTGTCTCTCGGGCGACAACATCGGCGATTACTCGTTCGATCAGCCGCTGAAGAACGGCGACCGCCTCGTCTTCGGCGACATGGCGATTTACTCCATGGTGAAGAACACGACCTTTAACGGCATGCCGTTGCCAGCCCTTGTGCTGCGCGACAAAACCGGGAGCTGTCAGATCGTGCATGAATTTGGCTACGAAGACTTCAGAATGCGATTGGCTTAGGAGATTTAGGCGCTTTGTATTTCAAGAATAGTTGCAGAAATGCAATTATACTCAGGAATTCGCCTCGAAATTGGGGAATAGCTGCATGTATGCAACTATTCCCTGATTCCGACCCTAATTAAGGAATGATCCAGCCAAATAGTTGCATATTAGTACTTATGATCAGGCACATAAAAAGGACTTGGCATTAGCCAAGTCCTTTTTGCTATTTATTGAACGGTCGTTAAGCTATATAACAAACGATGCAGGAATACAGCTGCTTCGGCACGGGTCGCCTGGTCGCGCGGTTTGATCCGATCACGGTCTCCCTGAATCAGACCCTGCTCAACCATTCCCGCGATATGACTTGCTGCGTAATCGGCTACCACCGCCGTATCCTTGAAGCCTTCCAGCGATGCCAAGCTGCCCGAGATCTCTTGTCCCTTTGCCGCCTGGATCGCCCGAGCTGCCATTACCATCATGTCTTGTCTCGTTATCTTCCCTTGCGGAACGAACTTATCGCCATCCATCCCCGTGACGATGCCAAGCTGCTTCGCAATCGATACCGCATCATAATAGTAATCCTGTGATTGCACATCGGTGAATGCACCGCTTCCGTCTGCCTTCAAATCCAGTGCCCTCACCAGCATGACAATAAAGTCTGCACGGCTTACCTGCTCGGTCGGACTAAATGTTGCCGCTGATGTCCCCTTTACAATCCCTAAGGCGGCCAGCTGCTCGATCGCTTCCTGTGCCCAGGCATGTTTGCCCAGATCGGTAAACTGCACAGCAGACCGCTCAGCAAATACTCCATACGTTCCGATCTGACCGACCTGGAAGCTGATTTCCTGGCTCACATCGGAGTACGATGCTCCTGGAATGATATTAGCCGCATCCTGGTTATTGATCGCTAGAATGCCCAGGCTGGAAGCGGCCTCCGTATTAGCTCTAACATACGGAATTGCCATAGTAACTGGTGCCTCCTCATTCTTCCAAGCTATGCTCTTGCCATCGATCTTCACTTCCAGCCGAATGAGCGGTCTGCTGCCGATTTGGGCCTGTGCGGATTTGCTCAGGGCTTGAACATCCCCTGTACCAATGATCCAGCGTATTTGCTTGCCCAGATCAGCAGATTTGTCGAACATCTGCCCGGATAGAACAATTGACGCTTTTGGCGTGTTCATCTTGATCGACAGATTCGGATACTCGGAGAGGAATAAGGCCGGAAGATCCAGCGCATAATTCGCTGCATCACTAATGCTGTCCATCTTAAGCGTGATATTCAGCTTGCCATCCGCATCCGCCTTGGCTTCAGCCATCGCTTTCTGCAGATCCTGTTCGCTCACCATCCCCACGGCTGTTTTCCCATCGGAATCCAGCTTTGTACTTACCTCGCCCAAAACCGAGCCATCGGCTTGTGGCCTCAGTTCAACAGACGTTGAAGCAGAAGGCGAAGTTGGAACAGAGGAACCGCCGCCGCTTCCCCCACTACCATTATTACCGTTATTGCCATGGCCTTCATTCCCGTTGCCATTGCCTGGGTCTGCCTTCTTGTAGTCAAAGCTCACCTTAGCGGGCGTCACCATACCGTCTGTCGATACGTATGCCTCATAGGTTCCTTCCAATTGACCCTTCAGCGTAAATGCGAATTGGACTTTCCCCTCTGCGGTGCTTGCCTTCTGCTCTTCATAATCAACCTTGCCTTGAGGATCCAACACCTTCAAGCTTACTGCGGCTTGGGCTTCGCCATTCATTAGCAATCCGTCAATCATGACTTTCCTTGCTGCCGTGTCCACGGTAGCTTGCAAGCCGTCAATAGCCTGCACCTCAACGTCGCCGGAGAGGTTATATACTCCAAACTCGTAGAAGGAATAACCATAATCCGTGTTCCGATCAACCCCTTGGAATTTGATATATCTCGCGGTTACCGGGGAGAATTGCACCGTTTCTTTGCCATCCTGCGCTGTAATAACTCCGTCATTAGCCATAACATTAGTCCAGGTCTTTTTATCGTCGGATACAAGCAGCTTGTAGGTCTTAGCCCGGGCATATTCCCAATCGATGCGGATCGTATTGAACTCTTGCGCTGCGCCCAGATCAACTTGGAACCAGGTATTGTCTACATAGTCACTCGCCCATCTTGAGGCAGGAAACCCGTCGACGGCCTTTGCCGGTACATAATTAGGATTGCCCCCCTCCGTTGAAGAGGCTTCAACGGCTTTATCCTGTGCCAAGTTGCCTGTGAGATAATATACGATCTCCTTCAGTGTGTTGCAGGCCTCCGTCTTTACCATTCCGGCCTTCGTAAATTGATCCAGCTTAACGTTAAAGCCTTTAAGATACTTGGCAGCTTGTGCCGCGTCCTTTCCTTCATAGCGCTTCATCATTTCCAAGTAGTTAATCAAGGAATGCACCGCTGCTGCATCTGTAATTTTCTGTTCTTCTGCAAAGCGGTCAACGTATGCCCGGATTCCCTCTGCATTCGTGGACGCCTCCACTATATATGAGATTTTAACCGATTTGCCGGAGGTTACCGTAATGAGTAATTCATGTTTTCCCAGCTTGCCAGCCAGAGGGATGACTGTTCCCGACTCATATGCCTTTCCATCAAACAGCGCATTCACCTTGGTCAGTCCGTCATCCTCTCTCAGCTTCCAGGTGAACTGAACCGACTCTGTCTCCGGCAGCACAACACCGCTTTGGAATGGCTCGCCATTCATCAGTACATCTACTTCGGGAGGCACCGCATTATTCATCTGATACGTCCCTTGTACATATTGATACAGCCAATCATATAGAACCCTGTTGCTCGGATCCGGACTCTTCGCACTGTTATATACAGCGTTATTTCCTTGATAGTATGCATTGAAGCCACCCCTCATCAGGCCGGTCTCAACACCGCTGTTCAAGTAATCGATATATCGTTCGCGGAAGACCCCGTCGGTCAGCATCCGGTCATCGAATTCGAATTCATTGGTCATCCCGTACCGCTTCGCAATATTCGCCGCGTCCTCCAGACGATCATAATCCATCGGTTCAAAGAAATAGTTCGGCTGGAAGGCTACAGCATCAAACCCGACATCCTTCCACATGAAGCTCTTATAAGCCAGGAAATGAGGAATCCAGAAAAATTTCATATTGCTGCGGCCGGAAACCGTCATCGTATGGACCTGGTCGCTAACCAAGCGGATCAACTCCGGTCCATTGTGATCGGTGCCAATCTGCTCTTCCAGCCAGTACATCCCGACAAGCTCAAGATGGGAGTAATCCGCCGCTTCCCATCTTTGCTTCACTTCATCCAGGTACCATTGAACCGCCTTTACCCGGTCTGTAAGCGCTTTAAAATTTTCGGATATATTATCGCCATCCACATCGCCGAAACTGGTTACTCCCTCATCCGGATAAGGGATCATCAGCACAACCTTCTCTTTCTGATTCGGCTGATTCAGCTTGGCGCCCACTTCCTTGGTCGCTTCATTAAGCTGGTCCATGTCTCCTTCGGGAGCAAATGTCTTATTCAAATACCATTCCCAATCCTCTTTCAGCGACGGATTACCTGATCCGGCACCAAACCCGCGGCCCAGATCCGAGAAGGTCCCCAAATACAGAACACCGTCAAAGAGCCAATCGGTTGGCTCCCCGGCCTTATCCACGTAGCTGATATTCGGAATGATCCGCTCCTTCTTCCAGGTTCCCAGATCATTGCTGTAATGCCCGTTATAGAGCAATCCAAGATGCTTAATCCCGGCCGTCGCCTCGCCTGGAGTAAGGAATGCTGGCTGCTGCGTTGGAACGGTTACCGCACCTTGCACCTGTCCGTCGCTACCCCAAATTTCAATCTCATCCACGAAGCTCATCGCCTTGGTATGCATCGAGAACATAACCTTTACGTAACGGGCATAAGCGATTTTCGCATCAGGACCTATGCTCTTGATGCCATCCTTGCTTCCATCCCACTCATAGTTCTCCTTGTATTGTCCGTCTCTCCAGAGCGTCTGAGTGGCATAATGCGAGAGCAGTCCCCAATTCTGCTTATCATCGGAGACATACATCGAGACTGTCAGCGGCATAAGCACATTATTATTTGGCCAGTCCTGCAGGAAGTTCGCCTTAATCTTCGTGATCGACTTCGGGTCACCGAGATCAAATACGACTTCACGCGTCTTCTTCTTGAGATGTCCTACCCAGGCTGGATCGGATATGTCCAGCTCTCCGTATTTGCCATCCGTCAGTTTGCCGCCATCATCCGAATATGCCGCCTCCGGCGCTTCTGACCATTCATAAGTGAGACCAAGAGCCAAATTATATGGCTGATCATATACCGCTGAGGTTACGTTTTGCGGCTCTGCACCCAGGGCCTGCTCAGCAGGTGGAACAACCTGATCCGTGCCTTGAGCGGCTTCGTTAGTCGGATCAATGGCCCCTTCTCCAGGTAAGGCTGCCGGAACTGATCCCAAGCCACCCTCGTCCCTCTGTTCTGCCGGCACCTGACCATCAGGCTGAGCAACCGGTTCTAAATTCAGGTCGCCACGCGCGTCCTGACCGGCAACAACCTGCTTGCTGTCCTGTGACGATGTTGCCTCTGCCGCATACGCAGCCGGAATAAGCGTGAATAGCATGACTGCAATTATGACCATTGATAACCATCGTTTACTTCTCATACATGCTAGCCCCTTTCTTTTACTCCCTATCCTTTGCATCGATCAAGAAACCAGATTAACTTTCTTCAAGCAAGCTATACTTTACAAGCTGAATTCGATGCTCCCTCCTCCTTTCCGTGATTTTATCACGTGATCGAGCACCATAAGCAACGACCTACTGTAACAGTATGAAACTTGGCTCTGAATTCAAATAGATTAATCATGACCTTGTATATACATTTATTTACCTGTCCCGAAAATAAGGCAGCTAATCTTCCTCTCCCCTCCGAACTTCCTAAGACAATACAACCAGGCATAGAGATTCAGAATCTAAGGAGTCGGGCATACAGAACTATGACGTCCATTGGCCAGCCGCCGGAGCAAACACAAAAGCCCCTGACTTCTTAGTCAGGAGCTGCGAAACGTGGGAAATATACTTTCACAAAGGTTAACGAGGATTTCTAGCATCGCACCTCATTAACCTTCCATTTGACGTGGTGTCATCTGTTTCTTCTGCCTGCTCAACTTGATCTTATAGATGATTTGCTGGACGGCCAACGCTGAATACATCAGCAGGAGCACCACCGTCGGGTAACCATATCTCGAAAAGGCAATAAACGGAACATAAATTCCTGTAAAATACAAGATCGTCAACAAAACAGGCAAACGACGCTTCCGTTCCTCCGATCTTCGCGACATCACCATGCCGGCAATGCTTAGCCCGATCAGCAGCGCTTGAATCACATGCGCAGTCACCAGATCCAGACCCAAGATCGGCAGCCAGTAATAGGCTTCGAAATATAATCCGATAAATTTACCCAGCGTATACCATAACAGATACAGTAGCGGAGCATGGGTAAAGCCGTATTTCAATATGTCGATTCCTTTGGCTGCTGCAGTTGCATCGTGGCCTTGAAAGAGCGTCTCCGGATGATATTGCGGATAAGCCTCAAAGAACCCGTCAGGCGGCATAAGATGAAAAATCTGAGTTCCCAGTAAAAATGGGCTGCCCCCCGATTCCGTAAAAAGAATAAAGTGACCCAATGTAATTATGTTGCGAACCCACCATGGAGACAGCAGAACAATATACACCATGCCGATCATACAGGTGAAACGCAGCATTTCCTTCCATGTATACTTCTCTCTCCACCATAAAATAAGTAGAACGGCAGGGAACAAAGAAGCCTGGGGCTTAAAATAAGCCGCGACGGCAGTAAGCACGCCGATCAGTACATAGCATTCCCATCGTTTGGACTGTACGGCGGAGATAAGCGCGCAGACTAACAGCAGCACAATGATCCGGAATATCGTCTCCGACAGAATGACGCCCGATGAGAAGTAGTCTGGAGGATATAAGGCGCTTATTACGCAGGCTATTAAGGCAGTCCGCGAATTAAATATATAACGTGCAATAATGAAGATAAAATAGAGAGAACCCGCTTGAAGCAAGCACTGAAATAGTCGAAAGGCCACTATCCCTCCTCCATCCTGCCCAAAGACCGCCAGAAATCCCGCCAGGATCAGCGGAAAGCCCGGCATAATAAATGAAGTAGGTTCTGTTCCGGTATTGTAGGCAAGCGTCCCTTCGTTCAGCAAAATTTTTGCCGTCTGAATATATTTCACATCATCATTATTGGGAGCATTCGGATCTCCCAGAAAGAAATAATCGCCATAATACAGCACAATCGATACGGATAGTACTAACACAAATGCCATTAGCCCAAACAAAATTTTTCTGTCTTTAGGACCCCCGATTTTATATGAAAACAAGTTTTCTCTCTCCCATTCTCCTTAACAATACACCTTGTAAAATTATTTCTTTCCCAATTGCTCACATGAGCATATCACAAATTATTTTATATGTCCCCCGCCCCGGGCGTATACGCGCGACTGGACTATTTAAATAACGTCTATCAAGACGGAGTCGACAAATCCTTATGTCTTGTTATAGGATACAAATGGATTGTAGAGAATAAAACAGAACGGATGGTGACTTTATGTTACAGCTGCTGCCTTTCATGATCGAAAAAATAGGTATTATTGTGACTGCAGCCTTTTTACTCTCTCAAATGAAATCATTCCGTCAAATTGTACAAGGTGAACACAAAACAAGTGAGAAACTGAAACTCACTATCCTGTTCGGGACATTTGGAATTATTAGCAACTATACGGGGATTGAAATTCACCACAGTACAATTGCCCACCATAATTGGCATTGGCTAGCTTCTATTGGTTCCGAGAATGCAATTGCCAACACCAGAGTCATGGGCGTTTTCATTGGAGGCTTGCTGGGAGGGCCTGCAGTTGGAATAGGAAGTGGACTGATTGCCGGTTTACACCGTTATTCACTTGGAGGTTTTACCGCTGCAGCCTGCGCCCTATCAACTGTTTTGGCAGGCGCTACGGCCGGATATATAGGAAAATGGCTAGGAATGACATTAGAAGCGGTCCAGATGATAATTATTTTGATCATGGCCAGACCATTCGCAAATGCCTGGGAGCTTGTCCAGCTAATCGGACTGCCCATGATTATTGGGAACGGCTTTGGGACTTTGCTATTTGTCTTTATCATTCAGTCAGTGCTGAATGATAAAGAAAGGACCCGCGCATTCCAAACCAATCGAACCTTTCAAATCGCAGAGCAAACGCTTCCTTTTTTTCGGCAGGGCTTGAACCCGGATTCGTGTAAGGAGATCTCCAAAATTATACTCTTGGGAACGGATGCGGATGCTGTAGCTATTACTGACGATAACAAGCCACTGTCACATGTTGGTGTTGCTTCCGATCATCATGCACCTCTTGAGGGACTGGCCACTAAATTAACTAAAAAAGTGCTTGAACAAGGTGTGATTCATGTAGCGAGATCAAAAAAAGATATTCATTGCTTTCAAGCTGACTGCCCATTGCAGGCCGCTATTGTGATTCCTTTAAAAGTCCATGGGACAACGGTCGGATCACTTAAAATGTATTTCACACGGCCGGACAAATTAACAGAAGTTCAGCAAGAATTAGCTGAAGGATTAGCCAATCTATTCTCCACCCAGCTAGAATTAGCTCAAGCTGAGCAGCAATCGAAGCTGCTGAAGGACGCGGAAATCAGAGCTTTACAAGCGCAAATACATCCTCATTTCTTCTTTAATGCGATTAATACCATTTCTGCATTATGCCGTACTGATGTCGAAAGAGCGCGAGAACTGCTCATTGATCTAAGTAATTTCTATCGTAGTAATTTGCAAGGGGCACGGCAATTGCTCATTCCCCTGGACAAAGAAATTGAACATGTTGAGGCCTATTTGTCACTAGAGCAAGCTCGCTTTCCGAATAAGTACCAAATTGTGTGGAATATCAGGCCAGGCCTAGAGAAAGTCCTTCTGCCTCCATTTTCCTTACAACCCCTTGTGGAGAACGCCATTCACCATGCCTTTACAAATATAAAAGAGAACAGAAAAATGACCATCAGCATTGATGCCGCAAAGGAATCTATGAATATAGTAGTTGAGGATAACGGGACAGGCATTAATAGCGACAAAATGCGTGTACTGGGTGAGCAAACAGTTGATTCCCAAAAAGGAACTGGAACGGCAATTTTTAATATTACTGAACGCTTAGAAGGCATTTATAATGGACGAGCTTCATTAAGGATCCAGAGTGAAGTTGGCAAGGGAACTATAGTCACCATGTCTATCCCTCTTGATCATACAGAGGTTGTTTAAAAAGTCACCCTTTTGATTGATCACGAAGCTATTTGGGAAGCGTATTTGACATCGAATCTGAACCCAGCCGGCCCTTCCGGGCTCACTTACAAGCTGCGTCATTCGCTCCTCATGACCTAGCTTTATCCAGCCTTCTCAGTGCTGAAAATCCGACTTTTTAAACACACACATAAAGGAGAGAATGAGTCATGCTGAGAGCATTTATCGTAGATGATGAACCGCTTGCCAGAGATGAGCTAAAATATCTTTTGCTTCGGAGTAAACAGGTAGAGATCGTCGGTGAAGCGGATTGTAAAGAAGACGCACTCGACCAAATTCCAGCTTTGAGGCCAGATGTTGTATTTTTGGACATCGAGCTCGCAGAAGATAACGGGCTTGAGTTAGCCAAGCAATTGCTAACCTTGAATCCGACTCCTGTTATTGTATTTGCTACAGCCTATGATGAATACGCCCTAAAGTCATTCGAATTAAATGCGATTGATTATATCTTAAAACCATTTAATGAAAAGCGAATCCAACAAACGTTGGAGAAAGTAAATAAAATACACAGAGTTCCGGAGGAAATTCATCAGATAACTCCACCGTCCACCCAATTTGGCAAGATAGCTGTCCTTATTGAGGAACGAATCGTCTTAATCGATTATCAAAAGATCTCTTACGTAGGCTCGTGTGAAGGCAAATGCGCAATTAAAACATTGGAACGTGAGTACAAGGTTTGTGATTCGCTCACTATGCTAGAGAAGAAACTCAATTCCGACCAATTTATTAGGGTTCATCGCGGATTCATCGTCAATATCGATCACATTACTGAAATCCAGCCTTGGTTCAATTCAACCTACAATCTGATCATGAAGGAAGGGTCCAGTATACCTGTGAGTCGTACTTACGTAAAAGATTTAAAAAATTTATTCGGTTTTTAGATTAAAAAGCTATTCGTCTCACTATTTCTCACGATGTAAGCGCTTTTGTATTTCGTCGTTCCCTTTTTGTAATCCATCCCCTCTTTTCGGTGTTCTAAGATGAAAATCATAAATTTCAGTTTTCATCAGGTATGATTATCTCAAATTCTCATTATTTTCATCCGATGGGGGGATCATAATATGAATGCGGTTACAATAGTAGTCGGTTCCATATGTATCTTGTTAATTGCTTACCGTCTATACGGTACATTTGTGGCAGCAAAAATATTGAAGCTTGAGGAGATGGATGCCGCAAAGGACACACCCGCCCATGAACTGGAGGATGGCAAAGATTATGTGCCCACCAATAAATGGGTCACCTTTGGTCACCACTTTGCAGCCATCGCTGCCGCAGGTCCATTAGTAGGTCCTATCTTGGCCGCGCAGTTCGGTTGCTTGCCTGGACTCCTCTGGTTGCTTATTGGGGCTGTTATCGGCGGAGCCGTACATGATGCCGTTGTCTTATTTGCTTCCATGAGAAAAAATGGACAATCCCTCTCTGAAGTTGCCAAAGAGGAGTTGGGTCCCGTTGCGGCTTTTTGTACAGGACTTGCCATGTTATTTATCATCACGATCACCATGGCCGGACTTTCTATGGTAGTACTTCATGCCCTGGAGCACAATCCTTGGGGTGTTTTCTCCGTGGGCATTACCATCCCGATTGCTATGGGCGTAGGGGTCTACCACCGGATTACAGGCCATTTAAAGGGAGCAACCATCGTCGGCTTTATCTTGATTATGTCATGGTGGAGGTCCCATCGTCGCAGGTCCCGTTTGGCCATTCATTTCCATTACCATTGCTTGTGGCGCCATTTCAGGATTTCACGCATTCGTAGGATCAGGCACTACACCTAAAATGATCAATCGCTGGAAGGATATTAAGCCCGTGGCCTTCGGTGCTATGCTTGTTGAATGTCTGGTAGCCATTATGGCTTTGATCGCTGCTGTTTCCCTTCAGCCGGGAGATTACTTTGCAATTAACTCCTCACCTGAAGCATTCGCCGCCCTCGGAATGGATACCGTTCATCTGAAAGATTTAGCCGCAGAGGTTGGCATGGATCTGGAAGGACGTACGGGTGGAGCGGTCACGCTGGCTGTGGGTATGACTTATATCTTCACTAAACTTCCATGGTTTGCAAACTTAGCTTCTTACTTCTACCAATTTGTCATTCTGTTTGAAGCGGTCTTTATTCTTACGGCAATCGACTCTGGTACTCGTGTAGCACGCTATTTGATTCAGGATTTCTTCGGAGATCTCTATAAACCATTAAAAAGAACGGATTGGCTGCCTGGCAACATTTTCGCAAGTGGGTTGGCGTGTTTCGTCTGGGGCTATCTTCTCTATTCGGGGGACATCAGCTCGATCTGGGCATTATTCGGAGTTTCCAACCAATTGATGGCATCCATTGGATTAATTGTTGGCGCGACAATTGTTCTGAAGATTGCAGATAAACGCTGGTATGTGCTCACATGCTTGGTACCGCTAGCCTATCTATACGTAACTGTCAACGCCGCAGGCTACTGGATGGTGAAACATGTGTATCTGAACCCAGCTTCCAATAGTTATAGCTTGTTAAATGGCATTCTTTCCATCGTCATGTTGATATTAGGGTTAATTATTATGATTACCGCGATCAAGAAGTGGATTGAGCTCTGGAGAGTCCCACAGACCGAATTAGCAAGAGAATATGGCATATAATCAATCATTAAAATGGCAAAACCCCGGCCACAATATCCTTTTGCACTTAATCATTGGATATCTGCCCGGCGGCCGCACCTCTATCATCAAAAAAACCACTAAACGTTAGGTTTAGTGGTTTTTGATAACCTTACATTCTGGCCTCTTCGTGGATCAGGTTCAACTTAGTCTCTGTGTCCGGATTCTCATTCTCCATATAATAGTCCTTCAATTCATCCTGAGCGCTCTCCTCTGCCAATGGCACTTGATGACGATAGGCTGCCCGGCAGATCACGTGAGCCGCTACCGGAGCTGTCAGAAATACAAAGAAGATGCCCAAGATGAGGCGGATGCTGAAATAACCGTCGGAAATCAAGAAGTACAGCAAGGTTCCAACCAACGTACATAGCACGCCAAGCGTAGAACTTTTAGATGCAGCATGAGATCTCGTATACACATCCGGCAGTCGAACATTACCGATAGCGCTGATCAAGCTAATAATGGCCCCGATCAGGATAAAAACCGCACCGACGACTTCACTGCTTCCGCTCAATGACAACACCTCTTTCAATGAACCTGGCAAAGGCCACCGTTCCTATAAACGACAGGATGCCGATCAATAAAATCAGATCAAAGAAGGCATGGGTGTGCAATAACACAGAGAACACAGCAATACTAGCGATCAGATTAATGCCGATCGAATCGAGGGCTTGAACCCGATCCGCACTGGATGGTCCCTTGATAACCCGATATAAATTAGCCATAATCGCCAGCATTAACAGACATAAAGCGATCGTTAATATGATTTCAAAGATCATTTTCTCGTCACATCCTTTATCGCTTTTTCAAACACTAATTTTGACTTTAACACCGAATCCTTGGACTCAGGCATATTCAGACCATGCACGTACAACACTTTCTCATCTGGGGTGATCTCCATAACGACTGAACCTGGTGTTAAGCAGATCAATAAGGACAGGAGCGTAATTTCCAAATCCCCCTCCAAATCCGTCTCCACTTTGAAAATTCCCGGTTTGACATCGAGCTTAGGACGGAGTACATGCTTCATAACCATCAACGAGGAAGTAGCCAGCTCGTGAATAAATATGATCAGCAGCTTGCCAACCGCAGCCAGTGTGAAGGGATAAAATGGCTTTTGAAAGAAGCGACGCATAAAGAACAGAACCAGTAAACCAACAAAATAGCCGCTGATAAAGTTAATGATGCTCGTGCTGTCCTGAAGAAACATCCATAAGTAGGCTATAAATATATTGAGTAGAACCTGAACGGGCAAAGTGATCTCCCCCCTTTAGTCAAACACTGCATGAATATACAGACTCGGATCAAGCAATTCTTCTGCGGCTTGGGCCACATATCCGGCAAGGCCTTCAGCGCCAATTCCCAGGGTAAGACTGGCGATGGTCAATAGAGCAATTGGAAGCAGCAAACCCTTTGTGGTTCCCTTCTCTTCCTCCGCACTCAGGATCGTCTCCCCCCAGAATGCATTCATAAAGATTTTGATCATGGAGTACAGAATGAACAAGCTTGCCAGCAGACCGATTCCGCCAAGCCAGAAATAACCGGCCTCAAAAGTCCCCTGCGTGATAAACACTTTACCGAGAAACCCACTTAACGGCGGTATCCCTACCATGGATAAAGCGGCAATGAAGAACATCCAACCCAACTGCGGATGAAGGCGAATCAAGCCGCTGATATCCTTCAGATTACTCGTTCCCGTCAGATGGATAAGGGTCCCCCCGATCAGAAATACAAGCGCCTTAATCAACATGTCGTGGATCAAATAATAGATGGAGCCCGTGATGCCGGCCGGGGTTAATGCGACGAGTCCAGCCATAATAAACCCGACACTGATGACCACATTAAACGTTAATATTTTTCGCAAATCCCAATAACCTATCGCTCCGAGCCCGCCTAAGACCATCGTAATCGCAGCCAATATTCCTATAAGGAGATGGGTGATCTGAGGCTCGTGGTAGAAGATCAGCGTGAACATTCTGAAAATAGCGTAGATCCCCACCTTGGTGAGCAGCGCGGCAAAGATGCTGGCGATGGCCGTTGGCGGCACGCTGTAGGACCCCGGCAGCCAGTAATACAGCAGCAGTCCCGCTTTTAGGGCAAATACAATCAAAAATAGAAAGGCAACGGTTGTAATTAACCCGTCCTGGCCGACCTCAGCAATCCGAATCGACAAATGGGCGAGATTGAGCGTACCTGTGATGGAGTATAAATAAGCAATACCTATTAGAAAGAAGGCCGATGAAATAATATTTGTAAAAATATATTTAAGCGACTCCCCAAGCTGTCTCTTCTCTCCCCCCATCGTAATTAACACATAAGAGGCAACCAGGAATACTTCAAAAAAGACATATAAGTTAAATAAGTCTCCCGTTAAGAACGAGCCGTTAACACCAGTAACCAGGAACAAAAACAACGGATAGAAATACAGCTTCTCTTGCTTGCGGCCTATCGATGAGAAGGCATAGATCAGACAGCATATCGAGACCACCGAGGTTGCCAGCAGCAGCAACGCGCTGAACATATCGCCAACAAAGCTGATGCCAAACGGCGCTTCCCAGCCGCCTAACTGCAAGGTTTGAATACCGTCATCTCTAATCTGGTTCATTAACAAAACGGATATTACACTTGTCACCAATAAAGCAATCAGGCTAAGCACCCGCTGAAGCTTAATATTTCTCTGGAAAAGGATCAGCACCATTCCTATAAACAGAGGAATGACGACGGGAGTAATCAATAAATTATTCATGCTCATTTCCCCTTAATTGCTCCATGTCATCCGTCCCGAAGTTTTGATAGGTACGATAACACAAAACTAGTACTACCGCTGTCACAGCGAAATTGATAACGATGGCTGTTAGAATCAATGCTTGCGGGATCGCATCCGTATAGGTGGCCACCTTCTCTCCAAGAAGCGGCGCGCTCCCCGTCTTCAGGCCCCCTGAAGTGATAATCAGTAAATTTACGGCATGACTTAGAATAGATGCGCCAAGCACAATTCGCAGCAACTGCCTCGACAGAATCAAATAGGTTCCAATGGATACTAAAATACCGACAAGTATGACAATAAGCGTCTCCATATTAGCGGTCCTCACTTATGCTTAGAATAATGTTGACTGCGGTCCCTATCACAGCTAGGGCAACCCCGGTATCAAAGATTAAAGCAGAAGCAAGCTCAGTATCGCCAAAAATGGGCAAATCAACATGACCGAAGGTCTGGGTCAGGAACGGCTTGCCGAACAGTACACTTACCGTTCCCGTTCCAATAGCGATAAGCACGCCGATGGCGGCAAGCTTCTTGAAATCCATTCGTATATTCTCCCTGACCTTCTCGACTCCAAAGGAAAGATACATGAGGACAATCGCCGCTGCGGTACTCAGCCCGCCAATAAATCCGCCTCCGGGATTATGGTGACCGTTCATAAACAAGTAAAATGAGAAGGTTAGAATAATGACTACGGCGACTCGGGTGACACTTCTCAATATCACATTATTCGGTTTCACGTTGTTCCCTCCTTTTAGAGCGCTGATGCACCAGGATGTATACCCCCAAACCAGCAATCGTTAGAACGGATATCTCCAGCATCGTATCAAAGCCGCGGAAATCGACTAGTATCGCATTAACGATATTTTTGGCCCCTGCCAGCTCATACGCATTTTCAAAAAATGAGGTAATCGGTTCAAACAGCTTATGTCCATTCGCGGACAAAGCCAGTATAGTTACTGTTAATCCTACAGCGATGGATATAATCAGGTTCGTCAGTTTAAAAGGAATACGTTCGATCCTCTTCGTCATCTTCGGCAGATGGTAGAAGCACAACAAGAACAGTACCGTTGTTACCGTCTCAACAACCATTTGTGTCAATGCCAGATCCGGTGCCCGGAAGATCACAAAGAACATAGAAACCATATATCCTAACGCGCCCAAGGCAACAATCGCCAATATTCGATTGCCCGCTAGCAATACGGTTAATGAGGCAATAATCATAGCGACTACGAGCCCGGCCTCATAAATGCTAATCGCTGCGTCATTGGAGAAATCAAACTGGATGCCATGGAACAGCAGTAGCGATCCCAGCAGCAAAATTACGAAGAACGAGAAGATGTAGATTAAATAATGTCTCAGCGATCCTGTCATATATCGATTGGTCAGGGAAGCCGACAGCCTCTCGGTTCCTGATAAGCCCACATTGTAAAAATGATTAAGCGTTAGTCCCTGCGGATAGTTCCGCATGATCTGGATCCACCGCTTCGCTGTTTTAAAGAGGAGCAGACCGATAACCACCACCCCGATCGTCATGATGAGCTCTAAATTTAGTCCATGCCAGGCGCTTATTTTTACATCATAGGAAGAAATTGGGATGCCGGGTAAAATCGAAGTTAATGCTGGGGTAAGAATGTATTTCCCCAACACATTCGGGAAGAAGAAGATGATTATGACGAACAAACCTAATACAATTGGAGAGATCAACATCCCCAGAGGAGCCTCATGCACTTGGCGCGTCAGCTTTTCGGGACGATACACCCCGCCAAAGGTTTTGAAAATGAAAATCATGCAGTAGACAAACGTAAATATGCTGGCTACCCAAGCAATGATCGGGAACAACAACCCTATCTTGCCCAACCCGAAAATGCCGGCTTGGGATACGTCATTCACCGCGGCAAAGAACATTTCCTTACTCAAAAATCCGTTAAATGGCGGTAAACCTGCCATAGACAAGCCACCGACCAAGGCGATCGTGAACGTGATCGGCATCACTTGCATAAGACCGCCTAAATAGCGAATATCCCGACGGCCCGTCTCATGGTCAATAATTCCGACAACCATAAACAAGCTGCCTTTAAAGGTAGAGTGATTGAACAAATGGAATAAGGCAGCAAATGTAGCCACCATGAACACCGTTCCAGTCTCGCCAGGTCCAAAATAGACCGCTAAAGAACCGATACCCAATAAACACATGATCAGCCCTAATTGGCTAATAGTAGAATAGGCCAGTAACGCCTTCAAATCCGTCTGTCTAAGCGCAGTTAATGAGCCATAGAGAAGCGTAACAAGTCCAATTCCAGCTACAAGCCAGAACCACACCGCGCTGCCGCCAAAAATCGGAGTCATTCTCGCGACTAAATAAATGCCCGCTTTGACCATCGTCGCAGAATGGAGATAACTGCTCACAGGGGTTGGCGCTTCCATCGCGCCCGGCAACCATATTCCGAATGGAAACTGAGCTGACTTCGTAAAAGCTCCTAATAAAATGCAAAGCAGCGCAGGAATGAACAGGGTATGCCCTTGGATGACATCCATATTCGCAATGAGTTCCCGAATACTGTAGGTATCCCCCATCATGATGAGCATAATAAACCCGGCCAACATACCGAAGCCGCCCAATACAGTAATCAATAGCGCTCTCAATGCGCCCTGACGCGAACCCTTCCGCTCATACCAATAGGCGATAAGCAAGAAAGAGGAGACGCTGGTCAACTCCCAGAATCCATACAGAACCAATAAATGATCCGAGAATACGAGCCCCAGCATTGCGCCCATGAATAAGAGCAGGTATACATAGAAGTTATGGAGAGCCTCCCGAACCTTAGACATATAGAAGATAGAATAAATGATAACTAAGGTCCCGACGCCCGTAATAAGTAGAGCGAATAGCAATCCGAGGCCGTCAATATAGGACGTAATACTAATTCCGAAGCTCGGAATCCAGGTCAAGGTATATTCAAATGTTGTCCCGGATGCTACGCCAGGTATATATTTCAGCAGGTAGATAAAGATGGTTAAGGGTACTAATAATACAAACCACCCTGTGTGTACTTGACGATTCAAATACTTATACAAGAAGGGGACAAGCAACGCGAAAATAAACGGAAGAAAAACAAAGCTATAGAACGTAATCAAAGTACTCCTCCCCACTAATGAGTTTTATCAATCTTATTGTCTTAATTAGGGTTTGACTCTTTGGTTAACATCAATTATAGTCTTACATAGTTTAAAGGAGCCTTACTATTAAACTTGAGGTGAAAAGGTCAAAAATGAATAATTTGTATAACGAAAGTATCCTTGTCTGCGTTTATTATGGACCAAATGGAGAGCGGCTAATCAAGCGCGGTTGTAAGATCGCCAACATGCTACAGGCCCCACTCTATATACTCACAATTGATCCCAAGCCGTTCGATGAACTCGATGCCGAGAAGGTATTTTATATTGAACAATGGAAGAAGTTCGCCAATTCTCATGAATCCGCACAATTTATTATCAAGGATAATGAAAGCCGCCCTATTTCCAAAGTCATTGCAGAAGTAGCCAGAGATCACAACATTACACAGATCGTTCTCGGCCAGACGGCCCATAGTCGTTGGGAGCAAATCACGAAGGGATCGATTATCAATTCCTTAGTCCGTGATATCCCATTTGTTGATTTGCACATTATTTCTGTTGCCCGCTATATCCGGGATGAAGAAGGGATTTATGAAAAGGGTGTACGTGCTTATCTGATGAAGGATGAAGATAAATTTCAGCTTAGCTTCAATCATGACAAAGATACCGTATATGAAGGCATCTTCTTCAAAGAAGTTGATACTGACTTCGATAATGGGATATTCCGCTTTATGAAAGACGCTGAAACTCTGCAAGTTCTGGTTACCGATGGAACGGTTACCGAATTGAAAAATGTGGATATCCCGCCAGCGTTGAATCTAGACCATGTAGAGGAATAAAAAAGGAAATGTATTCAAGCTCTCCGCATCATTGCATGTGGGGAGCTTTTATTATGCCGCAAGACGGACCCTTATAAATTCACATCTACTTTGATAGGCTGATTTTCGCTGCGATCGACCCCTAAATACTTCAAGGTTTCTGCTGTAGAGTGATGATTCAAAATCGACTTGATGATGGAAATGGCAATGCCCTTATGGTACGCATGATAACCAAATGTCTTCCTCAGTGTATGCGCCCCGATCTTCTCTGAAATCCCTACCTCCCTGGCTACGTGATTAATAATACGGTAAACCTGCTGGCGAGTAATAGGCTGGGAATCCTTCTTCGACTTGAACAGGTAATCCGCTGCCTTCCAATCCATACTGGACAGATACTCCACTAAAATCTCCGCAATTTTGCTGTTCAGGTAATAGGCCTTTTCTTCCCCAGTCTTCTCATCCTTAACATAAAGGTACTGCTTAGCACTTTGGCCATCCCAGACATCCTGTACAGTAAGGTGCAATAAATCAAAAAGGTTAATCCCTGTATTTATTCCTAATACAAACAGCAACAGGTCTCTTATTGAACTCTTCCTCAGCTCCAGTTTCATCGCTTGAATCGTCTCAACGTCTCGAATCGGATTTACATATTGCACCGAGTATCCCTCCGAAATAATGTTACATAATTGAAGTTTAACATATATTAAGTAACATAACAAACCAAAAAACACTTCATTTTGCTGATTTATTTTCCCAAAACACAGCAATTTTCTGCTCAAAATTACAAGAAAGTGACCTGTTAAAACGCAAAAAGACCACCTTTATGGTGGTCTTTTAACGATGAATAGGATACGGGCTTAATCCAAACAGGCCATATGATCAGATCACCCTGCTCTGTCTGGCAGACAATTGTAAATCGCGTGTTGCCGTCGGATACTTTAACATCCGGCCATCCTCCAAGCTGGTTAACGGAAAACCGATCATATTGAAAAAATTGATTGTCTGACGAGCACCAAATTGCTGCAGAACCGGGACCGATTATTCACCTTGCAGACACCTTTTTAAACTCGTCACATAGGCTAATGAATAGACCGATCTAGGAGGATTGTTATGAGATACCGCTGTCCCTTTTGCGGCTATTGGCGGGCTGACCCTACCATCATCAATGAATGGGATGCCGTAATCCCCCCGCCTGCGCCAGAGTTAAAGTCGATCTACGTTGATCCCAAAAGTACCGCACTCCTTATCCTGGATATGGAGAATTCGATATGCAACAAGCATCGCTGCGTGGCGTCCATTCCCAGAATCAAGAGCTTACTGAATAAGGCACGTCAGGCAGGCATGTCAGTTGTCTATAGCCTTACCCGTACAGGGAATATAGCCGACATTAATCAGCATTTAAGTCCCTACACTACAGATCCCATCGTAAAATCGAACGTAGATAAATTCTACGAAACAAACTTGGAAGATATTTTACGTAAACACCATATTCAGAACGTTATTATCACGGGGTATGCAGCAAACGGAGCTGTTCTTCATACAGCGGTAGCCGCCGCATTCCGTGGATATCAGGTCGCGGTTCCCGTTGACGGAATGTCAGCTGCCCATCTATACCCCGAACAATACACAGCATGGCATCTTCTCCACAGTCCAGGATCCCGGGACCAAGCAGTCTTAACGAGGACCGATTTAATATCAATTTCAAGTGAGCCTTCAAATCATGTAAAATAACATAAATTATTGTCATATTTTCCAAGCGACCCTATAATAGCTTGTAGAGTCGATACCCTAATTTTTTCCACATGGAGGGCTTTTTATTGAAAAATCCAACTGCATTTAAAATTTTACTATAAACATACTCTATGGTCTAAGCCTGCTATTGTATCCTGTAATGCTTATCATCGTTATCTACTCCGGTGATGGTCCCGCCGGTAGAACCTTGAGTTGGGCCGACTATGGCCTTTGCAACAATATTAATCAGTTATCCGTTGGGACCACTTCTGTCGTATTTTGCTGGTTGTTTCACAAATATATCTCCATGAAATGGGCCTATATCATTGCGAATCTACCATTGCTATGGTTGCTCGCATTAATAATATGTATCACTTCTGGCTGGTGACCTAAGCGACCTTATTGGTCGCTTTTCCTGTTTAATAGAGAGTCATTATTTGCTCCGGGGCCAAACACCACAATGGTAAAAGCTCGGATTAGTCCAAACAACCTGTTCAGTGCTGCAATATAATATCTTCAGGATGTACTAATTCTGTTGTATATATGATTAAGAGTGGGGTTGATGATATTCTTATGATCTATACAGCTCTTGGAGATTCCATCACCTATGGGGAGAATGCCTCTTCACTGGCTAAGGCTTATCCCAGGTTAGCCGTATCTGCAATGGATTCGGATTCATGCAAGGTTCGCGGGTTCGTTCTGGCCCAGCCTGGCTGGAATAGCCACGATCTATTGGACGCTGTGATATGGCGGGGAGGCCCTGTCATCCAACCTGCCTCTGTCGTATCTGTGTGGATTGGAGGCGTAGACTTGGCCAATGCGGCCCTGTCTTCGCTCAAAAGCAACAAGCCACTAGCCATAAAACCATTTGTCACCAACTATAGACGTAATCTAGGCGCCATTTTTACTCATATCCGGAAAGGATGCCACGCTCGGATCATATGCTGTACGCAGTATAACCCGTTTCCGAACAGTCCCCTCGCGGTCGAATCGATCAGTGGGCTTAACCAAATCATAAGCGAATTGGCCCAGCACTTTAATGTCACGGTAGCCCCCGCTCATAAATGGTTTAAAGGAAGACAGGCGGAGCTTATCTACGGATATCAAAACGGAAAAATAGAAGATGCGTTAAGCGGACGACTGCCTATCCACCCCAATGATCGGGGACATCGTGTTATCGCATCGCGAATCACCCCATACCTCTTCCCACAAAGTCAAACCTGCGGACGGATCTCTGCCCGAAAGAAAACCACTAAACGTTAGGTTTAGTGGTTTTATGTGTAGATTCTTAAACACTATTGTCGCTTTTTTCAAGTTTTCCTATAATGTAACATGTAGAACTAGTATAATTGATCCCCTCTGGAGGACTTTTATTTGAAAAATCAAAAAGCATTTACGATTCTGCTTATTTTAAACATCTTCTACAGTCTGACCCTGCTACTGTATCCTATGATGCTCATATTGTTGCCTTTTCAGGTGATGGTCCCGGCAACTCACCCGCAAATAGGTTCATAGGTGCTTTTGCAATAATTATGATGAGTTATCCACTCGGTCCCCTTTTGTCGTATTTTTGCTGGCTATTTTACAAACGCCTCTCCTTTAAATGGGCTTATGTCATGGCAAATCTACCGCTATTATGGGTAATCGTGATCGCGATAGTTATATTCCTTATTCAGAACACCCGCAGTTAGTCTGCCAGCCGAAGAACGTCATCCTCCTATTCTGCTCTACAAAAACAACACTCCGACCTCTTGCGGTCAGAGTGTTGTTGGTTTTTTAGTAGAGGCCTATTCTTACAAGTTCGGGATTTGCCAATCAATTTCCGGGAGCCCCGCCTCGCGCAGAAATTCATTCGTACGAGAAAATGGCCTGCTGCCAAAAAATCCCCGATGCGCAGACAACGGACTTGGATGCGGCGAACGAATAATCCTGTGCCGCGGGTTTGTAATAAGCTCCACTTTCTTCTGAGCATGACTTCCCCATAACAGGAACACGACAGGCTCCTCTTTCCGGTTAACAGTCTCAATCACTTTATCCGTAAAGCTCTCCCAGCCCTGGTTTTTATGAGAATTCGCCTCATGCGCCCTTACTGTAAGCACCGTGTTTAGCAGCAGTACCCCTTGCTGTGTCCATTTCACCAGATGACCGTTGTTAGGAATATAGCAGCCCAGATCATCGCGAAGCTCTTTGAACATATTTTGCAAGGATGGGGGTGCACTAACGCCCTCTTTTACAGAAAAGCTTAAGCCGTGAGCCTGTCCCGGTCCATGATACGGATCCTGCCCTAAGATGACCACCCTCGTATCCGCTAATGATGTATAGTGCAAAGCATTGAAAATATCGTATTTATCCGGAAAAATAGTTCTCGTCCGATACTCCTCCTTCAGAAATTGTCGAAGATTTAAATAGTATGGCTTCGAAAACTCCTTCTCCAGTTCAGACGCCCAGTCATTCTTCAAAATAGCCATTTCAAGTTTTATCCTCCCGCCAGTGAAAATGATAACTAAATTATAACATAAGCTTTCTATCTCGTTGGGTCTTGATGTATCGTAGATAGATATAGGCTGTTCATATGGTAAAAATAAAAGGAGATCCGCAGATCTCTGTCGAAGCTAAGCCTGAAATCGTTTATTTTTAATTTTGAGGTTGAGAAGGTGGAAAAGTGTCAAAGCAAAAGTTCTATGTGGTCTGGGCAGGCCGAAGACCTGGAATATATCATACGTGGGCCGAATGTCAGGCGCAGACGAATCAATACGTCGATGCAAAGTATAAGTCATACCATTCTTATAAAGAGGCCGAGCAAGCGTTCCAGGAGGGGTGGCATAAGCATTGGGGTCAAAAAAGCACCGCGAAGCCCGTCCAGCAGAAACAGGAAGCACTCGCCAAAAACCAAACTGGGGACATAGATATGGATAGTATCAGCGTTGATGTCGGTTGCAGTGGAAATCCGGGAATTGTTGAATACAAAGGCGTAGATACACAAACGGGCGAGCTTCTCTTTTATCACGGTCCCATTCAGAAAGGCACCAATAATCTCGGAGAATTCATTGCGATTATTCACGGACTAGCCTATTTAAAGGAAAAGGGCAGCAACAAGACCGTCTACTCGGACTCCAGAACGGCCCTTAGCTGGCTGAAAAAGAAAGAAATCAACTCTAATCTTGTAAGAGATTCTTCTACGAAGGAGATTTGGGAGCTGGCTGACCGAGCCCTGAATTGGCTTCGTTCAAACACTTATAACAACAAAGTCTTAAAGTGGAATACCGAAGCCTGGGGCGAGATTAAGGCAGATTTCGGCCGAAAGTGATCAGTAAGTTATATAGGCGCAGCCTGAAGGAGATCTCTTGATGAAACACCTTATTATCGCGGAAAAGTGGAAATCGACGGGGATTGTAACGATCGGTGGCATATTGATAGGCGCAGGGCTTGCCGATTGTCTGTTTGCCATGAATCAACTGGATTTAAACCAAATCGCTAGAGGTTTGACGGTCTTTAGTGCAGGCCTCACCATCCTGGTCATTATGGATAATTCCAAAACGCAGAAAAACACCGAGAAAATCCAGCAAGAAGCCCAAGTTCAGCTGGAAAAAGTAGCGGAACAGCTACAGGCCATTCATCAATCGCAGCAAATAACTGAGGAACAAGTCCGTGAAATAAAGGAGCTTTTGAATAAATCGGATACGTAGAGGACCATCCTTCCAAGAGTCCCTGTGATTCTTGTATAAACACTTTTCTAATCGTGCATTTTATGAAACTGTATAATTCTTCTAAACACTTACAATAATGAAGAAGGAGATAAAGTAGGGATAGCCCATATTAAAGCTGTATTAAAGCCAAAACATAGGAGGTCATCATGGGTAGATTAGTTCACTTCGAGGTTCACGTCGATGATATGGAACGCGCAAAAAAATTTTATGAAGAGGTCTTTGGATGGACGTTTGAAGATTGGAGCGACTATGCCGGAATGCCCTATTTCGGGGCAGTGACGGGCGATGATAATGAATTAGGAATCAACGGGGCTTTAGTGAAACGTCACGGTATTTCCCCCCAACCCGGTCAGCCTATGAACGGCTATGCCTGTACTATAGGAGTAGGAGATTACGACTCCACCGAAGCAAAAATCCTTCAGCTTGGAGGCAAACTCGCATTACCCAAATACGCGTTGCCCGGAATGGCTTGGCAAGGGTATTACATCGATACAGAAGGAAATACATTCGGTATTCATCAACCCGATAAGAACGCCAAATAAATATAGCTTTGCACACTGAACCCCCGGCCTAGCGGTCGGGGGTTCAGTGTGGTGGTGAGGGAATTGAACTGGTTTACCTTTATAAGAGGCATCATTCTTAATCAAAAACATATTATTCAAACGCTCCTTGCAAGCTTTGAACTTCCCAGGCTACCGCAAACTGGCCAGCTTCTCCAGAAAATCCGCCACGATTTCCAAAGATGCCGCGTCGAAACCGGCCAATAGTTCCATTGCTTTCTGATCTTTCTCCTGGTGAAAGAGCCTATGCAGCTCCGCCAATTCGGCACCAAGCGGAGTGACCAGGAAATAAATCTCCTTTTGATTGTCCGGCAGTTGGGTCTTCCGAATCAGCCCCTGCTCCAGCAACCTTCGGGTAATTTTGGAGACGGTGCCTTTTGTTATGCTCATTTCACGTGCGATATCAATCCCTTTAATACCATCATGTGCATAGATAACTTCCAAAATGTGCAGACCAGAGACGGATATGCGGGGAAGCAGCTTTTTCAGCCGGTTTTCGGTGATACGCTCCGTAAGCCAAAGCCGATCATGATCCTCATCCGTTTCGCTGATGAAGATCCGATACATTGATTTTTCAATACGGTTCTTAAGCTGAAGCAAATCATGATTCATATCTGTCATAAGGCAAGCCTACCTTTTTTCTTTTCATTATATCATGGTTTCCATAGAAACCATTTGACGAAAAATCATTTTCTTGTTAATATGGTTTCCATAGAAACTATGTATAAAACTAAACTTTGTACAGATACAGAAAACATCTAATTGGAGGGGAATTTATGAATGACGTTATTCAAATAATCCACAAGCATCGCTCTATCCGTAAATTTAAAAATATTCCGTTAACAGATGAGCAAATCCAACCGATCGTCGATGCGGCGCAAATGGCACCTACCTCGGCAAATATGCAGCCGTTTTCGATCATTGGCATTACGGACCAAGATCTACGAAGGAAGATCGCAACACGTTCGGATAATCCGTGGATTGAAACCTGTGGATATTTTTTTGTTTTTTGCGCCGATCTTCATCGCATGAGACTAGCTGCCGGGCCCGACCAACAGGAAAAAATGAACCACAACCTTAGCTTTTCGTATTTTTACCAGACCTCTGTACTGAGCACCGCGCTTGCCCTGCAAAACGCCAATTTAACAGCCGAATCGATGGGACTCGGAGCCGTGATCATTGGCGGAATTACCGGAGCCCTGCCGGAACTGGACGAATGGCTTGGACTGCCGGACTTCGTCATTCCTCTGGTAGGTCTTGCGGTAGGCGTCCCTGACGAGTTCCCCGAGCAAAAGCCACGGTTGCCACGCTCCGCTGTGTTCTTTGAAAACCAGTATAATCACGATCTGAAATCACAAATCGAAAAGTATGACCAGGAAATTGAAGAGTATTACGGTGCACGAACAAACAACAAACAGAAAACCAGCTGGTCCGGAAAGTTCATCTCTATGCTGGATCGGGATCTGCCACTGGGTGGATATACGGAATACGTGAGAAGCAAAGGGTTTGATTTGAGGTAGTTGTAGAATTTAAAAAGCTTAAATATCGCTGAAATGCAAAAATCCACAACCTCTGGGGTTGTGGATTTTTAGGTATAGTAGCAAAACATAGCTGTTCAAAGCCTCAATGCGCCGGGGACGACATTAACGAGTTCTCACCCCCCTCCCCTTACAGAGTATTCAGTAACACAAATGGGCTAATGCACATAGACTGGTTTAAATATAGACCAGATTCTTTTGCATTGGAGATGTGAGAATTGAGTAATACGAAAATAAAGGATAAAACCAAGCAAATACCTATGAAAAAGCTTTCTCCCGTAAGCATTGTAAGGGAGCTTCCACCCGTCCACGGTAATGTAAGAATCTCCTCCTCAAATCCTAAGCCTACTGATCATGAAAAAGGGACGTCATCGGCTATCAATGCATGTGTAGATCGCGCTTTTCGAATTCCTATATTTTTGAGTACAACAAACACGGTAAATGATCTGCAGGGGCAATTTCTGAACCGTCTTATTGCGGAAATTGAGGACGCGCTGCTCTTTCCCCGTACATTGCCTGTAAGTGAACAATATCCGGAGAACATTCTGACGAATATACGGCGTTTGGTTTTTTCCAGCTATGGTTTGCTCGCAATCAACTTTCGCAGATTTCTTGTTGAAATTCTTCAATCCAATGTGGGGCAACCGCCAACGACCGTTCCGTTCTGGGAAGGATCAACTTTTTCTCAAATCGAGCCTGCCATGGCTTTTCAATTCGGAATTCCCATATTATTAGTTAGAGAGATGGGAACGGACGACAGTAATGGAATTTGGGCTGGAGGCATCACACCTCTCAACATATTTGTGGATTGGGATTCTGAAAATCAATCCGTAGATGATTTCTTTAAAAGCGTTCAATGGAGAGAAGTCTTTGCAAACTGGGCCGCAGAGGTAAGAGGCAACTATTTACTCCGCACCGAACCTCCCTTCAATAACCAGCATTAACTAGAAATCCACAGCCTGAATGGCTGTGGATTTTATGAATAGAGGCGAACTATGGCTGTGCAAATCCACAATTCGCCGGCCTGTATTCCCTGCGTGCGGAGAGCGAACAACTATCAAAATTTTTCCAAGGTGCCTGTAAGTTGATCAGCAAGTGCCGTCGCGGCGGAATAGCCGGAGCTCCAGGCCCATTGCAGGTTATAGCCACCACAATCTCCATCCACATCCATCACTTCGCCGGCAAAATAAAGTCCAGGTACTAGCTTCGATTCTAGCGTTCCTTCTCTTAACTCTGTTGTATCGATGCCGCCAGCCGTCGTTTGTGCATTCGTGAAGCCATTGGTATCGGTTACGATAAATTCCCAACGCTTTATGAGTTGGCACAAGATTTTCTTAGTTTTCCACAATAAATCCTGACATAGGAGGTTCGGCTCTTGGTCGATCCCCGCCTCTTTTAACAGAATAGGGACCAGCTTCTTGTTAAAGATGCCGATCATGGAAGCTGCAACAGTCCGGTATCCGAACATTCCCCAATGCGTATCGAGAAAATCGACGACTTCTTCCTCCGTGCGGTCTGGCATCAAATCAAGCGATAAGGTTACTGTTTCTCCTCTTTTGAGCTGATACGCAGCCTTCCGGCTTAGCTGGAGAATCGGTGGGCCGGAGACGCCGTAGTCTGTAAACAGGATTTCCCCATATTCGCTGCGGATAACTTCGCCGTTGACGATGATATGGCCCAATCCCTCGAATTTGACTCCGGACAACTCCTTTAGATTTGGATATTGCAGCTTCAATTGTACGATCCCAGGTACAGGATCGATCAGTGTGTGTCCCAACCGCTGGGCAAGCGTGTAACCAGATCCATCCGTTCCTGTCTTTGGTGCGGTAAGGCCGCCCGTACATATAAAGAGATAATCGCTGGTATACACGACCTCTCCCTCTGTCTCCGTTTGGCACAAAATCGTGAATCGCGGATGTCCCTTCGATACGGTAACATCCAATACTTTGGTCTTGAAGTGTATCGGAACATACCGATCCTCTAGTGCAATTCGGAAAACTTCCAATACAGATGCAGCCTGCAACGACATCGGATACATCCGGCCATTCTCCACGGCGACCAACGGAAGGCCAAGTCTGTTGAAGAAATCGATGGTTTGGCGGACGCCGAATTGCTGCAGCACGGGCAGCGGGAATTCCATTTGATTGCTGTGATATTTACGCGATAGTGCGATCGCTTCGTCCGTACCCTTCGCCGTGGATTGGTTCGTAATGTTACAGCGACCATTGCCGGTCGTAAGTACCTTCTTTCCTACCCGGTCGTTGCCTTCAATGATCGCGGTATCGATCCCTCGGTCTCGCGCGGTCACGGCGGCCATAAGACCTGAAGCACCTGCACCGATAATGAACAGCTCGTGGTGCATTGTAGATTTCGACTTATACATATGTGTTAAATTCATTCCTTTTTCTAATGGCTTCATTTGAAAATGTGTTTCCCTAACGCCATCGCGGCCGCATAGCCGGAACTCCAGGCCCATTGCAGATTGTAGCCGCCGAACTCGCCGTCCACATCCATCACCTCACCAGCAAAATAGAGACCCGGCACGAGCTTGGATTCTAACGTGTCGGCAAAGAGATCTTTTGTAACGATGCCTCCGGCTGTCGCTTGTGCCTTCTCGAAGCTATGGGTATCTGTTACTTTAAAGTCCCAACGCTTCAATATTTTATAAAAGATCCCTTTCGTTTTCCGCGAGAGATCCTGGCAAAGTAGGTTTGGCTCTTGGTCGATTCCTGCCTCCTTCATCAGGACAGGGACCAGCTTCTTATGTAGGAATCCGACGAAGGATTCCGCGACCGGCCGATGTGCGAATGTTCCCCAGTTCATCTCCAGGAATTCGATAACCTCCTCCTTCGTGCGGCTCGGCATCAAATCGACGGACAAAGTCACAGAATCCCCTCTTGAGAGATGAACGGCGGCTATCCGGCTGAGTTGAAGAATCGGTGGGCCGGAAAAGCCGTAATCGGCGAAATGAATTTCACCGGATTCGCTGCGAACGACCTCGCCATTCACGAGGATGTGGGCTCGTCCCTGGAGTTTGATGCCAGATAGAGCCTTCATATATGGATATTGCACCTTTAATTGCACTATTGCCGGCACGGGCTCTACCATGGCGTGCCCCATGTTTTGGGCAAGCACATACCCGGACCCATCCGTCCCCGCATTCTGGCCAGTGAGGCCGCCCGTACAGATAAACAGGTATTCGCTGGTATAGACAACCTGCTCCTCTGTCTCGTTTTGGCATGTAATCTTGAATCGCGGCTGATCCGTTGATGCGGTAACCTCCAGCACCTTGTTGTTAAGGTATACCGGAACGTTCCGTTCCTCCAGAGCAAGTTCGAAAATATCCAACACGGATGCAGCCTGCAGCGACATCGGATACATTAAGCCCTCTTTCAATTTTGTAAGTGGCAATCCAAGCATATTAAAAAAATCAATGGTTTGACGGATACCGAATTGCCGCAGCACAGGCAACGGAAATTCAGCCTGACTGCTATGGTACTTGCGCGATAAGGCCATCACTTCGTCGTCCGTACCCGTCATAGTGGAATCATTCGTAATATTGCAACGACCGTCACCTGTCATTGAGATTTTTTTCCCAATCCGGTCGTTACCTTCTAAAATGGCGGTGTCGATACCCAAATCCCGCGCAGTAACAGCAGCCATGAGTCCTGATGCGCCTGCACCGATAATAATCAACTTGTGGTGCAAGAAAGTCTGATAATCGTGCATGGTTGGTTAATGCACTCCTTGTCCAATAGATTTATATATAGGAAATGTATTTTTTCGAATGAACTGCGCTATATGTAATTATAGCATAACCAATAGAATTCTCCCGACATCACGTCTTTCCTGCGGGTGGGCGATCCCTCACAGGAATTGAACTCCCTAATATCGCCTTGTATCGCCTGCGACCAAACGCAAAAAAGACACCGCTGAGGTGTCTTTTTTCATGGTTAAGTGGAGGCGAGGGGAGTCGAACCCCTGTCCGAAGGCAACGCCACATAGGTTTCTACGGGTGTAGTCACGGTTTTGATGTCACCTTAGCAAGCGCCCCGTAACCGGCTATCGCTAAGGTCAGCCTGATTGTCTTCTTCAGCACACCCCAGGCGGAGATGTGACAGCGTATCCCACTAAAGTTGGGCCCCTATCCCGGCACATGGGCGATGCAGAGTAGGAGCTCGCTAACAGGTTATTAAGCTGCTAATGCGAAGTTGTTTTGTTGTTTGCCGTTTAATTGGCTTTAGCGTTGATGAAGTGGACGCGTCCCCACTACCCGCTACCCATGCTCGATCTACCCCCGTCGAATCCAAAAACGCCCCCGAATGATAAAGGCTGGATCTCAAGAGTTATCCGGCAAAGGTGCATCATAAATCATTACTTTCTTACATCACTCAGTATAGCATACTTTGAGTCCACTTTGCTTATGGACTTCAAGGAAGAACAGGCAATATATAGCCTATCCATTTATCGGAGTATCTATCTTGCCACTTTCTGCTTCTCCCGCAAAATACGTTGAATATCACGTTGAGCATCCCGCTTGGCGGCCGCCTCACGCTTATCGTATTGCTTCTTGCCTTTACCAAGCCCGATCAGCAGCTTCGCGTATCCGTTGCGAACATAAATCTTCAGCGGAACAATCGAGTAGCCTTCCTGCTTGGAGAGACCGAGAAGCTTGTTAATCTGTGCTTTATGCATCAGCAGCTTGCGAGCCCGGGTCGGATCCGTCGGATTATACCGATTCCCTTGCTCAAAAGGGCTAATATGCATGTTATGAATATGAATCTCACCATTACGAATCGTCGCAAAAGCATCATTAATATTCACCCGGGCATTGCGAACGGATTTAATCTCCGTGCCCGTCAGCACCATGCCTGCCTCAAAAGTTTCTTCGATGAAGTAGTCATGGGAAGCTTTTTTATTCTGCGCTAAAACCTTGCCATCATTTTTCTTGCCCATGTCCATTCTCCTCCTCATCGTTCAACCAATCGATCAAGCACGCTAGAGATTAATTGTACCAACTCTACAGGCTAAAATCAAGAATCTGCCCACACCACATTATCACTCAGAAAGATCACCTAAAAAGCCATTAGTCTCCTCAGATTAGCTAATAACGAGATAAAAATATATCGTACAATCATTGATTATATGATATACAAATAAACACACAATAACGCATATATAAATGCATAATTTTGATATACAATCAATATATCAGAATACGCAAGCTCAATGGCAAACCAATCAACATGGGAGGACCTGATCCAATTTTGAAAATTTCCTCTAAGTTAATGAATTATAATCTATTATGGCCCACTCAGATAACTCATTATCCTATGATGCACCTTAAATATATATAATCATAAACAATAATATACATACACTTTTGATATATTTTCTCTCCAACTACGTCTCTTTCACATGGACAAATCCCAAAAATGTCCTCTCAAAAGGTGGACACTGGAGATATAATCGACTTCGTCGCCAAAAAACAATATATAGAATCTCAAATTACAAAATCATCTATATATATTGTATCCATAAACTTTACACACTTAACTCGACCCTAGCCGAGTGGCCACCTTTCAAAAGACATTTTGACGAAAAGTTCCCATACAGAGGACAACGCAAGTAATTTCAAAAGTCCAGTAATCCAATTTACATTCGGCGGCCAAAGAGCTAAAAAAAGAGCGAACGAAGCACCTGGCTCCATCCGCTCCTCTAACAAGTCTCTTTCGACAAAGATATTCCCCTGCATTTCTATCCTTGATAAGATCCAGGCAGGCTTACTTTCTCTTCTTGCGTACAAAAGCTGCGGTGCTACTCCCACCAGACTTGGCTTTGCGGCTACTGCTGCTGCTCTTACCGCCACGTCCCTTACGCGGTGGCGCTGCCATGGACTCATCAGCGACAATCCCTTCGCCACCACCCATGTTCTCCTCACTCGTACGCTCATTGCGCCGCGGGCGCTTCTCTCCGCTGCGATAGCCACCACCGCCATTACGGCTGACGGTAACCGATCCGGCGGCATAACCCCCCTTGCCGGAGCCAAAACCAAAGTTCACCAATGGCGAGTCCCCAGCGCCGTCGCCCGCGGACTCCTTGCGCTTGCCACGCTTTGCTTTATACATTCCATTATCAATAGGAATACTATCTATCCAATTCTCGCCCGCACCAGCCTGATCTGCACTAGTTGTTGCCGAGCCCTTACCCGCCTTACCACTCTTACCGCTCTTTCCGCTAACGGACTTATCCGTTTTGCTTACTTTGCCACTTTTTCCGTCCGCCTTGCCTCGGGTTTTATCTCCAGCCTTGACGGCCTTTCCTGGTTTACCACCGGACTTGCCTCCGGCTCCGGCACGAGCACCGCTGCCCTCACCATCGCCAGTTCTGCCGCCACGGCGTTTACCTGCTCGGAGACCACCACCGCCACGCGCGTCGCGTCCACCGCCTTCGCCACCGAAGAAGCCCTCTCGCTTCCGCGGCTTCATATCGACAAGCTCAAAATCTATCGTATGCTCGTCCATATTGACCCGAGCCACACGGATCTCCACTTCATCGCCGATGCGGAAAATTCGTGAAGTCCGCTCCCCGATCAGCGCCATATGCTGTTCATGGAAATGATAATAATCGTCTGTCATCGCACTTAAACGAATCAGACCCTCTACCGTATTCTCCAGCTCGATGAACATGCCGAAGCTTGTCACACTGCTGATCATGCCAGGGAATACCTCTCCGACCTTATCGAGCATATATTCGGCCTTCTTGAGCTGTTCTGTATCCCGTTCCGCTTCGACAGCAACGCGCTCACGCTCAGACGACTGCTGTGCAATCTCCTGCATCCGGCTAGCCAGGTACTCCTGCCGATCTGCAGGCAGTGTGCCGTTATGCTCTATCACCTCGCGGATAATGCGGTGAATTACAAGGTCAGGATAACGGCGAATTGGCGAAGTGAAGTGTGTATAGAACTCCGCAGCCAGCCCGAAGTGCCCTGTGCTCTCCGCATCATACTTCGCCTGCTTCATCGACCGCAGCATCATCGTGCTGATTACTGTCTGCTCCTTCATGCCCTGAATATCCTCTAGCAATTTCTGCAGCGCACGCGGATGCACCTTATTGCCCTTTCCACCCTTCACAGCATAACCAAAGTTAGCAACAAAGGCCATAAAGTTCATCAGTTTCTCCTGATCCGGGTCTTCATGAATTCGATAGATGAACGGAACCTTCAACCAGTGGAAATGCTCGGCCACTGTCTCGTTCGCTGCCAGCATGAACTCCTCGATGATCTGCTCGGCGATCGAACGCTCTCTTTTGACAATATCCGTCACCTTGCCGTTCTCATCTACCAATACCTTCGATTCTTCAAAATCGAAGTCGACCGCGCCGCGCTTCATCCGCTTCGAACGCAGCTTCATCGCCAGGTCGCGCATCGTCTTGAACATATCAACCAGATCGCTGTAACGCTCGGTTACCTCTGGATCTTCTTCAAGCAATATTTTGCGGACATTGGTGTACGTCATTCGCTCCGTTGTCCGGATCACGCTTGCAAAAATATCATGCTTCACCACATGCAGCTTATCATCGAACTCCATCTCGCAGGACAGTGTGAAACGGTCCACCTTCGGATTCAGCGAGCAAATCCCATTCGATAATCGATGTGGCAGCATTGGAATAACCCGGTCGACCAAGTAAACACTGCAGCCCCGGTTATACGCCTCATGATCCAGCTTGGAGCCTTCTCTGACATAATAGCCTACATCAGCAATATGCACGCTGAGCTTATAATGCCCGTTGGACAGCAGCTCCACATTGACCGCATCATCCAGGTCCTTGGCGTCCTCACCATCAATAGTAACAATGACTTTATCGCGCAGATCACGCCGTCCCTGCTTTGCGATCTCTTCTTTATCAATCTCATCCGGAGCAGCTGCCGCTTCAGCCATCACATCATCCGGAAACGCCTCTGGAAGCTGATGCTTGCGAATGATCGAGAGGATATCAACACCCGGATCATCCTTATGTCCGAGAATCTCAATAATCTCGCCCTCTGCAGCCGACCTTCCCTCCGGATAGTTCACGATGCGAACAACAACCTTCTCCCCGTCAACGGCCCCGGCAAAAGACTCCTTCGGAATAAAAATATCGCGATTAATCCGCTTATCATCCGGCAGTACAAAGCCATACACATCAAAGTTCTGAAAGACACCAACTACCTGAACAACGGCCCGGTTCACAATACGGACAACTTCTCCCTCCAGCTTGCCGCCGGCTACGCTCTTCGAGTTAATCCGCACCAGCACCGTATCGCCATTCATCGCGCTCTTCAGATCATTAGCATGAATATATACATCCGGATGCTCACGGTCTTCAGGAATCAAAAATGCAAATCCTTTGGCATGCGCCTGCAAACGGCCGCGCACCAGATTCATTCGCTCCGGAATGCCATAACGTTGGCTGCGTGTCAGTAATATTTCCCCTTCTTGTTCCAATCTGTTGAGCAGCTTGAGGAACTCCTTAAACTCCGCTGCATCGGATATTTGAAAGTGCTGCTCCAATTCTTGATACGTCATCGGTTTATATGCCTGTTCGCGCATGAACGCGAGCAGTTCTGTTTCCGTAATCATAAATTCCCACCTCAGGCCGGCTGTCCACTTTACCGGTATGTATTTGAATTTTTCATCATTGCCTGAATATAATTCCAATAGTTCTCTCTACTCTAGTATACACGAAATGCCATTCCCGCATCCCTTTTTCGCGAACGAGCCAACACCTGTGTACAACAAAAAAGGGTTGTCCCTAATATCTTAACGATAAGGACAACCCTTCATTACATTAGTTAAGTAACAGACTACTTCGCGAAAATAGCCACGACGATCGCCATAATGAAGAAACCGGCGGCCAGCACTACTGTGGTCCGTTCAAGCACGAGTTCCATACCGCGTGCCTTCTTCTTCCCGAAGAGATGTTCTGCACCCCCGGAGATGGCGCCGGCGAGACCTGCGCTCTTCCCTTCCTGCAGCAATACAACTGCAATCAAACCAACTGAGAAAATAACGAGCAGTACCTCTAAAAAGACATTCATCCAAATCCACCTCCTAAGTCAGAACTCACGGAAAATGTATTTCCCTACCAACTTAAATTTAGATATAAAAACAGCATTATTATTGTAGCATAATACCCAGAGAATAACAACCAGAACACAGGAAGGACCTGCCGACGTCTCGGACAGGTCCTTCTTTGTTGACTGACTATGATGCTTGAACTAGCTAGTAAGGTTGCACAGATTCTTGGATGACTGACATACTTATGAAGCTGCTCCGTTTAGTCTTGATGACTGACTTGGTGCGCATTGAACGAAGAGCAGCATTTAGTCGAGATCCCCTATATCTTAGGAACGCTTCAAGTTGTAGAAGGATTTCAAGCCGTTATATTGAGCAAGCTCGCCCAATTGGTCTTCGATACGAAGCAATTGGTTGTACTTCGCGATACGGTCTGTACGGGAAGGAGCACCCGTCTTGATTTGGCCAGCGTTTGTAGCAACCGCAATGTCAGCGATTGTGCTGTCTTCGGATTCACCGGAACGGTGGGAGACAACAGCTGTGTAACCAGCACGTTTAGCCATTTCGATAGCATCGAAGGTTTCTGTCAAAGTACCGATTTGGTTAACCTTGATCAAGATGGAGTTACCGATTCCTTCGTTGATACCTTTTTCAAGACGCTCAGTATTCGTTACGAACAAGTCGTCACCAACGAGTTGGATCTTGTTGCCGAGCTTCTCAGTAAGAAGCTTCCAGCCTTCCCAGTCGTCTTCGGAGCAACCGTCTTCGATCGTGATGATCGGATATTTATCAACCCAAGAAGCAAGCAGGTCAACGAACTCAGCAGAAGTGTAAGACTTGCCTTCACCTTCAAGATGGTATTTGCCATCTTTGAAGAATTCAGTTGAAGCTACGTCCATACCGAGGAATACATCAACACCTGGTTTGTAACCTGCTTTTTCGATAGCTTCCATGATGGAAGACAATGCATCTTCGTTGGAAGTGAAGTTAGGAGCAAAGCCGCCTTCGTCACCAACCGCAGTGTTCAGGCCTTTAGCCTTCAATACGGATTTCAGGTTGTGGAAGATTTCTGCGCCAGTACGAAGAGCTTCCTTGAAAGTAGGAGCGCCCACAGGCAAGACCATAAATTCTTGAACGTCAACGTTGTTGTCGGCATGTGCGCCACCGTTAACGATGTTCATCATAGGAACTGGCAATTGTTTTGCGTTAAATCCGCCAAGGTATACATACAGTGGAAGATCCAAAGCGTCTGCTGCTGCCCGTGCTACTGCCATCGATACAGCCAAAATAGCGTTAGCGCCGAATTTGCCTTTGTTAGGCGTTCCGTCCAAAGCGATCATCAATTTATCGATGCCGAGTTGATCAAGAGCATCCATACCGATGATTTCTGGAGCGATATGTTCATTTACGTTCTCAACGGCTTTCAATACACCTTTACCGAGGTAACGGGATTTGTCGTCGTCACGAAGCTCAACAGCTTCATGGGCACCAGTGGAGGCACCGGATGGTACGATAGCGCGGCCGATCGCACCGGATTCCAGATAAACTTCAACTTCTACAGTTGGGTTACCGCGGGAGTCAAGGACTTCGCGAGCGTATACGTCAGAAATAATCGTCATTGAAATATCTCCTTTATAGGTGTTTTTAAATTGATTGGTTTATATCATGTATCTTGCTAGAATACCTTAATATTTATGCTTTGCGGCTGGCAATCATTGATTGGCCAGTCATCTCTTCCGGCTTAGGAAGTCCCATCAGATCAAGCAGCGTTGGAGCCACGTCAGCCAGAATACCGCTCTCGCGGAGCACAACGTTCTCATCGGTCACGATGAATGGTACAGGGTTCGTTGTATGCGCAGTGTGTGGACGTCCGAGCTCGTCGAACTCCATATCCGCATTACCATGGTCAGCGATAATAATAACTACGCCGCCTTTGGCCTTAACTGCATCAACAACCTTGCCTACACATTCGTCGGTTACTTCAACCGCTTTAATAGTCGGTTCCAGCATACCGGAGTGACCTACCATGTCCGGGTTGGCGAAGTTGAGAATGATTGCATCATGCACGTCCTTCTCGATTTCCTTCACACAAGCCTCAGCCACTTCATAAGCACTCATCTCAGGCTGAAGGTCATAGGTTGCAACCTTCGGCGAGTTGATCAGTACGCGAGTCTCGCCTGGAAGCTCAACATCGCGTCCGCCGCTGAAGAAGAACGTAACATGCGGATACTTCTCGGTCTCAGCAATACGAAGCTGCTTCTTGCCTTGCTGTACCAGCACTTCGCCAAATGTATTGTCCAGGTTCTTCGGAGAATATGCCACATATCCGTTCACGGTCTCCGAGAACAGCGTCAAGCATACGAAGTAGAGATCCTTTGGACATTTCGGCCCACGGTCAAAACCGCGGAAATCTTCGTTCGTAAATGCATTGGACAATTGAATCGCACGGTCAGGACGGAAGTTCAGGAAGATTACGGAATCTTCCGATTCAACCAAACCAACAGGCTGATCATTCTTATCCACGATAACTGTCGGCATCACGAACTCATCAAATACGGATTTCTCGTAAGATTCCGTAACCGCCTTGATAGGATCGGTATATTTCGGTCCTTCGCCATATACGATAGCACGGTAGGATTTCTCTACACGTTCCCAACGCTTGTCGCGGTCCATCGCATAATAACGGCCTTGCACCGTAGCAATCTTGCCAATGCCAATCTCATTGATCTTGTTGATCACAGTCTCCAGATATTTCTTCGAACTGTCTGGAGCTACGTCACGGCCATCGAGGAAGGCATGAATATAAACTTCATGCATATCTTCTTTCTTAGCCAGATCGAGCATCGCCAGCATATGGTTAATATGGCTGTGCACGCCGCCGTCGGACAGAAGGCCATACAGATGAAGCTTTTTGCCTTTGTTCTTGGCACTGCGTATCGCATTTACTAGGGTTTCGTTCTCAAAGAATTCACCTTCGCGAATCGACTTCGAGATCCGGGTCAAGTCTTGATATACGATCCGGCCGGCGCCGATGTTAAGGTGACCTACTTCGGAGTTGCCCATTTGACCTTCAGGAAGACCCACCGCTTCTCCACTAGCTGTCAGTGTAGTATGCGGATATTGCTTCAGATAACGGTCATAGTTAGGCTTATTCGCTTGAGCAACCGCGTTGCCTTCTACTTCCTTACGAAGTCCGAAGCCGTCCATGATGATTAATGCTACCGGTTTTGGAGTCGTCATCTTACTTTGCCCCCTCAACCAATTGAATATAGGAAGCCGGCTGCAGGCTAGCACCGCCAACAAGCGCGCCATCGATATCGCTTTGGCCCATATATTCCTTCACGTTCTCAGGTTTCACACTTCCGCCGTATTGGATACGGATCTTGCCAGCTACCTCATCATTGTACAAGCCTTGTACCAGGCTGCGGATGTAAGAGATAACTTCGTTGGCATCTTCAGAAGTAGAAGATTTGCCCGTGCCGATCGCCCAGATTGGCTCATAAGCGATAACAACTTCAGCAGCTTGTTCAGCAGTCAATCCTTTCAGAGCAGCCTCGGTTTGACCCTTAACTACATCCTTCGTCTTGCCAGCTTCACGTTCTTCCAGCTTCTCGCCTACGCAAGGGATTGGTGTCAAGCCATGCTTGAATGCAGCATGTACTTTCTTATTAACAATCTCATCGGTTTCTGCAAAATAAGCGCGGCGCTCGGAGTGTCCGATAATGACATAATCAACGCCCAGCTCTTTCAGCATTCCTCCGCTAATTTCTCCGGTGAATGCACCTTCCTCTTCGAAATGCAGGTTTTGAGCGCCGATCTTGATCGACGTTCCTTTGGCGGCTTCCACCAAAGCCGGAAGGTTCGTAAATGGAGCGCAAATTACGCTCTCTACACCGTCTACCTCCGCTTTACCTTTCACCGCTTCGAAGAATGCTTTTGCTTCAGGAACAGTCTTGAACATCTTCCAGTTCCCTGCAATAATCGGTGTTCTCATGCGGCTCAACTCCTTTATGTTACTTAGTTTAGATCAGCTTATTTATCGTTCAGAGCCACTACGCCTGGAAGCGCCTTGCCTTCCATGAATTCCAGGGAAGCGCCACCGCCAGTGGAGATGTGGTCCATTTTATCGGCCAGATGGAATTTCTCAGCTGCTGCTGCGGAATCGCCGCCACCGATAATCGTGTAGCCTTCAGTTGTTGCACAAGCTTCAGCAACTTCTTTTGTTCCGTTCGCGAAGATGTCGATTTCAAATACGCCCATTGGTCCATTCCATACAACCAGCTTGGAGTTCTTGATAACATCAGCGTAAAGTGCACGTGTCTTCGGTCCGATGTCCACACCTTCCCAATCTGCAGGAATGCTGTCGATATCTACAGCCTTATGGTTCGCATCTGCACTGAAGTCATCAGCTACTACGCAGTCCACTGGAAGATAGAAGTTCTTGCCGAGCTTCTTCGCCTTTTCAATGAATCCCAGCGCCGCATCCAGCTTCGTGTCATCAAGCAAGGACTTGCCGATTTCATGGCCTTGCGCCTTGAAGAAGGTGTAAGCCAAGCCACCGCCAATCAATACATTGTCAGCGATGTTAAGCAAGTTATCAATTACATCGATCTTATCCTTAACCTTGGAACCGCCGATAATTGCGGTGAAAGGACGATCCGGGTTAGACAAGGCTTTGCCAAGCACGGACAATTCTTTCTCCATCAAAAGGCCGGATACTGCTGGCAAGAAATGAGCGATACCTTCTGTCGAAGCGTGTGCACGGTGAGCCGCGCCGAACGCATCGTTCACGAACAGGTCAGCCAATTCTGCGAATTGCTTAGCCAGCTCAGGATCATTCTTCTCTTCACCTGGGTAGAAACGAACGTTCTCAAGCACCAATACGTCGCCGTTGTTCATAGCTGCTACTTTTGCTTTAACCGCGTCGCCTACAGCTTCGTCAGCCTTGGCAACTTCTTTGCCAAGCAATTCGGACAAGCGCTGAGCCGGAACAGTCAGACGCATCGATTCGTTCACTTGGCCCTTTGGACGGCCAAGGTGGCTGGCAAGAATTACTTTTGCACCATTTTCGATCAAGTATTTAACCGTTGGCAAAGTCTCACGAATACGAGTATCATCTGTAATCTGGCCATCCTGCATTGGCACGTTAAAATCTACACGCACAAATACGCGTTTGCCGGTTACTTCCACATCACGTACGCTTTTCTTGTTCATCTCCACGTTCCTCCTATTAAATATGCACGGTGCCGCTCCCTCACTCACTAGCTTCATCCTACCTTCTCGGTGCTGATAAACCGATCTTTGTGAACTCACACTAATTATGAAATGGCCGCTCCCTCACAAATTCAAATATGACTTCGATTTCTCTCCTAAGCGGTAATGCTCTCTATCTAATTTATATGTGTGTGTGAATGTCCATCTAAAAACTTAGATTTACATAGTAATTTATAATCAATTCATGAATCAAAGAGGAGTCCTTATAGCAGGTCGCTCCTCTTTGGTATGTGATATTTCAATAAACAGAAATTACTTAACTTTCTTTGCGAAGTATTCCAGGGAACGAACCAATTGAGCAGTGTAGGACATTTCGTTGTCGTACCAAGCTACAGTTTTAACGAGTTGTTTATCGCCAACTGTCAATACTTTAGTTTGTGTAGCATCGAACAGGGAACCGAAAGTCATACCCTTGATATCGGAAGATACGATTTCATCTTCAGTGTATCCATAAGTTTCTGGGTCAGCAGCAGCCTTCATTGCAGCGTTGATCTCGTCAACAGTTACGTTCTTCTCAAGAACAGTAACCAATTCAGTCAGGGAACCAGTTGGAACTGGAACGCGTTGAGCCGCGCCATCCAATTTACCTTGCAATTCTGGGATAACCAAGCCGATTGCCTTTGCAGCACCAGTTGTGTTAGGGATGATGTTCTCAGCAGCTGCGCGAGCACGACGGAAGTCGCCTTTCGCATGAGGAGCATCCAACGTGTTTTGGTCGCCAGTATAAGCGTGGATCGTAGTCATCAAGCCTTCTACGATGCCGAATTTGTCTTGAAGTACTTTAGCCATAGGAGCCAAGCAGTTTGTTGTGCAAGAAGCACCGGAGATAACCGTTTCGGAGCCATCAAGAATTTCATGGTTTACGTTGTATACAACGGTCTTCATGTCGCCAGTAGCTGGAGCGGAGATAACGACCTTTTTAGCGCCGCCTTTAAGGTGAAGTTCAGCTTTTTCTTTAGTTGTGAAGAAGCCTGTGCATTCAAGAACGATGTCTACGCCAAGCTCTCCCCAAGGCAATTCTTCAGGGTTGCGGTTAGCAAGAACCTTAACCTCTTTACCGTTAACTTTGAAGAAGCCGTCATGAACTTCAACATCGCCGTCAAATTTGCCTTGCGTAGTATCATATTTCAACAAATGAGCCAACATTTTAGCATCTGTCAGGTCATTGATTGCTACTACTTCGATGCCTTCAACATTTTGAATACGACGGAAAGCCAAACGTCCAATACGTCCAAATCCATTAATACCTACTTTTACACTCATGATTGATCCTCCCAGTGTTCTTTTTTATTATTCAAGACAAGGCAAGTAAGCCTGTCATGAGTAAACCATAGTCATGCTGCTTATTTGCTTTCGATTGTCCCCTGCCGCTCCATCTCTCTCACGATCTCAACTGCTGCCACTTCGTCCACAACGAGAATATCCTCGTGCCCGAACTTAAGTACGGCGTGGATGGCCTTCGCCTTATCCTTGCCTCCGGCAATGCCCACGACCGTGTCGGCCTTTATGATGTCCTCCAGACGAAGTCCAAGGGTCAGCATCTTATGAACGACGACTCCATCCTCATTGAAATAGTAGCCAAAAGACTCAGCAAGGGCTCCATCTCTTTGCAGCTCTTCAATGACCGGCTGCTCCAATTTGCGGCGCCGAGCCATCTGCATAGCATCCCCGATGCCGTGTACGATAATCCGCGCCTGGCGGATCATATCCACGATATCATGGATGTTCGGATCATGTACCAATGAATCATATGCGTCTTTTCCCAGAAGATCAGGTACATGCAGCAGTCTGTATCCAGCTCCGACCCTCTTGGCCATGCCAGAGGCGATCGTATTCGCTTGAATCTCCAGACTTTCACCAAGCCCGCCCCGCGCTGGAACGAACCAACTTTGCTTCAATGATATATTCGCTGGCGGAGTAAGCTGCTCCGCAACTTCTGCCAGCGTTGTCCCGCCGGTTACAGCGACAACATCATCACCTTGCATCGCATGGAGCAAAGCCTTGGCACCAGCCTTCCCTAGTTCGCGCTTAACGAGCGGGGAAGCCTCGCTATCACCGGCAACCACCACAACCTTACGAAGTCCGTAATGGTTGCGGATTATCTCCTCCAGATTGGCCAGACCGAAGATTTCCTTCACTACCGGCTCCAAGCCCTCCAGTAGTTTTCTGCCCGAATCACTGATTCTCATGCCTATATTCTCGATTTCTATCAGGCCCTGAGCCTTCAGGAGATCCGTCTCGGCCCGCAACACACGCTCTGTCATGTTCAGTGAGACCGCTAGCGTTCTGCGGCCGATCACATCCGACAACATGATCTGGTGAAGAATGGTATACCTTTTCTTGAGAATTTCCATGAGATCAGGAAGAAGCTGCCTTTGCATTTCTAAAATTTCACGCATGCTTTCCACTCCTGCAAGCTTCGTCTTCTCTCTCCTTCTCCTGGTCTTAAAACGTCCCGGGTTAACTTTTTAAGTCCCACTGTCATTTTAACCAATTTTTATTCCAGTTGCAAGCCTGACGTCCGTATATTTCTCAATACTATAACCACTTATGCATGCAATTGAATATCACTTCATATTTGAAATCTGGAGAGAAGGCTTCTGCACCGCACAAATACCTATTTTACGCGCAAAAAGAGCCTCTAATTTGCAAATAGATTGTGCATCTATTCACAATAAGAGAGGCTCTCATGGGGAAGCTTTATACTATTTATTTTTGAATAAAAACCGTCATTGCACTTTTAGCCTCTAGCTGGAAACTTAATACAGATTCTTCCTGAAGCTTTAACTCAATATTGCCTGTCTGCTCACTATCATTAAATAAAATAACCGCAATGGATCCATCGGTATTTTTGAAGGCAACGGAACGAATGTGGTCATAACTGCTGGAACCGATACGTACTGCCTTAGGACGAACGAACTTGCTGAAATGAGCTAATGCATAGTAGTCCAGCGTGTAGGTCAGCTCACGGGTCTGCTTATTCACCAGCACGATTCCACGGCAGGTACTCTGTCCAAACCCGGGAACCGTAGGCCCGTTATGCTCGTCCAGAGCCATATTCCATAGCACAAATGATTTACTATGATTCCGCAAAATCTCAATCCCGGTTCTCATCACATTGGAGAAAGCCGGCTCAAAGGATGGAATCCACTCGCCGCCAGAGCCCTCAGTAAAATGGACCTCCTTCGTCGGATAAGCCTGGTGAACATCGCTCTGCGCTGACGGAATGCCACCGTACCAATGCCAGGCAACGCCATCCACCTCGTCGTGTGCTTGCTCCAGTACAGTCAGAGGATAATCCGGGCGATCCCAGTTATGATCGTAGCACAATATTTTCGTATCGATCTGATTTTTAACGAATTCAGGCTTCAGATGATTCTTAATGAATTCGCTCTGCGCCTCAGGCAACATCAGCATACCAGGATAGTGGCCGGGCACGAACAAAGCTTCATTTTGCGGCGTGATTGCGTATATCGGCAGTCCATGCGAAGCATAGGCCTTAATATAACGCACGAAATATTCAGCATAGACTGGATAGTAGTCCTGCTTAAGTTCCCCGCCGATCATATGGCCGCTTGTCTTCATCCAGCCCGGAGCGCTCCATGGCGATGCCATCAGCTTGATCTCAGGGTTGAACTTCACCGCTTTCTGCAGCAGAGGAATGATGTCCTCTTCGTCATGGGAAATAGAGAATCGCTTCAATTCCAGATCTGTCTCGTTCTCCGGAAGATCATTATAGCTGTATATCTCACGAGCATAGTCGGATGCGCCCATCGGGTTGCGTAGAACCGATAGTCCAATCCCTTGATCGGGATCGAACAGCTTGCTCATCAATTCGCCCCTTTGCGCCTCATCCAATACTTGATGAATCAAATAAGCCGCTGAATCGGTAAAAGAAGCCCCAAATCCATCCATGACCTGATAGGTCTCCTGCTCATTAATGCCAATTGTACTTACCGGGTGTTCTGTCGAGATCGCCGCCAGTTGCTCTGGGCTCCTGCTCACAAACAGTTCATTCTCCCCATTCGACTGATAGATGCTTAGCTTCAGCATGTATGTTCCTCCACTTCTATTGTGATCTTGTATATGTTAGCCATGCCAAACCTGGTTTGAATAAAGAAGGCCCCTGGTTAAGGGGCCCGCTCAAATAATGAAAGCTGTTATTTTATACCCAATTTTTCTTTATTTTGTTGCATTTTCTCCGTACGGACCTTCAGGATCTTATCCCAGTTGTTCTCATCCAGGAAGGACTTGTAGGATGCCAGATTGTTGTTGAATTCATTGTCATCCTTCGAGCGAATCATGCTGACCATCGTTGTATTCCACTTCGTGTTGATAGCGCTAAGCGAACGTGCCTCAAGGCTGCCTTGGTCCGGATCGATATTCTCCAATATGAAGTGCGGTACCAGCTTGCCCTTGCCCCACTCTTGCATTTGTTTAATCGATTCAGGGAAGGAGTCTGTGCTGAGCGCTTTATAACGGTCATGACCGAAGAAAATGAACTCGCCCATGCGATATTCCTTCTTGAATTTGTCCGGATTGTTCAATTGCAGGTCCTTCACTTCAGGCAACAACTCATATTTGCCGTCGCCGATCGATTTATATGTTTCGCCTTCGATTCCGTAGTTCACCAGCATTTGACCTTCGTCACTAAGCAGGTAGGTGAAGATTTGAATCGCCTTGGCAGGGTCCTTACAATCCTTCGTAATAAAGTTAATCATCCAGCCGGTAATTCCGGATTGGTCCAATGTCGGCTGGTTGCCAACGGTACTCTGTGGTCCATCAATCGCAATATATTCTTTACCCTGATTCGCACTCAGGAAGATCTGCAGGTTGCCGCCCTGCTGCGGTGTTCCGTCAAGAAGCATCGTTGCATATTTACCGGACTTAACTTTCTCTTCGAAGGCTGGACCGTCATCAGCGAAGCTGTCATCGCTAATGCTGCCATCCCTATAAACGGTGTTCAGGGTTTTCAGCCATGTCAGATAGTCTTCGTCCAGGTTACGGTTGTAGAAGCCGTTGTTGCTATCTTCGAGCGGTACACCGATGAAGTCCTGCAATACTTCACCCAGAGAACCGGTGCCCTCCCCGATGGAGTTGAAGCCAAATGGAATCAGGCTTGGGAACTTCGCTTTAATATCCTTCAGTACACTTTGGAATTCCTCCGGTTTGCTCATGCTTGGATTACCCAGCGCTTCGTATACGTCCTTGCGGATTACGAAAGCTGTCTTCGCCGGGATTTGTCCACTATCATAGTCCACCTGCGTATTGGAATAGTCCGGATATCCATAGGTCTTGCCGTCCTTCAGCTTGAACCAGTTCAACGTATCCTGCGCCGCTACTTTATTGAAATAAGGATCATACTTCTCAGCCAGATCGTTCAGGGAATACGCCCATGTATCTGCCTTCTGTACAACAGGAGAGCTGGCACCAAATGTCGTGATCAGATCCGGCATTTCGCCACCGGCGAAAAAGGTGTTCAACTTGGTGTCATCACCCGTAATGAACTTGATATTTACGTTCAGATCCTCCTGGATCTTTTTCGTTACGACATCTTTGCCAAATTCCGTGTTCCACCAGTCAGCATTCACATACCAGGTCAACTCGGTTGGCGCTTCTTTCTTATCCAACTGCCATGCCGGCGTATCCGCGCTTGGCGTGTAACGGTCTTCAATGGAAGCTAATTCGCCTTTCTTGCCTCCGCCCTTGGAGCCACCGCAACCGCTAACAATTAAAGCTACAGCCATCAAGGCAATACCAAGCTTAATTCCCGTCCTTCTCATGCTCTTCTTGCTCTCTTTCATTTTTTACCCTCCCTTTGATAGATAGAACTTTAAGACTGTGCGCTTATTCAGAAGTATTCCTACTCTTTTACCGCCCCTAACATCATGCCTGAGATGAAGTACTTCTGTAATATTGGATACATCACAACGATCGGCAATGTCGTAATGACAATCGTTGCTAGTTGGACCCCTTTGGTCGTTGTCTCGATGACCGCTGAACCCCCGATATTTTGCATCGACTGGGTTTGCGACTGAACGATAATTTCATACAGCTTCATCTGCAGCGGATACAGAGTCTTATCCGTCACATACAGCTTGGTTGTCATGAAGTCGTTCCACTGGCCAACCCCGTTGAACAGCGCAATCGTGGCAATCGCCGGCATGGACAGAGGGATGAATATTTTCAGGAATACCCGCCAGTCTCCCGCCCCGTCCATCTTTGCCGATTCTTCGAGCGAATCAGGCACATTACGGAAGAAGTTCATCAGGATAATTACGTCGTAATAGCTGAATAATGCCGGTATGATATACACCCAGAAGCTGTTCAGCAAACCGAGCGATTTGATTAACAGGTATGTTGGAATCATTCCGCCGGAGAAGAACATCGTAATGACCCCCATCGTCACATACATCTTGCGGCCGCGAACCTTCTGCTTGCTAAGCCCGTAACCGATCATGGCACAGAAGAAGACGTGGGTGATAACCCCAATAACGGTCTTGGCAACAGATATGAAAAAGGATTGCCAAATGCTTGAATCTCTAAATACAGCTTCATAGTTCTCGAGCGAAAATTCCTTTGGCCAGAAGATGAATCCGCCCTCGGCGAGGGACTTTCCCGAGCTGAAGGAAGATATAATGACATTCCACAGCGGAACGATAATAATAATGCTAAAGATCAGGAGCAGCGTTACATTCACAGTGTCAAATATTCGACTATCGATGTCTTTTTTAAGCGTATTTCGATTCACAAGAATGCCCCCTCTATAAAACCGATTGGTTGTCGTTTAATTTACTTGTCACCTTATTTGCAGTAACAAGCAGAATGACGGAGACGATAGAGACGCCTAAACCAACCGCGGTTGCATATGAGAAGTCGCCTTGCGTCATCCCCATACGATACACATAGGAATTGATAACTTCCGCTCTGACACGGTTCTGCGAGTTTATCAGAACGAGCGTCTGATCAAGGTTCGACCCCAATAAACCGCTTACAGTAAGGATCAAGTTCAAGCTGATAATCATCTTCATGTTCGGCAGGGTAATATTCCAGATCTGTCTCATACGGCTCGCACCATCAATCTTTGCTGCCTCATAATAGGTCGGATCAATCTTGGCCATTATCGCCAAATACAAAATTGTCCCCCAGCCTGCCTCCTTCCAGATGTCCGACAAGGTAGCAATCCACCAATACTTGCCCGGATCGAGCAAAATATTTTGCGGGTTAGTGATCACCCCAAGTCCGATTAAAATCTGGTTGAACAAGCCCGAAGTGGAGAGCCAAGTAATCAGCATACCGCCGAGTACGATCCAGGACAGGAAGTGCGGAAGATACGAGATGGTCTGTACCATCTTCTTGAACCGCCCCATGCCCAGTTCATAAATCATAATTGCCAATATGATGGGGATAACGAAGCCGATCAATAGCTTCAGGAAGCTGATGCCCAGCGTATTGATTACGGAATCCCAGAAATATCGGTCCGACAGGATGATTCTGAAATTCTCAAGCCCTACCCAAGGCGCAGAATCCAGAGTATCGATAACGGTGTAATTCTTGAAAGCGATCGTCAGACCATAAATGGGTACGTAACAAAAAATAATCATAAAAATAACGCCCGGGATAATCATCGATTGAATTTCCCACTGGTTCTTGAAGTCTACGCAAAATTGCTTAACCCTTTGTCCCATAGGCTTCTTAGCAGGTGCTCCGGCTAACTTCTCCATTTAAGACTCCCCCTCTTTTAGTAGCAAATCCAATAAAAACGTTTTTATTTTTGCAAAAAATGGCCCTACTCGCTGCAAAAAAAGGAATGACCCTATATTTGTCTTTCTAAATAAGATCATCCCGCTTTATCTTTACCTGACAAGAACCGCGCACTACAATCTCGCTAGACAGCTTCTGCAGTTTGCCCTGCTCCTTCTTCTGAATCAATCGAACCAGGTGATCGATGACAAGCATCCCTTGTCTGGCAATCTGGTTCCTTACCGTCGTGAGCGGCGGCGAGAAATATTGAGCAATTTCAATATCGTCGAAGCCCATGACGCTTATATCCTCGGGAATTCTGTATCCCTCTGACTTTAAGGCGCGAATACATCCGATTGCACTCAAATCGTTCCCCGCCAAATATGCGTCCGGTACTTTGTCATGATGCGAGCGGAGGAATGATTTCACCACATTGTAAGATCCTTCTTCCTCAAAATACCCTTGTAAAATATAATCTTCATCCGTCTCCAGCCGATGCTCCCGAAGTGCAGCCAAATATCCTTCTCGCCGCTGTACGCTGTCATACATTGTATCAACGCCTGATATATAAGCGATTTTCTTATGTCCCAGACTAATCAAATATTTAGTCGCCTCATAACCGGCCACATACGAATCGAAGATCACGCTTCCCATCGTCTCGTTCTCCATGACCCGATCCAGAAATACCGCCTTGATCTTGTCTTTCTCCATCGCTGCGATGTCGTTCTCATCAATTTTGAGCTCTTCGTAAATAACCACACCATCGACACGCCGACCAAGAATATTGCTCATAATAACCTGTTTCTCCTTGGTAACGAATACGTTCAAGCCATAACCCAGGCGCTCACATTCGCGGGCCATCGACTCAACCAAAATGTAGAAATACGGCCCTGACACGCTGGTTGTAAAGAAGCCCAGCATCTTCGTCTTGCCTGACTTCAGCAGCTTCCCATTCAAGTTCGGCACATAATTCATACGCTTTGCTACCTTGAGTACATGCGACTTCGTCTCCGGAGTCAACACATCCACATCGTTTAATGCATTGGAAACCGTAGAAATGGATACCCCGGCTTCTCTAGCAACGTCCTTAATTGTAACTTTCGCCATTGGTGATCGTCCTTTTTAACAAAAACGTTTTTATAGATTTAAATTAACATAAAACGCTTTCAAAGACAATAACTTTATTTTATATCTCAAAAAGCTTTATTTCAGCGGGCTAACTCTCTACTTTCCGCCAATCAATATAGAGATTCAGGGAGCTATTTGATCAAACTCAATAGAAGACAGGCCGTTCAAACCTCAGCCAGCGGTTCTCGAGCCGCAACTCCTTATAGTCAATAGGCAATCAATTTTAAGGAGTAATGAATTTCTCTTGCATTTTAGTCTCTAATGCCATATAATCAATTTTGTTGCACTAAAATTACGCGCCCGTGGTCCAATGGATATGACGTAGGCCTCCGGAGCCTGAGATCGAGGTTCGATTCCTCGCGGGCGCGCCATAATTTTTCATACAAAACCCGTTGTGGGCTTTTTTATTGCCTTGAGTTTGACTATCTTTGACTTTTGATAAAAAGTTAGTTATTATAGGATTACAAATCATCAATTCCGTCAATTCTGGAATTGATCGAACTAATATATGAACAGCTTGAAACCAAGGGAGCTTCCCTGTGGGCTAATAATAAGGAGGGTTTATCGGTGAGTTATATTCCAATGGTTGTTGAACAGAGTAACCGTGGCGAACGTGCTTACGACATTTATTCCAGATTGCTGAAAGACCGCATCATTTTCCTTGGTACACAGGTTAATGACGTCGTAGCCAATTCCATTATTGCGCAGATGTTATTCCTGGATGCCGAAGATCCCGGCAAAGACATTCATTTGTACATTAACAGCCCTGGCGGTTCGATTACAGCCGGCATGGCCATTTTCGATACGATGCAATTTATCAAATCCGATGTATCCACCATTTGTGTTGGTTTAGCTGCTTCCATGGGAGCTTTCCTGCTGAATGCAGGCGCACCTGGCAAGCGATTTGCCCTGCCGAACAGTGAGATTATGATCCATCAGCCGCTTGGCGGCGCAGAAGGTCAAGCGACGGATATCGAGATCCGCGCCCGCCGCATTCTCAAAATGCGCGACAATTTGAATCGGATTCTCGCCGAGCGTACTGGCAAGCCGCTGGAGCAAATCGAGCGCGATACGGACCGCGACAACTTCATGAGCGCTGTAGAGGCCATGGAATACGGATTGGTCGACAAGGTTATCGATAAAGCCAACGCTTAATAGGGACAATAAGAACAGCAGGCCTGGACTTCCAGACCTGCTGTTTTGCTGTCTTTTATGTGATGATGGGCTCGGGCTCCTACTTAGCGATTTTCGACGGTTTCACCCCAAGCTCTGAGAATGAGAAATAGAACTCAGGGAAGCCGTTCACATAAGGCAAATACTCGTACAACGGCAGGAAGATTACGACTCCATCATTTTTCAGATAATAGCTTGGATTCTTGCCAATTGTCTTGAAGCCGCCAAAATACCCCTCGGTCGCCTCCAATTGCTTGGCAATCGCCGGATCGACAATGTTGCGGTAATCCGGATTGTCCTTCAGCACTTCGTCGAGCGTCAGCAGCTTTCCGTCACTGAGCCGGAAGGTCAAGCCTTCACGAACAGGGTTGCCATGTGCCCCACCCGTATATGAATAATACTGCAAGAGAATACTTAACAGCCCTTCACGATTGAATGTCACCGTGTAGTTGCCCAAAAACTGATAGGGCTCACCATTTGGAGAGGGACCTGCCTTTGTCTCTTGTAGCGATTGCTTGATAAATTCATCCGTCTTGCTCTGCAGTACGCTGTTGATTTTCCGCTCCGCAGTTTTATTCTTAAGTCCGCTGACCTGAGGGTACTCGACCTTAATCATGGCCTCGGGGATCGACTTATCGACCACGCGGGTCCCTACTCTGATCTTGTTCAGCTTATGCGGAACGAGGTCCAGCGTCTGCTTGGACGCATCATAAGTCGAGGTAAATCCCAGATGATCTGTCAGTACCTTGGCCGATACATAAGGCTGACCATTCAGCTCTTTCCATTCATAGGGAAGCACTTGCGTACTCCCGTTTACAACCGCCCAAGCTCCGTCCTCTTTCGGGGTGAGCTGAACTACAACATGATCTCGTCTCAGAAAATAGCGGTTGCTGCCTTTATCGTATTTAACCTTTACTTTTAACCCTCTCTCGATAAGCTCCAGCGGAACAAGCACATCCTGTTGCCCTTGTATGCCCTGCAGCTTCAGCGGCTTGCCCTTTAGGGTAATCTGCACAGAGGCAGGCTCCTGGTCAGAGTTCCGTACAGCAGCCCCCTGAGGCAGGGATTCTGCCCCGCCTGTTTCACCTGTTATGTGGTTGTTGTCCAATATAGCAGCCGATGCAGGTACAGAACCCCCTAGACCGCTTATAGTAATTACTGCTATCAACACAATAGCCAGAGCAGAAGCCATTACCTTTGAGATCCTAGTTGTCATTGGACTTCTCGTCCTCCTTTCATAGTTATCCCAATTTTTCCCCTGCTGTCCAGAATTCATGCAAATGACGGAAGATTACTGCTTTATAAGGGACAATAAATAGATACAGGAGATAAACATACCACTTGAGGGCTAGTACCTATGAAGGAACGGAATCCATAACAGGCTCGATCAACTTCGGCCTAATCTAACGAAACTGAGGAACGCTATGTAAGGGAAAATCCGCATGATGTGAATCTAACGAAACGGTAGAGCGTTATTCATGCTAATTTAGACCCGAATAGCTCTTTTTTGATCAAATAGCGATATCCTGTTTCGTTAGATTTTTTGGAGGCCACTTTATGCCCAAATAACGATTGCCAGTTTCGTTAACACGATCAAACTAGGGCCTCCGTCCATGCATGCGCCAATACTGCCGTTTTTTTTCGTCGCGAACCGTAACACCCAGCTTGGAAAGCTCTTTGCGCAGATCCTCCGCATCCTCTTTATCTTCTCTGTCAATAGCCTTCTCCCTTGCCAGGAATAATGCATTTGCACCCGGGGACAGCCCGGGAGCATCGGCTACCCATCGCGCATATTCTTCAGCAAATGGGTCTTGCTCACGCCAGTCATATCCGGCGCGGATAAACGCTTCCGCTATAGCTTTAGACTTCCCATCCGCCTCGTCCCGGAAAAGCTCACGCCCGTTCATATCCAACAGGACCAACTGCTTCCGATCCAGAAAGATCGCGGCCACCTCCTGTCTTGCAAAGACCCGTTCCTCATCGTGGATCTTCAACCGGACCTCCCGATCAGAGAGACGAATTTGCAAGCTTTCCTTCACCGCGATTATGGAGAGAATTCCCCCGCCAACCAGGCCAAGCGCCGTCATCACGGTTGAGCCCCAAGCCCCGTGCATAGAAGAGACCAACTTGAACACTCCCTGAAAGGGAAACCATGGTAATGCCACGATCCATTCGGCCAACACCGGTATAAACCAGCCGGCCACTGCCCCAAGAATCGGGAACACCGCCCAAATTATTATTTTGTCCTTCCTGGAGACCCCTAGCTCCATCCATTGCGATTGCGATTCATATTGCAACGCTATTCTCCCCTTCCTGAGCAAACATCTGCTGTCTCTTTTGTATTTTTTCGCGGGAACTTCATGATCACCTTGGCACCCTGTTGCGGCTCCGACTCCACCCGAATCTGCCCTTTATGGGCGATCACGATCGCTTGGGCAATACTCATGCCCAGACCTGCCCCGTCGGTCGTCTCATCCGTGCTTGTGCCACGATAATACCGCTCGAACAAATTGTTCCGCGTCTCTTCATCCATTCCCTGGCCATTGTCCGATACACAAATCCAGGCGTAATCCCCTTCCGTACCGGTGCTTACTGTAATCTCCGTTCCCTCAGGATTGTGCTTCACCGCATTGGTAATAATATTGTCCAGCATACGCCGGAACCACTTCGGATTGGCCATGATCCTCAGTTCATCGTCATATTCCTCATAAGAGAAGGTTGCTGTTTCAATCGTAGCGTCATTGACATACCGCAGGACAGAACGACGAACGAACTCGTTCATCTCAATCGGCTCCAGCACCATTTGCTCTGCATTATTCTTAATCTGGAAGGTTAACGAGAAATCCTGGAGCAGCTCCAGCATAAAGTCGCCTTTTTCCCGGATGACCTTGCCCATTTCTTTCAGTTCGGCTTCATTCCAAGTGAATTGTCCGCTCTCCAACAGATGGCCATATCCTTGAATCGATGATAGCGGCGTCCTCAGATCATGGGATATACCGACCATCCACTCCTCCCGAGTCTGTTCCAGCAGCCTGCGATCCCGCTGTGAGGCATCCAGCTTGGTGGCCATTTCGTAAAATCCAGCGATAACCTCTTTATAAAGTCTGTAGCGCATGCGGATCTTGCCATTACGCCGGAATACCTTTTTACGTTCCTTCTCCGTCAACGCTTCACTGTATCTCCCCTCACTCATCCGTTCGAACCAGCTGGCGAATAGGGTTAGTGGCTGCCCGTAGCGATATCCATGCCAAATCGATACCCCCAACGTCACCACCATGACACCGGCTCCCAAAATAACAAGCGCCCGGATAAGGTCATAGAAGATCGACTGTCTTTCTACAGCGCGCCCTGGTTTGCCTTGATGCAGTAGCCAGGTATAACCCGTACCGCCATCATATTGAGCCGATAATTCCGTCGGATAGTTGCCTGGCTCCGAGCGAATCGACACCAAATCAAGCGGATAATATTTGTTGATTTGGCTATTGTCCGAGTGCCCGATAGATTGCAGTATGGTCCCGTCTTTATCCACGACCTGCAAATAATCGTCATTGCCATTCAGCTGCTGCTCCAGCTCCGCCATGGCATCCTCCCGAACTAGCCCGTTCCGGTTATACTTCTGATACCATTCATCCAGCCGCTTTGTACCCAAATCCTGTCTTCCCATTAAATAAAGGACGGATTTCGAACCATCCGTTTCCGGTTCCAGCGAGGCCATCACCCGGTAGGAGTCAAGCCTCCGCGTCTCCTGAATATTCAGCAGCTCCGCAGCCCCGTATTTCGTCTTCAAATCGGCAGGTGCGTTCAGGGAATAAATTACACGCCCCTCCTCATTGACAACCTGGAGCCAATATCCCTGCTCGTTCAATAAATTTTTCCAGCGACGATTCATTTTCACTTCATCCTGATGGATAAAGGTCTCCGACTTGATCGCATCCACGGCCCCTGTAGAAAAGGTCCGCTTCAAATCGTTGTTGGCTATATAATTGAACAAGATGAGCAACAGAATCGTCATGGTCAGTATAATCAACACCCACTGCAGCAACAGCTGATAGGTAAAATGCAGGGCAAGACGAGTTTTGATCCTCCTCATAGGTTCACCTTAACCAGCTTGTAACCAAGGCCGCGAACCGTCAGCAGGCATTCGGGATTGCCCGGGTCCTTTTCAATCCGCTCGCGGATCTTGCGAATATGCACCATTACGGTGTTGTCATCCCCAAGCCCATCCATGCCCCATACCTCTTCATAGAGCTGCGCCTTCGAGAAGACGATGCCGGGATGCTTGCACAGGAACAACAGCAGCTGATAGGCCTGAGCAGGGCAAGGAACCTCCTGGCCTTCTACAAGCAGCATGCCCGAAAACTCATCGAGAACAAATCGGCCAAATTCGTAGCGGCTGCGGCTCTCCTCCAATCTGGACGGTGCAGGCGTTGCAATCCCTCTGCGCAATCTGGCCTTCACACGGGCAGCAATCTCCAGCGGATTAAACGGCTTGGTTACGTAATCATCCCCGCCCGTCGCAAAGCCTGTTAATACATCGAGATCCGAAGTTCGGGCTGTCAAATAAATAATATGAGCATCCGAAGCATTACGAATTTGCGGACATAAATCGAAGCCCGTCTGATCGGGCAACATGACATCCAGCAAAATAATATCCATCAGGTGGCGCTTAACGATCTCCAAAGCCTCTTTACCGTTATACGCCGTATAAATATGGCGGAAGCCCTCCTTGCGCAGCACCATTTCGATTAATTGAACAATCGCCTTTTCATCATCAACCAACAGAATCTTGGCATTGTACATCTGATAACCACCTCAGACAGCATTGTACCAGATGGATCTTAATTCGAGCTAAACATATTCCGGACTGTTTAACAAATATTAAGCTGAACTTTACTTCTGCTTTAATGCGCACTGTTAGACTGATTCCGAGGTGATTCATATTGACTAGCAAAAGGATACGTATGATCGATTGTTTACGCGGATTCAGCCTACTTGGCATTCTACTTGCCAATATGCTGATTTTTCAGTACGGGATGCATGGGAAGGATATGCTTCAGTTATTTCATGTAACGACCGTCGAATCAACGGCTCATCAATTTGTGCAACTGTTCGTAGAAGGAAGTTTTATGCCGATTTTTACGTTTGTGTTTGGATTTGGCATGATCAAAATGAAAGAGAGCCTAAACGCAAAGAAAAGAAAAGCCGGCTTGCCTTTGCTGCGCAGATTCGCTTTACTAGGGGGGATCGGGTTCCTTCACAGCACCTTTCTGTGGGAAGGGGATATTTTGCTCTATTATGGCATGATCGGGATTTTGCTTCTCATCTTCATGAACCGTCAACCCAAGACACTGATCATTTGGTCCTGTGTTCTGCTCACATTGGTGGGGTTATTAGGGTTATTTCCGGAAAATAAAGAAGACAAAAGCGCAAAGGAAACGAAGCAGCATATAGAGGCATATGTCAAAAGCACTGTTACGCTTTATGCTGAAGGAAGCTATACGGAGATCAAGCATGATCGTGCAACCGCTGATCCTATGGGCAAATCGCCAACAGAAATGCTGGTTCTAACCATGATTGCACCGATGCTGCATATGCCTTTATTTTTGCTTGGCATGTATGCCGCGAAAAGGCGTTGGTTTGCCGACCCCGCACAGAAAAGCGCTATCTACCGTAAATATATGCTGATTTTCCTGCCGCTTGGACTTCTGTTCAAATCATACAACCTCCTGTATCCGGCGCAGATCGGCGCGGGAACCGGGCTGCTGGTTGGAGGGAGCCTGCTGTCCATCGGCTATATGATGGCTTTTGCCTTAACCTATTCCAAATTTTCCTCGTCACGGCTATTTGAATATTTTGAGGCTGTAGGCAAGCTGTCGCTCACCAACTATTTAATGCAAACGGTAATCTGTACAACAATTTTTTATGGCTACGGATTAGGCTGGTTTGGTAAAATCGGCATCATTCTGGGCTGCGTTCTGGCGTTCTTGATCTATGCTTTACAGATGTCTATCAGTATCTGGTATAACTCACGCTTCAAATCTGGCCCGATGGAACGGATTTTGCGAATGTGGACCTATTTCTCTTTCGACGGCAAGGCCAAGCGGAACAAGCGGAAGAAGACCACTCCAGCTATAGAGATGTGAGCTTCTTTTTATGTTATATATCCTGGACTAAACTCAAAAAGGCCCTCCCTCAGCAGACATAACTGCTTAGGGAAGGCCTCTTCTTATATCCTGTTGGTGATTTATTCCCGACCGCTCTTCAGCTCAGTCCAGAAACGGTCGTACAGACTCAATTTATCGCCTACATCACCGAGCCATTCTGTACGTGACAATTCATCCTCAGACAAGTTAATCATCTTGTCAGCATTGTATTCCGCACTATGGAACGGGGTGGCATTCTTATTTGGATCGCTGTATCCGATGGATTCATAGTTCTTCGCGCTTACTTCAGGCTCAAGCATGTAGTTAATGAACTTCTCAGCCAGTTCCTTATGCTTGGCATCCTTAGGAATCGCGTAATTATCCGCGAAGATCGTGCTGCCTTCCTTCGGAATAACGAAAGCGACATCCGGATTATCCTTAGCGATAAAGGAAGCATCCCCGGACCATACAGTACCAATCCAGCCCTCTTCTTGAATCATTTTTTGCTTAATATTATCTGTATCAAAAGCGAGCACGCTTGGCAGTAGTGTCTTCAGATCGTTAACGGCTGCGGTAACTTCCGACTCGTCCTTCGAGCTATTGGAATGTCCGGCTTTCTTCAATGCCATTCCGATGATCTCACGGTTATCGTCGAGCAGAATCACCTTGCCTTTATATTTAGGATCCCATAGATCCTCCCAGCTATTGATTTCATCCTTAACGTATTTGGTATTGTAAGCAATACCTGTTACGCCTGACATATAGACGATGGAATATTTGTTTCCAGGATCAAAAGTAGGATTCTTATAGGCTTCAGCCAGATTCTCAAAGTTCGGAATGTTGTTCATATCGAGTGGAGCGAGCAAATCCTGCTTGATCATCGTCTCAACCATGTAATCGGAAGGCTGAATCAGATCATACCCCGTACCCCCTGCCTTAATCTTGGCCAGAAGGTCCTCATTGTTCGCAAACACATCATACTTCACCTTGACATCGTATTGCTTCTCGAAATCCTTAATGACGTCCATATCGAAATTGTCAGCCCAACTGTAGATATTCAGCGTCTCCTTCGACGATCCGCAACCGGACAACAAACCAACTACCATCATTACTGCCAGCAACAAGCCAGCCCACTTCATTCTTTTCAATTCCTTTATCTCCTCTCTTTCATGAAACTTTATTATATTTAAACCATTTTCTTACTTCGTAATCAAAAGTAGCTTTGGGAACTTCCTCTTCAAAATATAGGTTCAAAAATTGGTTTTCAGCACCGAAGCCGATACTTCTGACGTGCGTTTTTCAAACGCTTAAGTTGAATGAAACTTAAGGCATAAGGGAGCGTAGCTACGTAGTTGGTACATAAGCACGGAAAACCCGGCTGAATTCAAGATTCGATGTCGAATAAACCTTCAGTGTTGCTTCGTGATCAAAAGCGACTTTTTGAAATTCCCCCTCAAATAAAGGTTCAAAAAGTCGGTTTTCAGCACCGAGAAGGTTGAATGAAGCCTAGGGCGTGAGGAGCGCAGTGTACGTAGTTGGTACATGAGCACCGGAAGGCCCGGCTGAATTCAAGATTCGATGTCGAATAAACCTTCAGTGTTGCTTCGTGATCAAAAGCGACTTTTTGAAATTCCTCCTCAAATAAAGGTTCAAAAAGTCGGTTTTCAGCACCGGGAAGGTTGAATGAAGCCTAGGGCGTGAGGAGCGCAGTGTACGTAGTTGGTACATGAGCACCGGAAGGCCCGGTTGAATTCAAGATTCGATGTCGAATAAACCTTCAGTGTTGCTTCGTGATCAAAAGCGACTTTTTGAAATTCCTCTCTAGAAAGGAAGTACGGATTGCTTCTTTTGGCCCTTACCCTTATTCAAAATAAACTGAGCCAGGAATATCAATGTCACGCTGACGATAATCAATATCGTACATAATGCGTTAATTTCCGGGGAAATACCCCGTTTGACTTGTCCATAGATATAAATCGGCAAAGTTGTCGAATTCGGGCCGCTAACGAAGAAGCTGACCATGAAGTCATCGAGCGACATCGTAAAGGCAATAATTGCCCCGGAGATGATGCCCGGCAAAATCTGCGGCATCGTTACAAAGCGGAACGTCTGCCATGCTCCAGCGCCCAGATCCTGCGCTGCTTCCTCCAGACCATCCTTCATTCCGGCCAGACGTGTAGAGACAACGACATGCACATAAGAAATACTGAATGTAATATGGGCAATAATGATCGTCAATCTTCCGAGCGGAATATGGAATTGGGTGAACAGCATTAATAGCGACAAACCCATGATAATATCCGGAATAATGATTGGCAAGTATATTAAACCGCCCATTCCTGCCTTTATTTTCTTGCTCACCTTGCGCATCGACAACGCGGACATCGTTCCTAGCAGAGTAGATACCAAGGTAGATACCACTGCCACAATCAAAGTGTTCGTCAAAGCTTCCATCACATAGCTATTGTCGAACAAAGAGATATACCAATCAAACGTAAAGCCGCTCCAGTTCGAAGCCAGACGAGAGCTGTTAAATGAGTAAACAATGATGATAATGATCGGGATGTAAATAAAGATCATCATCAGTAAGGAGTGGATGCCGAGAAGCGGATGATTCTTGCTTTTCATTAGCTCTCCTCCTTCACTTTCAAATGTCTAGATGTCATCGCCCGATTAAAGAGAGCGATCATAATCAGCGAAGTAATGACGAATATCACGGACAAGGCTGACCCGAACGGCCAGTTCCGAGCCCCTAAGAATTGACTCTGAATGATGTTGCTGATCATCGCCGATTTGGCCCCGCCGAGAATGTCGGTAACGACGAACATCCCAGTTGTTGATACATACACGAGCACCGCACCTGTCATAACTCCCGATTTAGTCTGCGGCAGAGTAATATGCCAGAACGATTTCCAAGAGGTAGCCCCCAGATCGCTGGCCGCCTCCAGCAGCTTCTTATCCATTTGCTCGAGCGCCACATAAATTGGCAGCACCATAAACGGGATAAAGGTATACACCATCCCGAGCAGCACGGCCCCTTTAGTATACAGCATCTGCAACGGCTCATGAATGAAGCCCAGATCAAGCAGCAATGAATTCACAACGCCCTGAGTTCTCAGCAGCAGGACCCAAGCATACGTACGAATCAGGAAATTAATCCAGAATGGAATCGTAATGAGTACGAGTCCCCAGGTTTGCATTCTCGGGCCCGCGTTCGCGATATAATAGGCAAGCGGATAGCTCAGCAGAAGACATATCGCCGTTGTCACGACCGACAATACGATCGTATCCCAATAGATACCCAGATATAATGGATCGAAGAACGTCGCATAAGAGTCCAGATTGAAATGATAGACTACATTCCCGAGCTCATCGCGGTCCATGAAGGAAATGCCTACCACCATCAGCATCGGTAAGATCAGGAACAGGGATAACCATAAAAATACCGGCAGGAGGCTTAGGTTTGACTTCCTCATGATCCGATATTCACCTCATCCCGAATGTTCCAATGAACTCCAATTCTCCCCCCGACTTCCCACATATGGTTGTCTTCAGAATCGAGTACAATCGACACGGTCATTGGTTCCTCATCAAGCTGGACGATGACTTTATGGACACTTCCCAAATACTGTACATCAATAATCTCACCGGTACGCTTCGCACCATTAAGATCAGGAGTACCGTGAAGCTTTTCCGGCCGCACGGCGAACAGGCGTCCATCCTCGGAAAATATGTTGTTCTCCCCGATGAAGGTAGCCGAGAAAAGTGTCGTTGGCGTAGCATACACCTCGCGAGGTGTGCCAATTTGCTCCACTTGCCCGTTATTCATAATGACGATCCGGTCTGACATCATCATCGCTTCATCCTGATCATGCGTTACATATACAAACGTAATCCCAAGGCTGCGCTGCAAATGCTTCAATTCAGACTGAAGATTCTTACGCAGTTGCAAGTCAAGTGCACCTAGCGGTTCGTCCAGAAGCAGTACCTTGGGTTTATTTGCAATCGCGCGGGCAATGGCAACACGCTGCTGTTGTCCGCCCGATAATTGATGGGGATAGCGTTTCGTAAGCGGGGTTAATTGCGTCATCGCCACCGCTTCTTCTATTCGTTCACGCCGCTCTTTAGCAGGCAGCTTTTTCATTTTTAGTCCAAAATCAATATTATCTTCCACCGTCATATGCGGAAATAGAGCATAATGTTGAAAGACAAGGTTCAAATCCCGTTGATTTGGAGGCAGCTTCGTCAGATCTGCACCATCGAGTAATATTTTGCCTTTCGAAGGTTGCTCAAATCCTGCGATCATGCGAAGAATCGTCGTCTTGCCACAGCCGCTCGGACCCAACAAGGTCAGGAATTCCCCTTCCTTAATCGTAAGCGATAGCGGATGCACTACAACTTGTCCTGCAAAGTGCTTCTCAACCCCAGCCAGTTCAATCATGTATGCATCAACTCCTTTAGAAGTAATGGAATGTCTCAAAGTCCTCTTTAAATGGACAATCAGATATCGAGATTTAGTGTTCTGAACTGCCTCATTAAGAAAAAAAAGCCATATCCATTGGTATGGCTTTTACAGGTCTATTGATTCATTTTTGCAATATACACTATACCTTTTTTTAGACTGAGTTACAACACTTTTCTAAGCTATCGGACAGGATTTCCCTGAATCATTGCCCGAATCGACAAAATATTTGCCCACATTATGCGCAAAATGGATTTACCCCTCTCGTTTGCTAATAATATCCCCTGTCCGTTCAAAAAATAAGCGGAAAAATAGCGAAATAGCCAAAACATAAAAAGGAGCATGCCGCGTTTTCATCGCCGCATACCCCTTTTTAAACTCGCGATAGCTTCTTATTTCATCTCATAAGTAATACTTAAAGAAGTAGAAACCGTAATCTCACCTGGCTCGACAGATGTCCCTGCGTCCGAAGCCGGCATCGCCATATCCTTCATGACATAATTCTGTGCGTACATCGATACGTTGCCACCCGATTGAGTGATATTCAACGCCGCACCCAGCTGACGGTTTGCTGCCTTAGCAATGGCGTTTGCCTTCATATTGGCATTGTTCATCGCCTTCTGGATTGCCTCGGCCAAATACTGGTCCGAATTTTCTACACTGAAGTGGATATTGTCGATACGGTTAGCTCCTGCCTCTGTAGCTGCGTCGAGCAATGCTCCGACCTTCTCCAGATCACGATAAGTCACGCTCAAGGTATGCGTGGCCGTATAACCCGTCAATTTCTGACCGTCCTTCTCGTTATACGTATAATTCGGCTGTACATAGAACTGCCCTGTTTTCAGATCCTTGCTATCGATCTTCCAAGTTTCTTTGAGCAGCTTATTCACTTGAGCAACCTTGGCAGCATTGGCGCTTTGCGCTTCTTTGGCTGTCTTGGCCTGCGTCTCCACACCGATTGAGAGGTAAGCAACATCCGGCTTCACCGTCATTTCTCCATTGCCGACTACATTAATCACGTTCTTCTGCACCTCGTCCGCATAAGCTGGAGTGGCCTGGAATACTCCGCCGAACACCGGTCCTCCAAGCAGCAGCGCTCCTGTAATCATAACTACTCCTACGGGCTTCAACCATTTTCTCATCATTATACCCTCCATTACTTGGTGAATTCTAACTACTAAACGAAGATGGCTGAGAAATGTTGCAGGATTATAAATTTAATTAAAAAGACCTCCATTCAATAGTTATGAACAGAGGTCCTTCTAGTTCTTGTCGTAGCGAAAAGGCGATTATTGGTTCTCCAATTCTTCCTTGCTAACCAGGTTGATTAAAGCGTTTGCAGCCTGTTCGGCGTCCGCACCTTCAGCACTGATGTAGATTTCCGTACCGGTACTGATCGCGAGACTCATAATGCCCATGATACTTTTAGCATTCACTTTTTTATCGTCTTTCTCAACGAAGATTTCAGAAGAATATTTATTCGCTTCCTGAACGAACAACGCCGCTGGACGGGCGTGCAGACCAGTCTTCAATTTTACAACAACTGGGTTCTTGATCATAAACCTATACCCCCCTATTACATTATCAATCAACAGTTTTTATTATATTATTATAGCATACAGACCAGTAGCACACTAGCAGAACAAATTCAGGCGTTGCGAATTTTTTCCGCCATCTCATCAATTTTGCGCAGACGGTGATTTACGCCGGATTTACTAACCGTTCCTTTGAGCAATTCACCGACTTCCTTCAGATTCATATCCGGGTGGGCCAGCCTTACCTCGGCTACCTCACGCAGCTTGTCCGGCAGATTCTCCAGACCGATCTCCCGCTCCAACAGCTTGATATTATCGATCTGTCTTACCGCTGCCCCAATCGTCTTGTTCAGATTCGCCGTCTCGCAATTGACGATTCGATTGACCGAATTACGCATATCTCGCATAATTCGCACATCCTCGAACTTGAACAACGCTTGGTGCGCGCCGATAATATTCAGCAGCTCAATAATCTTCTCACCTTCCTTGATGTAGAAGATGAAGCCTTTCTTGCGTTCAATACAGCGCGCATTCAGATGAAATTCATTAGCCAGATCGACCAGCGCCCGGCAATGCTCTTCATACATCGAAGCAATCTCCAAGTGATAGGAGGAGCCCTCCGGGTTATTCACCGACCCGCCTGCCATGAAAGCGCCTCGCAAGTAAGCTCTCTTACAACAGTTTTTCCGAGTAAGCTGCGGATTAATCCCCTCTGTGAAAATAAAACCCTCAGATACGATGTGCAATTCCCTCAAAATCTCTTCGACTCGAACTGGAATACGTACAATGTATACATTGTTCTTCTTCAACCGCATCTTCTTGCGGACCAGCAGCTCCGTATGGATCTGGAAGTGCTTCTTCAACAAGGAATATATTCGCCTAGCAATCGCGGCGTTTTCCGTAGAGATATCCAAAACAACCTTTTTATTCGAAACCTGAACCGAACCGTTCATGCGAATCAGGGCGGATAACTCAGCCCTCTCGCAGCAGGGTTCTGCCTCGACCAAGGTTAATTCTTTTTTGGTTTGCGCCGCAAACGACAAGGAACTCACCCCTTCCGTGTAATCCAGTCCTGTACAAGCTGATATATATGATGGCTTAGTTTGTCCGCATCATGCCTTAAATATCTGCGGAACATGACTAGCGTATCAGCAATCACCTTATAGCCGCGGCTCGTGACGACATCCCAGTCGATCTGAACCGGCTTGGCGCCCTTCTCGGCGTAATAGTCCTGCACCTGTGTAGGAATCTCGCCGTCATTCACGATGACATAATCGAACAAATGATGTCCGACATGCTCATATACGGCCTTCAAATGGTCGCTGACCGTATAGTCATCCGTCTCGCCTGGCTGGGTCATCACGTTACAGACAAAGATCTTGATCGCATTCTTGTTCTCCAGCACCGCCTCAGCCAGCTTCGGTACGAGCAGATTCGGAATAATACTCGTGTACAAGCTGCCCGGGCCAATCAATATCGCATCGGCATCCCGAATCGCCTCTACAGCCTCCGGCAGAGGCTCAACGATTTCCGGCTCCAGGAAGATTCGTTTGATCTTGCCTCCAGCTTCGGGAATCTTCGATTCCCCAGTAACGATCGTACCATCTTCCATCTCCGCATGTAAAATGACCGCTTGGTCCGCCGCCGGCAGCACCCGTCCACGGACGGCAAATACGCGGCTAAGCTCGCGTACGGCCGTTACGAAATCACCGGAGATGTCCGTAATAGCAGCAAGAATAAGATTTCCCAAACTGTGTCCTGCAAGTCCGGAGCCTGATGAGAAGCGATAATTCAACATTTCAGACAGCAGCGGCCCTACATCGGCCAGCGCCGTTAATACGTTGCGAATATCCCCTGGAGGAGGCATATGCAGCTCGTTCCGTAAAATACCGGAGCTGCCCCCATCGTCGGCGACAGTTACAATCGCTGTTATATCTATAGGTTTGTGCTTTAATCCGCGGAGCATGACAGATAGGCCAGTTCCCCCGCCCATCACCACAATTCGTGGAATTCTTCCTTCATTCTTTCGATTGGCCACTAATTGACTCACCTCTTACTGTCGGTCCCTGCCTGCATCGCGATGGCTGACACGAACCGTCTCTGTCTCACTCGCTCCAAGCATACGGCCCAGATATTCGGCTATTGCTACAGAACGATGCTTGCCTCCGGTACAGCCAATCCCGATAATCACCTGACTCTTTCCCTCTTTACGATACTGAGGCAGCAAGAAATGCAGCATGTCTAGCAGTTTCGTTAAGAAAGCTTGCGTCTCCGGCCACTTCATAACATAATCATATACATCATCGTCTTGTCCCGTGTGTGGACGAAGTTGCTCAATGTAATGAGGGTTAGGCAAGAAGCGAACATCAAACACAAGATCGGCATCGATCGGTATCCCGTATTTAAACCCGAATGAGGTCACGTTCACCGATAGACTGCCGTCCTCCGAATGTGAGAATCTGGAGATTATCTTCTCCTTCAATTGCGAAGGCTTCATATTACTGGTATCGATGATTTGGGTCGCTGATACCTTCAATTCATCAAGCATTTTGCGTTCAAGCCGGATCCCGTCAAGCGGCATGCCTTCCGGAGCAAGCGGATGACGCCGCCGACTCTCCTTGTACCTCTGTACAAGCACCGAGTCCGTGGCATCCAGGAACAGAATCTCACTGTTCATGGTGAAATGCTCCTTGATATAGGCAAGCGACTCCGACAATGCCGTGAAAAACTCCCGGCCACGCAAATCAATCACAAGTGCGACCTTGGCGATCTTGCCTTTGGATTGTTCAATCAACTCAGCAAACTTGGGAATTAACACTGGAGGTAAATTGTCCACACAGAAGAAACCTAAATCCTCCAGACTACGGACAGCAAGTGACTTTCCTGCCCCCGACATGCCAGTGATGATTACAAGATTGGCAACGGAAGCTCCTTCTTTATCCGACATAAAATTCCCTCCTCGCAATTCTCCATTCCCTTATCTATATTTAACTTTTATAGCACAAGAGCACAAGAAAACCTGCCGTTGAATTACGGTCGCTCGTTCTTGGGGTAACTTCGATCGCTTTCTTATCAAAAGCGGACCTCTTGAGCAACCTCTATATGAATCTCTGCTTCTTGTAATATTTTATGCAGCTGATAGATGCATGTTGCCCCTATTTCTTATGAACGGAGAAATAGACCGGCTGCACCGACCATACCCGCATCATTGCCAAGTGTAGCAGGTTCAATCCTTAGTCCGGCCTGTACAGGCTCCGGTGTAAGCTGTGCAAATACACTGCGAACTTCATTAAACAAAATATCACCGGCTTTCGATACCCCGCCACCGATAATAAATACTTCCGGATTAAGCACTACAGCTACAGCTGCAAGAGATTTGCCAAGATAGAAGGCTGCGCGATTAACGATTCGCATGGCAACCTCATCACCAACCTTAGCTGCATCAAATACATCCTTCGCCGTGATGTTCTCAACCAGCGCCAGTTCTGTACGGTCGCCACGAGCTACTGCATCATTGGCCATACGGATAATTCCGGTCGCCGAAGAGACCGTCTCCAGACAGCCCATTTTGCCGCAGCCACACTGAATCGCTTCCAGATCCGGAACTACGGACATATGGCCAAGCTCCCCAGCCAAGCCGGAGAAACCTTGATATATTTTACCATCGATAATAATACCGCCGCCAACGCCCGTACCAAGCGTATAGCACACACAGTTATCAATTCCTTTGCCAGCGCCGCCCCAGGCTTCACCGAGAGCCGCTACGTTAGCATCGTTGTCTATTTTAACAGGCTTGTCCAGACGCTCCTCTAATATTTGGCGAATATGGAAGTCTTTCAAACCTACATTCGGCGCAAAAATAATGATCCCTTCGCGTACATTGGTAAAGCCAGCTACACCAGCACCAACACCTGCTACCTGTTCCCAATCGAATGGAGATTGCTCTACAACGAGACGCACATAACGCTCGATATTATCTACAATCGTCTCCGGGCCCTTATCCACTTCAGTCGGTCCCTCATACGTATGCAGAAGCTGTCCTTCTTCATTACAAATTCCGACTTTAATCGCCGTTCCGCCCAGGTCCACGCCAATGTAGATTTTTTCAGACATGATACAAGCCACCTTTTCCTCTATAATGTTCCTTAAGATTTAATTAAAATTATGACTTTTATGAAGATATACCTACGTACCAACTATAAGCGAACCCTTCTTTTCGGTCAAGAAGGGGACCACCGTAAGAGCCTATAAGGACAAGGCTTTTTACGGACGTGATCCGATTCACATATTGTGGAAATATAAAAAACCGCCTTGGAATTCACGCTTGTGAACTCTCTAAAGCGGCTCTTCATATGATCCAGTCCATCGGTTCAAGACATGATTCTTTTCTGTCCGGAAATAGCCTGGATCGGCGCGATATTCTGGGTAAACTCCAAGGTTCCCATGTACTCCCCAGCCTCGCTGCGCACGGCAAAGTAACGAATCAGAACGAATTTATCCTTCAATGGAATCCAGAAATCCTCGGCATCCTTCTTCCCGGATTTGAAATCCTCCAACAATTGATTGACAACATGTACACTTTGCGGCGGATGGCAATTCTGGACCGTACGACCGATTACCGCCTTCGTGCGAGCAAAAATCCGTTCCTTGCCATGCGAGAAATAACGAACCACATCGTTCTCGTCAATAAAGGTAAGATCTACTGGAAGATGATTCAACACCGCTTCAAGCTGTTGTACAGAGAGAATCCCTGTCTGGAACCTTACATAACCCTGGGGGATTTCGTTGCTCTGTTCTGGCTCTACAGCTGTATTCTCTATTTCCAGAGGAACCCGCTCGGGAATCCACTCCTGCTCCGGCGCCGTCAGACAGAATCCAATCTGATCGCTCTCCCGGGCGATCTTCAGCCATTCATCCTCGGTCAGCTTCTCCAAAGCCATAGGAAGCAATATATTCTCTTCTTTAAAGATCATCTCATTAACTTCCCTAATAACGAGCTCCAAATCGGTAATCAATTCCTGCTGATTGCCTTTATAATCGCTTAGCTTGCCTTTCACTTCTTTGATCATGGCGCGAATGACATCATCCACTCCCCACATCACCTTCGTCGGGCCGAAAATCCCGTATTTCTCCAGATAAGGGAAGAGCAAATTCTCCTTGCGGCTATAATGCTTGTCAAGATCAAGCAGCAGCCCCAAATCCTCGAGCAGCTTGATAATCGTCCCGGGAGCATCCTCCTTGCGGAACTGATCCAGATGCAGCTCCAGCTTGAAGTTAACGAGCCGTTCAATCTCCCGATTCTCTAATTTGAAGGTATGCACAGGATGGCCTGGCTGATCCTCAGGTCTGCTGGAACGGTGAATCTCCTCGATCGATCCTTTGAATATTGCCGTATGAACCGAACACAGCCGCTGTACCTCCGATACCGGAATACCTTCTTCCTCCATAAGAGCATGCTCCATAGCCGAGATCTCCGCAACCGTTACGTCGCCTACCGCCTCTTCAAAGCGGGCCTTCACTTCCTCGACACTCTTGCCCTGATGCAGCTGCTTGATGATCTCTTTCAGCATCTCCTGCCTCTTCGTCTGCTCCGATATTCCTTGCTCGCGATTATTAATGAGTTCGCTCACGATTCTTCCCCTCCGATTTATACTGATCTAGGCCTATTGGTTTAGCGCTATTCCTCTATGCTATAGCCTCTGTCTAAAAAGGCCTTCTTAATTACATCCATATCCAGCTTTTTCAATCTGGCTCCCTTGGGAATGGTCATGAAGCGACCGGCACTCTGCAGCATGCCAGGCTGGGTAATTTGTTCAAAGCCAAGCTCCGCCATAACCTCGATTACTTCCGGATCGGATGAGCACAGCTCGTAGACCGTCTTGCTTAAATCGATAACTTTGCCCATGTCTCTATCCCACCTTAGTCAATGTAAATAGAAGCTTTGGTGCTGGAAAATAAGTCTTCTTAAACGCAAACCTATTATCAAAAATCATTGAGAACTGTTCTCAGCTAAAACTTAACATACCTTACCTGGCCTCCTTGTGACTGGGATCACAAATTGTTTTATAATGATGTATGTTTATTTTTAGGCTTTGTTTTGCCACAATAGAGGCGGGAGGGATTTTACATGTCAGTATCAAATGCAAACTTACTATATATAGAAGATGATCAGGAGATTGGAACCTTTATTAGCGGTGAATTAAGCAGCCGGGGCTATGAAGTTACCTGGTTAACTAGCGGAGAGCGTGCCATGGAGCTAGCAGAGACAAGCAATCTGGTTATTCTCGATGTCATGCTGCCGGGGCTTGATGGATTCACCGTCGGACAACGTCTGAAGAAGCAGTTCCCGCATCTCCCGATCCTGATGCTATCGGCTCGGGCCTCGATCGATGACAAGCTTCATGGTCTGCAGTTCGCTGATGATTATTTGACGAAGCCGTTTCATCCTGAAGAATTGGCAGCCCGGATTGAAGTATTGCTGCGCCGCAGCGGGGCTCCATCGGCTGCGCCATTACAGCTGCGCCACTTACTCATTCACGAGAAGGAGAATATCATCGTGAATCAGGATACCGGAAAAGAGATTATTTTGACCGGTAAACAGTTTCACATCTTTCAATTCCTACTGCAGCATCTCGGACAAATTTTAACCAAGGAACAAATATACGAAGGCGTCTGGGGAGAGCCCTATCTGGACGGAGACAAGACATTAATGGTGCACATCCGCCATCTGCGGGAGAAAATCGAACGCGACCCAGCAGCCCCTGAGATTATTGAGACGATTCGCGGCATCGGTTACCGGGTGCGGTCATGAGACAGCATCACTGGAACAAGCCGAAATTTCGCAATTCGCTGCTATCCAGATACGTTCTGATCATCGCGATTGCTTTTCTATTCATTCCGGTGGCGGTTCCTGCCGGTCTCGTTCTGTCCTTCACTGTGAATTACTATTTCTTCCCTGAGCACCAGGTGGAACAGCCTCTAGGATACAATTCAGATGATCTGGAAAAGATGTGGCATAACGAAGCCAAGCAGCTTGGCGGTCATAAAGCTCCGGAAGAGATAGATGCCAAGCTGCGTGAGATTAAGGAGAAATATCCCCAGGCCTCTCTATTCTGGGTGGATGGTGCAGAGAGAACGCGTCTGCAGTTACCCGAACAGAGCGATCTGCCCGCAAAATGGTCTACCGAGAATACGATTCAATTCATGAAGACGGTATCCAATAAAAAAAACTTTGGCGTCGTTGCTTTTATTGGTGATGATAAGACTGGAGGGGAAGGGTTCATGGTTTTGAAGATTCCTCGCCATTATTTGATGCAGGGCAGGGAATTCGAAAACCGTTTCTATGGTCTCTTCTTGCTGATCTTGCTATCGATATTCCTGCTCCTCTCCTATCTCTTCTTCCGGAATATCCGCAAGCGGCTGCTTAACCTGGAGTCAGGCATGATGCGTACGAATAAGCATGGATTGCCGATACGAATTGATGAAGGGCGCGCGGATGAAATCGGCAGCCTGGAGAAGGCTTTCAATCATATGGTTGGCAAGCTGGAGGAAGGTAAACGGCGGGAACAAGAGGAAGAGAAGCTGCGCAAGAACTTGATCAATAATTTATCGCATGATTTACGGACACCGTTAACCGTACTGTCCGGGCATATCTATGCCCTGGATAAACAACCGCTGCCCGAAGAGGCACATGAGTCCGTACAACTCATGAAGACGAAGATCAGCGACCTCGATCATCTGATTGACCATCTGCTATCCTACAATCTGCTTACTAGCGGACGGTATGCCATGTCGGCGAAAACTCAGGATATACTCCGCATAGTCCGGGTAAGCGCCGCCGCTTGGTATCCGATCTGGGAGAAAGCAGAGCTTACGATCGACATTGATCTTCCCGATGAACCGCTGGTGTGGGAAGTGGACGAGCAGGCATTCCGTCGGATTCTGGACAATCTGTTCCAGAACCTGTACCGCTATGCAAGCTCCGGTAAATATGTAGGCATTGCTACTGTACAGAGATATGGACGGATGGCCCTGGTCATCGCCGATCACGGCCCCGGCTTTCACGCGGACGCCCCTTCCAAGGGAGCGGGACTTGGACTGGCCATCGTTGACCTCTTAATGAAGCAAATGAAACTAGTTCTGGATATAGACTCCACAGATTCAGGCACGCGCATTTATATTTATCCGGTCAGCCACTCATCTTAGGCGGTTTAAAAAATCCACTTTAATAGCAAGGTAATCATGAAGCCATTTAACATCGGAACCTTAGTTCAGCCGGACCTTTTAAACACGCGCTTATAAGGATCTGGCGGCTTCCAAATAATTAAACCATTCTTAAACTTCGGCCTTCTTTCATTTAAACTTGCCCCGGTAATATGATAGCCGAGGTGATTAATTGTGAATGATATGGTCATTCAAACCAAGGGACTAACGAAAAAATATCGCGCACGAGCCGCAGTCAATCAATTGAACCTTGAAATCAAAAAAGGGGATATATATGGCTTCCTGGGACCCAACGGGGCTGGCAAGACAACGACGATTCGAATGCTGCTCGGTCTGATAAAGCCGACATCGGGCTCCATCTCCATCTTCGGCCGCGATTTGCGTAAAGATAAATTGGCGATTCTGAAGCGGATCGGCTCTTTAGTTGAATATCCTTCCTATTATGGCCATCTAAGCGCTATCGACAATCTGGAAGCACTGCGCCGGATCCTGGACGTACCCAAATCCCGGATCGACGAAGTGCTGGAGATTGTCTCATTAACTTCAGAAGCACGCCGACCCGTTAAAGGCTATTCACTCGGGATGAGACAGCGCCTTGGCATCGCCGCTTCCCTGCTGGGCAACCCGGAGATGCTTATCCTTGACGAACCGACGAACGGCTTGGATCCATCGGGGATTCATGAGATCCGTGAGTTAATTAAAAGAATGCCGGAGCAGTATGGCATTACCGTTCTGGTCTCCAGTCACTTACTGAGCGAAATTGAGCAAATGGCCGGAACGGTTGGCATTATTCGGGAAGGCCAAATGGTGTTCCAGGATACAATCTCTAATCTCCAAATGAAGGCTTCCCATCATATCAAGCTTGTGGTTTCCGAGCCGGAATCGGCGCTTTGGCTTGCCCGGGATCTCGGTTCTATCGGCGGCCTTGAGGAGAATACATTGGTCTTCCCGGATATGCAGGACGCCAGGATCGCTGCGTTAGTCAAACGTCTGGTAGAGAATGGCCATGATATATACAGGGTAGAGCAGGAGAGAAAATCACTCGAGGATATCTTCATGCAGGTTATCGGGGAGGGGAATTAGCCATGATGCTTCGTTCGCTATCGGCTGACTTCCTGAAAATCCGCGGCAAAGGAATTTGGCTTCTCATCATTCTTGCGCCGCTCGGAGTGGTAGCTATTGAAGCGCTGAACTTCGGGCTTCGCTTCGACTACCTGGGTAAAAGATATGCCGACGACCTCTGGGGGGGTCTTATCGGGGAAACCGCCATGTTCGTTCCAATCTCCTTATATTTAGGCTGTACATTAGTCAGCTCGCTTATCGCTAATGTCGAGCATCAGCTCAATTCCTGGAAGCAACTGCTCGCGCTGCCTATCTCGCGTACAGCGGTATTTGCCGGTAAGTTTACACTTAGCGTGCTTCTCCTATTTGTATCCTGTATTGTTCTGTCGATCGGAACGATCATACTCGGGATGTCGCTGGGATTCGATGCACAGTTGCCTTGGAAAGACCTGCTTACCATGGGCTTCTTCCCATTCCTGGCGACTATGCCGGTCTTGTCCCTGCAGCTATGGCTTTCACTTACGTTCCAAAATCAGACGTTGCCGGTATCGCTAGGCGTCCTAATCTCATTGATGTCGCCCTTCCTCATGCAATTCTCCGAATGGTTCCCGTTGAACTGGCCCATAATGGCCCTTCGTTCCGAGCATCAGCTCTGGTTCATCGGTACTGGCATTGGGGTAGGGATGATTATTATGCTGATTGGCCTTGTTCATTTTAATAAAAAGGACGTGGATTAAGATGCAGACTTATGCGCGAATACTATCTTCCGAACAGCTTAAAATGTCGAAGTCGCGTCTGTGGCTTATTTTGATCGTCAGTCCCATCCTCGCCGGTCTGATCGGGATCTTCGCCAATCTGCCGCCAGGTCCGGTAGCATGGCCGATGTTAATTGCCTCCATGGTTATGCTCCATGGCATGCTGATCCTGCCGATCATAACCGGGGTACTCTCAGCCTCTATTTGCCGCTATGAGCACAATGGCGGAGGCTGGAAGCAGCTCTTGGCCATGCCGGTATCACGCGCATCCGTATATTTCGCCAAGCTAACTATCGTTGCCGGCTTGTTAGCATTCTGCCAGTTGCTTATGCTCGGGGCTTTCCTGATTACCGGAGCGTTCCATGGCATATTGGGCGATATCCCCTGGGGAACCTTGGCTATCAGCCTGATCGGCGGATGGATCGCCTGCTTGCCGCTGGCTACCCTACAGCTTGGTGTCTCCCTGGGCTGGGCCAGCTTCGCTGCTCCACTTGCCGTGAATGTCTCATTAACAATACCCAACATGCTCATCGTGAATTCACCGACATATGCTCCATTTTATCCATGGGCACAACCTTTGTTAGCCATGATGCCTACGGGGCAAAAGGAATTCGGAGCCTTCAACCTCCCGTTAGAGAGTCTGATGATCACCGTGTTAGGCAGCTTGATCGTCTTCATGATCATTGGCCTCGTCCATTTTCAGCGTAAAGAAATCTAATCGTCGGGGTTGTCCGATAAGTCGCCAGAGATGACTTGGGACAACTCCGTTTCCCTATATAAAGAGATCAAAATAACGTAGTACCTGCTTTAATATTTAATGAGCACAATGACGGCTTATTTAAAAAGATCGCTTCTACATGCTTGTTTTCGGCATAGTCGCGGCAAGCAAAGCCCCCTTAGATACGCAGCTCAGTACACATAAAAAAAGGCTACCCTGCACCAAAACTTTGTGCAGGATAGCCCGTTTTATTTTAGCGTTTGGCGTATTTCTTTGTCCGTTCGTCCTCGATTACGCCGCTCCAGTTCAGCCCATAAGCGAAATCATATACATGCTGCTCATAATCCACATGGCACTCCATATCATGCGCCACATCCTCAAGCTGCTCCTCCACCGTCCTCATATGGGCCGGCATCTGCATCGGCAGCAAGCCGGAAGGTTCAAAGGCCCCGCTTATCACATCCATGATCGCTTGATCCTGCAAGCCGAAGTTGACCAGAATCGCCTCGACCTCAGGCTCAAACTCCGCCACAACCGCCGGGTTAGAGAGGCGCAGGGATACGATGACAGGCTTGCCATTCATCCGTTTCTTCGTCTCCAGCACCATATCCAAATCCGACTCATTTTTAGACGATACCGTCTTACCTTTATAGGAGCGATTCAATACATCGCCATCACGAGCATCTCCCGCCAGACTCGTCTCGCGTGCATGTTCGGCTGTATATGGACGATATTGAAGGCTTAATGGAACATATCCGTTGCCCCCCTGCTCCACATCCTCACGGCTGTATCCGGTCATCCCGGAGCTTGGGCCTTCGATAAACACTAACGCGAAGTCCGCTTCTTCCGGATTCTCCGTGACTGTAAAATAACGACTCACAATATCGAGATTCACCGGGTCCACCAGCTTCTCTGCAACCGGGTTTCCGAACCAGTCATGGCCCGCTGCGATATACCGTTTTGGAATATACACTTTGCTCTTTGCTGCTAATGGCAGCACACTCTCCTTATTCTTAAGCATAACAACGGATTTCAACTGTGCATCATAACCGGCTTGCATAAATTCAGGTCGGCCGACCGTCTTGGAGCTTAACACCGGATCCAGGTACGGATTCTCAAACAACCCCAGGCGGAAAATATTAAGCAGCAAACGCACTGCGGATTGCTCAAACCGTTCGCGCATATAGGCTTCGCCGTGCTCGGCCACACCCATCCGGTAAGCCTCCAGCACAGGCCCTTTATCATTGTTTCCGCCGAATTGATCTGCCCCCGCCATCAGCACCTTATAATGACGCTCAGCTACCGTAAGACCTTCAACCCCCCATGACTTACCGCTCAGGAACTCATCGCGACTCGTCTCATCGCCAGTAATCATCCAGTCCGTACATACTACACCTTCGTAACCATACTTATCGCGCAGCAAATCCTTGATCAGATAACGGCTATATGAATTGCCGACATTCTCATAATAGACTGGATCCTGATCCGTCGAAATCGTATAATACGGCATCACCGCGGAAGCTTGCCCTGTCTTGCCATCCAGCTTAAAGGCTCCATCTACAAAAGGAAGCAGATGCTCTTCAAAGTTATTGCCCGGATAAACTGCATACTTCCCGCTGCCGAAATGCGCATCCCGGCCGGACTCGCCAGAACCGCCGCCAGGCCAATGCTTCACCATCGCATTAACGCTATCATAGCCCCAGCCTTCGACCAGTTCACTCTCGCCTTCGGAATTCTGAAAGCCATCTACATAGGCCCTGGCCAAATCAGTCGAGAGTTTAGAGTCCTCGCCAAAGGTACCGTTGAAGCGGAACCAGCGCGGATCAGTCGCCATATCGATCTGCGGCGACAATGCTGTGGTCAGACCAAGCGCTCGGTACTCCTTGGAAGCAACCTCGCCGAACTGCTTCACGACGTCCGAATCGAAGGACGCCGCCAGGCCCAACGTCTCCGGCCACATGGAGATCGTGCCGCCTGAACCGGCATTGAACTCGGAACTCGTCTGTGTCCCATGCCGCGGATCAGAGCTATTGTTGGCCGGAATCCCCAGGCCCACTCCCTCAACAAAGGCCTGAACCTGGTTGTTCCAACGGGCCGCCACCTCCGGGCTCTCTACCGCAGCGACGAGAATATGACGCAGATGATCCTTGGCGAGAAAACCCATCTGCTCATCTGTCATCTCCCAAGGCTTGGCACCGCTCTCCTCGTAACTCTTTCCTCCATAAGTGCCTGAGAACCAACCGCCGCTGGCTGCCGGCACATTCTGGTGACTGCTGTACAGCATCAAACCGGCGATTTGCTCTATGGTCATTTTTGAGGCAAGGTCCTTGGCCCGCTCTTCCGCTGGCAATCTCCAATCCTCATATTTATCCAGCTTGCCGTCCTTGCTCAGGTCCTTGAATAAGAGACCGTCCTGTTCCAGAATCCGGACACCCGACGAGGTAGAATACCCAAGCGTTGGCCCTCCCGAATTTTGTACATACCTAATTTGCTTGATAGTATCCTCTTGCTCTCCCATCGTTTAAACTCCTCCTATCACGTATTTATCTATTTTGTCGACGGGCTCAACAGTTGGCCCGGATCATTTGCTTACAGACCTAGCTTCTGATTCAAATCATCAATGAGCTTCTGAAAATCCGCTTCCGATGTACCTGAGCCAAAGAAACTGATCATGGAACGCAGTCCGTCATATTTCTTCCATTTCGCTACTTCTTCAAATAATAGAAGCAAACCTCCGTCCTCCATACTCTCCGCGAAGAGTGCTCCCATATGCTTAATGCTCTCGAGACTGTCATTCATCGCTTTCTCGGCAAATTCAACGGTCTCTGGGATAGCCAACAGCTCATAGAACTTCGTATTACGGGTCACCTTGCGGAATGGAACCATCGTGGATACCACTTTGATCGTCGCTCTGAGCGGCGTTACAGCAGAAGAAGAACCGATGACGATATCATAGGAGCCCGTTTCCGCGAACCAGTCATGGATTTCCGTGTTGAAATAAGCAAAGGAGCGTTGGTCGAGCGTAAAGCTTACCTCTGTAGATTCTCCCGCTTGCAGTTCCACCTTCTCGAATCCTTTGAGCTCCTTCACAGGTCTTACCACCGTGCTGTCCAGCGGCTGTACATAGAGCTGCACGATTTCTTTCCCCGCGCGATCTCCGGTATTGCGTACAGTAACGATAACCTCAGCCGTATCGCTATCCTTCATAATCTCTTTGCTTAATCTGATATTTTCGTAAGCGAAGCTGGTATAACTAAGGCCATAGCCAAATGGGAACAACGGCTGCTCCTCCTTGGCCTCGTAATAGCGGTATCCCACAAACAAGCCTTCGCCGTAATTAACCTCGCTCTTCCCTCCCGGGAAGTTCAAGTAGGCCGGAGTTTGCTTCAGGCTGGCCGGGAAGGTCTCAGCCAATTTACCGCTAGGGTTCACCTTGCCGAAGAGAATATCCGCTGCGGCGCCTCCGCCGGCTTGCCCGCCCAAATACCCCTCAAGAACCGCTTTGGCGGAATCCAGCCAAGGCATAACTACCGGTGCGCCGTTGGATAGTACCACGATCGTATTCGGCTGTACCTCGGCAACCCTGCGGATCAGCTCGCAATGGGATTCCGGCATATCCAGATGCTTACGATCAAAGCCCTCTGATTCGAAGCTGTCTGGCAGCCCCGCGAATATAATTGCTGCATCCTTGCCGGCTGCAAGTTGAACCGCTTCAGCGATCAGAGCTTCATCAACGACATCTTGATTCAAATGATAGCCCTCGGCAAACCCGACCCCGTCGCCGACGATTTCACGGATTGAATCCAGAGCATCGTCCAACTGCGTCGGGGAAATATGCGAGCTGCCTCCGCCTTGATAGCAAGGTTTTGCTGCAAAGGCGCCGATCACAGCCACCGACCGCTGCGGATCAAGTGGCAGCAGCCTATCTTCATTCTTAAGCAAAACCATACATTCAGCAGCCGTTCGCCTTGCCAGCGCGTGATGCTCCTGTTTGTTGTAAGAGAAGCCTTCCTTCCGGGCATCATAGGTCTTGAAGATGACGTTCAGTAGCCGTTCAACCGCTTGATCAAGCACGGCTTCATCCATCTTGCCTGATTTTACAGCGTCAACGATCATCTGATCGCGATCCGGCCCGCTATAAGGCATTTCCAGCTCAAGTCCCGCTTCAAGCCCTTTGACGCGTTCGTTAATAGCGCCCCAATCGGTCATCACAAACCCTTGATGGCCCCATCTTTTCTTCAATACATCCGTCAGCAGATATTCATTCTCCGAGCAGAACTCCCCATTCACGAGGTTATAGGCGCACATAACCGTCCAGGCATCGGCCTTGGTAATCGTCCCTTCAAAAGCCCGTAAATAAATCTCGTTCAAAGTACGCTCATCCACAATCGTATTGATCGAGTTGCGCAGCGTCTCCTGGTTATTAGCTGCAAAATGCTTCACAGAGGTGCCTACGCCTTGCTCCTGCACACCCAATACATGATGGGCCCCCATTTCCGATGCGAGGAACGGGTCCTCCGAGAAATACTCGAAGTTGCGTCCGCAAAGCGGTGAACGCTTAATGTTTACAGCCGGGCCGAGAATGATCTGAACGTCCTCCGCCTGACATTCCTCGCCGAGCGCGCGTCCGACTTCTTGAATAAGCTCACGGTCCCAGGATGAGGCCAATGCCGCACCGCTAGGAAAACAGGTTGCCGGTACGCTCTTGCTGGACATATCGCCCGGATTTGCCTGCTTGCGAAGACCATGTGGACCATCGGTCATCACGATGGAAGGAATACCAACCCTTTCCACCGCTTTGGTCTGCCACATATTCAGGCCGGAGCAGAGACTTGCTTTCTCTTCTGTTGTCATTTGAGAGATGATCGCCTGTATATTTCTATCTAAATTTTGTGTCATAACTTAAGAATCCTCCTTCATAATTTACTCTGGTTCCATCGATACGGAATAATCGCCGAATTACTTCTGCCCAATTTCAGGCAATGGCTTAACCGCCATCATGCTAAGCACTACGCAGAGCGCCAGTACAACGTAGAAGAATGACCAACCGCCGATGCCCAGCAGAACCGGCGCGATTGCAGGCACAATCGATTGCGGCAAGGCATTAGCGACATTCATTAAGCCGAAGTCCTTGGCCGAATCCTCTTTGCGAGGCAAAATGCGAGCGACCAGAGCCATATCGACTGCCGTAAAGCAACCTCCGCCTAAACCGATAATCGCTGCAGCGATAACAAACATGATGTAGTTCGGAACAAAGGCAAACATCAGCAGGCCGATAATCATAATAAAAGCGGAGCCATACAGGAACGGTTTCTGCTTGCGGTATTTATCGGATAGAACACCGCCGAAGATGCTTGTTAACGCCATAGCCAGCATGGATATAATGTTGATTGTCCCCACGCTATTCGTTGCTTGTGTCTCCGAGAAGCCCATTCGATTCACCAGCATGACCGTCAAATAAAGAGTGCTGCAATAGCCCATCATAAGCAGAAACTTCGAAACCAGCGCCCAGGTGAAATGCGGAAACTTCCGCGGACTTGGATAAATTTTGCTCAGCTTCTCACCCAGGGGAATCCGCTCTTTAGGAGCCCGTTCGATCTCTATCTTGCCATCGCGGATGAAGAAGCAGCTGATTACCGGTCCGATAATTCCCAGAGAACCCAGCAAAGTCCACTTCGTAACCGAGGATACGTTAGGCATCAACATCATCAGTACCATGCCCACCGTCATAGCAATTGGCAGAATCAGGCCAATAAGGCCCGAGATTGTCCCCTGCTTCTCCTGCTTGACCTGGTCAGGTATGAGCGCGGTATAGGCCGCCATAGCAAAGTTGAAGAACAATTGCGCAACGGACCAGCCAATGATAATCTGCCACACCTGAGTAGCTGTGCCTACCCAGAGCAAGGCCAGACTACCGATCACGGAACCGATAAAAATCCAGGTGCGGCGGCGGCCAAACCCGATATTCGTCCGGTCGCTGATCGCACCGCCAAGCGGATTGCCAATCAGGGCAAAGAAAGCACCGATACCGGCGACCAGGCCGTAGGATGAGGTATATCCATCGGGATCAATCTCTATCATTTTAAAAGTAAGCAGCAGAACTGCCGGAGTCATTAGCGCTAACATCATTAACCCGTAACCCAGCATGATGCCGGTTGTTAATCTTCCTAACGGTGTTACGACCTGCCCTTTTATTTTGGACTCAGCCATTTGAAGGACCTCCCTTATAATAAATAAATATTTGATAGCGCTTTCATACTTCTATGATATAAAACAACGCCCGTCTTCTGACAGGCGCTGAATTAGCTTCTTGTATGTTCATATTTAATCATTTTTATGCAAGCGCTTCACTCTGATTCGGAAAGGACATTAAATAACGACATACTCCCGATAAACCTCCTTGTCCGTTAAAGCAGAGGCGTCAGCACCATCAATTCTATTGCATGCGGCTCAAGCTGCGCTATATAAGTCATTCCGCCATGAATTTCAAGCTCTTGTACATGCCTCCGGGGACGTGAAGCGGCGGTCAAATAGATACGATCCTCTTCCGTTACATAATCCGGCGCTCCCATCCTGACCCATTCATCATAGCTGCTGCCTTGCTGACGTGATACCGAGTAGGTTTCCATCCGGTATTTGCCTTCCGGAATCCCTTGAAGATCCAGCTCCAGCTTAATGACCTTCTCATGCTTAAATCCGTTATAACGATTCGTTGCGTTAATAAATGAGTTATCCCCCATCGCATACAGATCATCGAAGTGGCAGTAATTATAGCTTAACACTTGATAACTGCCGCTAGCTTCGGTTACGACATAACCATTGCCTTGAACCAGCAGCCGATCCCCCAGCCTGGCCAAAAGCTCGTAAGCTGTCATCGCAGCCTTGGGAATTCCGTATTGGGCAATCAGACCAAGACCTCCATGGAACAAATGCTCCGAGGCCGGCGTCTCTTCGATATTATCACTAAGCACCCAGTACCCGAAGCCTTCGATGCTATCCAGATTCTCAACGATATTCTTCGCGATATAAGCCGACTTATATAGCGTATCATTCGTGAGCTCACGATGGTATGCCGTAGAGTTCCACTCTGTCAAATAGAGATCGAGGTGAGATAATCCCAGATCATCCAGCATCCTCTTCTCATGCTTCAACATATCGCGGAGAATATCCGGGTTCGGTGATATCGACACAAATTGCTCCATGACAACGCGGAAGGACAAGTCGTTTACGGTATACAAATGCTCTAATTTGCGATGGTCATTCTCGATCAGATCCTCATGGGGGTAGAAATGAACCGGAAGAAAATCAGGCAAACAATCATGCTCCTGGCAAAATGAAATGAAATTGTGAAAATACGCCGCCGTGTCCATCGAGATAATCCGCCCTGGAGCACCGATCTGCAACCTGTCTGAGACCCGTTTTAATGTACGATACGAATGCAGGTAGAATTCATTGTACTCGTCCACTGTCCCCGGCCAAAATACGGCCAGCTCCGGTTCATTCCAGAATTCCAGCTTCCAGCTCTCCACTTCTTCACGGCCATACCGATTAATGCAGTGGCGCAGAAATCGATCCAACAGCTCACACCAGCGTATTATGGAGCTTGGTCCGCTCACGAAGCTGGGGATGAAGAATACCGACTTGCTCTGTTCAGCCGCAAGCTCAGAAGGCATAAACCCTAACTCGATAAACGGCTTCAAACCGATGGATAGCAGGAAGTCAAACAGCTGGTCTACAAAGCGAAAGTTATAATGAGGCTGCCCCTCATCCTCGCGGTAAATCATCATGCTGTCATCAAAAATCCCGTGGAAGCGAATTTCTCGAAAAGGGCAGCGCTGCTGTAAATAACGCAGCTGATTCTGTACATCCTCATGCAGCCCTTCCTTGGCCTTTCCGATCGTAATGAGATTCCTCCAGGTATGCCGCAGCTGACGCCCCTGTACCGACAGGTCAACAGTCTGGTTCATTGCTTCGATTCCCAGAACCTGCAGCTCCTGACCGGATTGGCTCCGCTGCAAATACTGGTTGATGATGCCCAGCGCGCTGGCCCTATTGAAGGCGAGATAGCCCTGCGATATTCTCTCATTCGCCTTCCCCATGGCTGGATTGTACTGCTTGCGGTATTCGCTTGGGGTCAAGTGATAGCGATTCTTGAACACAGTATAGAACGATTTCGAATTGGGGAAGCCGTGCTTCAGCGCAATTTCATGGACCGGCGTCTCCATATGATTAAGCATGTCGTCCACCGCATTTTTCAAGCGTATTCCACTTACGAAGGATTGGAAATTGAGGCCGATCTGCTCGCTCAGGAACTTCGATAAATACGGCACCGATAAAAATTCCTGCTCCGCAATTTCCTGCAGCGTGATCGGTTCTTGATAATGCTCTTCTATGTAGTTGATAATGCGCAGCATGCGATCCATATATTTCTCCTTAATCGCACCTTCCCCCTCCGACTCTTCTGCCCGGAAACGCTGCATCAGAATCGAAAACACACTCAGCATACGAATCCGCATTTCCAGCTCGTATACCTCGCCTCTTTTATATGTCATCTGTACCATCTCCGCCAGCAGCTGACGAATACGATCCAGAGCAGGGCGCGATTCCTTGCCCGCTGTACTGGAATCACAATCGAAGTAAACATGCTCCACGCCTTTGATATTCCCCTTAATAAAGGTATCCGGAATTAAAAAGGTCGCGATGATATTGTTATGGAAGCCAATGACCTCATGCACATGCCCGGAATTAATCAGCTTTACATCGCCCTCTGACAATGTCTGCTGCTTATGACCTACCGTCACTTCCAGGCTTCCGCGGAGGACAAAGATCATCTCCACACTGTTATGCCAGTGGCTCGGTACATAATTCACACTATGCAAGGAGACATCAAACGGTAAAGTATCGCTTGTCTCCACCAGTTCGTAGATCGATTTTCTCGTCTTCATCATTAGCCTCCTCGAGAATCAAGTTAAAATAGAGCATCCGATTCATATTTATGACATCTGTCACTTTGAAGTCATGACAAAGCTTACTACTAAGGTTTTTGAAAAATCTATATCTTTAGATTATAGAGATTAATCAAAACGAATGCGTTATGCAAAAACGCACACCGGGGGCATACAATTTTATGCTGAAAGCCTGATTTGAAACAGGCATGCACAGGCATCAAAGCTAAACAAGTACCATAAATGATGGAGGCGAATATCTTGAATCCTATTATTGAACTGCATCACACGAGCAAAACCTTTAACCATAGAATAGCGGTAAATGATGTATCATTTCAAATCGAACCGGGCTCGGTTACGGCGATCCTTGGCCCTAATGGAGCCGGCAAGACGACCACTCTCTCGATGATGCTCGGCCTGCTGGAGCCATCCCGGGGAACGGTCAAGCTGTTTGGCCGCTCGCCCAAAGAACGGTCCGTCAGAGAACGGATCGGAGTCATGCTGCAGCATGTCAGCATCATGGATCGCTTGAAGGTGCGAGAGATTCTCGAACTGACTCGCAGCTATTATCCGAATCCCATGGACATGGAATTCCTTATTCACCTCACCGGTCTAACCACCGGCGACCTGAACCGCTATACCGAGAAGCTGTCCGGCGGACAGAAGCGCAGCCTGGGCTTCGCCATGGCATTGGCCGGCGACCCGGAGGTACTGTTCTTCGATGAGCCTACCGTGGGTCTCGATACCATGGCAAGACGCCGTTTCTGGGAGACGGTGCATAAGCTGGCCAAGCAAGGTAAGACGATTCTGTTCACTACCCATTATTTGCAGGAGGCCGATGATACGGCGAACCGCATCATCCTGTTCAACCAGGGCTCGATCGTTGCTGATGGAACTCCAGGGGAGATTAAATCAAGGATTATCCATAGCTCTCTATCTTTTCTATCTGACCAGGACGGACCGGAACTTCGGTCCAAGCTCAGCTTATTGCCACCGGTTACGAACTGTTATGACCGGGACGGAAGAATTTATGTATCCGCCGACAACACCGATGCCGCGCTTGCAGCCATTTTTGCAGCCAAACTGCCTGTCCGGGATATAAAGATTCATTCAGGAAGCCTTGATGAAGTATTTGAACAGTTAACGACGACCCAGGAGGAGACCGCTATATGAAGCTGGTAATTACGCAATTTAAAATGGAGCTGCTGCGGATATTTCGCAATCCCTATTATGTATTCTGGTCGCTGGCTATGCCGATCATCTTCTATTTTCTTTTTACACGTATTATAAGCACCGGAGCTACCGATGCTGCGGCCTGGAACAATCACTACCTCATGTCGATGGCCACTTTCAGTGTCATGGGCTCGGCGATTATGACCTTGGGCATACGCATCGTCCAGGAACGCAACCATGGCTGGAGCACCTATATGCGTGTAACTCCGCTGCCGGGAGCGATATATTTCCTGGGCAAAATGTTCGGACAGACGATTATGCATCTGACCTCGATCATCTTCATTTTTGCAGCAGGTTACCTGATCAACGGCGTCTCTTTGCCTGCATTAACCTGGATTTATTGCGGGCTGTGGATTCTCATTGCCTCCCTGCCCTTCCTGGCGCTGGGTACGCTTGTCGGCTGTATGAAGCGGGTCGATACCGCTTCTGGTATAAGCAATGCCATCTATCTGGTGATGGCCCTCCTGGGCGGAATGTGGATGCCGCTCGAGATATTGCCCAATATTATGCAAAATATCGGTAAATGGCTGCCTTCCTACAACTTCGGCAATGGAGCCTGGGAGCTTGTTCAGGGAAATCCACCGGAATGGAGCAATATCCTCATATTGGCAGGTTACTTCCTCCTATTTATGATAATATCCATATATACAAGAAAGAAGCAGGAAGCCATCTAATCGTAAATGCTACGGCAGGAAGGAGTTCTCTGAATGTTCCCCAGAAAATATGGATTCTTCCCTTATATATGGCTCATTTATATCATTCTGCCGGTCATCAACATTCAGAATGAATCCGGGATCAAGCTGATGATCGGTTATATGATGATCGGCTTGTTCGTCCTGACGTATCGTCAATTGTATTTCGCCACGGGGAGAAGCTTCTCCTTTTGGCTTGCACTGCAGATGCTGATTATCGCCATTATGAGCGGATTCTACAGCTTCTATAACCTCTATATGGGCTTCTATACCGCCAATTTCATCGGCTGGTTCACCGATAAGCGAAAATTCAAGATCGCAATGATCGCCTTTGCCGCCGTAGAATTAATACCGGTAGCCCTTCTAGTGAAGCAAGTTCATCTTCAAGAGCTGGTGTTCAGCCTCCCCTTCTTCCTTATTATGCTGGTCTCTCCGTTTGGCATTCGCTCCATGAACCGGCGGCAACAGTTGGAGAAAGAGCTGGATCAAGCCAATGAGCGAATTAAGGAGCTCGTCAAGCGGGAAGAACGGGTTCGTATCGCTCGTGACCTGCATGATACATTGGGGCATACCTTGTCGCTAATTATATTGAAGAGTCAACTGGTTGAGAAAATGACGATCAAAGATCCACAGCGTGCCCAAAATGAGGCGAGGGAAATCTATCAGACCTCACGGGCCGCGCTAAAGCAAGTGAGGGAGCTTGTCTCCGATATGAGAGCTATCACCGTTGTCGAGGAACTGGCTGAAGCGGCTGAGTTATTAAAGGTGGCGAATATTAAGCTGGAGATCGAAGGAGATGCAACGCTGGAGGATGTCGCCCTCTTGAATCAGAACATCATTAGCCTCTGTATCAAGGAAGGGATTACGAACATCGTCAAGCATAGCCAAGCAACGCATTGCCAGATTACGATAACAAGAACAGAGCGAAAAATTACAGTTCAAATCGAGGATAACGGAGTTGGTCCTGTACAGCAGGATGTTGCAGAGATCAGATATGGCAATGGACTGAATGGCATGTGCGAGCGGCTGTCTCTTATTGAAGGCTCCCTGTCGGTCGCTTCCGGAGCCGGACAAGGAACGATTATGACGGTGACGATACCGCAAATTATTAAGGAACGGGAAGATGGTGAGACCGCATGATTAAGATCCTTATCGCAGAAGATCAGCGCCTTCTGCGCGGCGCTCTGGCTTCACTACTTGACCTTGAGGACGATATTGAGGTTGTTGGACAGGCATCGGACGGCGCAGAGGCGCTGGAGCTGATCTGCCAGCTTCAGCCGGACATCTGTCTCATGGATATTGAGATGCCGCAGCTTAGCGGTCTGGATGTCGCAGAAAAGATACAGGCCAAGGCTCTGCCCAGCCGCGTTATTATTCTAACAACCTTCGCGCGCCCGGGCTATTTCGAGCGGGCCATCAAGGCGAATATCCATGGCTACTTGCTTAAGGATGAGCCCAGCGACAGAATAGCTGAAGCGATCCGCCGCGTTATGGCAGGGCATCGCGAGGTCTCGCCAGAACTCATCTTCGGCAGCTTGCACAATGAGAATCCATTAACAGCCAGAGAGATCGATATTCTCAAATTGGCTGCCCAAGGAGGCAGCGCCGCGGATATTGCCAAGTCGATGCATCTATCCTACGGTACGGTGCGCAATTATATATCCGAGATCATTAATAAACTTGAGGCCAAAAATCGCATGGAGGCTGTCCGAACCGCAGAAGAAAAGGGTTGGATATAAAGCTCCTCCTTCATTTTTGCAATCCCTCTTATCGCACTAGAGCATCTTGCTCCAGTCATGGACCATATCTCCTTCCAGGTACTTCTCGCAATCCATTGCAGCCATGCAGCCTGAACCTGCGGCCGTAATCGCCTGGCGATAGTGGGTATCCTGTACATCGCCGCAAGCGAATACCCCCGGGCTGCTTGTTCTGGTTGTGCCTGGCGCAACGATGATGTAACCTTGTTCATCCGTCTTTACCGCACCCTCCAGGAACTTTGTATTCGGAGTATGACCGATGGCGACAAATACTCCTTCCGCTTCAATCAGCTCCTCCTGCCCGTTCGCGTTATTACGCACCTTTAAGCCAATCACGGCGCCTCCAGCATCTGTAGCAACCTCGAGCGGTAGTCGGTTCAGCGCCCATTTCACCTTCTCATTCTTCCGTACCCGTTCCTGCATAATCTTGGAAGCGCGAAGCTCATCGCGGCGGTGAACCACCGTGACGCTCGTAGCGAACCGAGTCAGAAATCCCGCTTCCTCCATGGCTGAATCACCGCCCCCAACGATGATAATTCGCTTGCCGCGGAAGAAGAAGCCGTCGCAGGTCGCACAGGTGCTTACTCCACGTCCGACATTATCCTGCTCTCCGGGGATGCCCAGATATTTGGCTGAAGCCCCCGTAGACACGATTACCGTCTCCGCAGTAAGCTCTTCTCCACCTTCCAAAGTCAGTTTTAATGGCTTATTTGAGAAATCCACCTTCTCCACCCATCCATTTCTGAACTCTGCGCCAAAGCGCTCAGCCTGTTTGCGCATCCGTTCCATCAGCTCCGGTCCCAGAATGCCCTCGGGAAAGCCGGGAAAGTTCTCTACCTCTGTCGTCGTCGTTAACTGTCCTCCAGGCTGAACCCCCTCGATTACCAATGGATTCAGATTAGCTCGCGCCAGATAGATCGCTGCCGTCAGGCCGGATGGACCTGTGCCAATTACAATTGATTTATACATGGTTAATCCCCTCTCGATCAAGAGATATATTCATTTGGCATACATAGACTCAGATATAGAATAGGATTGTTCCGCCAGGCGTTTTATATTCTGCCCGGACATAAGTTTCATCCCATTCTCCCTCATGGATACATGGAGACGTAAAAAGCCGATCCTTCGCTCCCCATAAAATCAGGAGGAAGAAATCGGCTTATATTAGGATACAGAATGATTTCAATTGTTATTTACACATCGGGAAGATCGTCTTCAATGCGTCCTCTGCCCCGCATACCTCATCAATCCGGCGGCAATATCTCCTCACCGTCGAAGATGAAATACCGTACCGTTCCGCGATCTTCTCATAGGACATCGAACGGTGATTCATTTTCGCTGTGAGATATTCCAACGCGGCGGCCCAGCCCTCAATATGTGAAATCGATGGGGTATCAGGATAAGATAAGTTCAAATATTGCACCCATAATGATTCCAAGTCATGCTGCTGCTGGATATCTGCGCTGCTGCGCATATGCTCACTAGCCAAGTCCAATACGGCCTGCCACTCGCGCTTCCAGATTGGAAGCTGCGGCGAAGTTCGGCTCGGGTCTATCATAAGCGTGGCTTCCCCGGTACATACGGGCAATTCATAATTAACGCCGAGACTACGCAGTACATAAAGCGCCAGATCCTTTAGATACAGGTCTTCATTCGGCTCCAGCAGGAACGACTTCAGCGCCTCTTCCACTTCATGATCACCTATAAGTCCAAAAGCTTGAATCACTTGAAGCTTGGTTCGATTATCTCCATAACGCAGGGCCCAGAAGAAAGAGGATCGGACCAATGGATTATCGGCTAGATCTGCGGGAACCCCTTCCCCCGGCAGCTCCCATTGCTTGATCTGCTCCTCAAACGGGAGATGATAATGATAATGGGTCGGTATCGGTATCGTTCCTGCCTTCATCTTTTCCATCTGGCTTAAGTAATACTCGGATACTCCACTGTCCGGGTCAAGCCTGTCTACGTGACGCCATAACACCCTGGCCTCCGTAAACCGCCCGATATTGCAGGCGGCTACAGCGGTATAATGATAAAGCGCAGGATCCAGCCTTAAATCCTCGTCCTTGAGTAGACGCCGAAAATGTCTGTATGCCACATCATGTGAGCCAAGCACTCCCATCGTCGTCGCTATTTTAAAGAGATGCTCTTGATGGAAGGGAATAATCTTGCGAAGCTTATGCTCAAGCTCCTGCAGCAATGCAGTCTCTCCCTCATGCTGATACAGGATAGCCAAATTGCATAAAGCGTGCAAATTGCCAGGTTCCTGCTCAAGCACCCCATATATTGTCTCAATCGCTTTAGAACATTGCCCCATATAGTAATAGCCCAGAGCCAGGTTATTGCGCGCCGCCCAGAAATCGGGCTGATCCTCCACGATGCTCTCCAGCAGCTTCACAGCTTCGGTGAATTTCCCCTGCTCTAACAGATCGCGGGCTCGGTCATGCTCCAGAACGCCGGCCAATGACTTGATCTTCGTCACTTTTGCAGGACGTTCAAGCTCGTACTGAAGCAGCTCCATCATTTCCTCAGCTTCGGCCAGAAATTGTCCGTTCGGGTCCTCTTCCAAATAAGTAATCAGGGCGTTCTCCGCTTCTTCAAACATATCCATATTCGCATAATTATTTGCCATATAAAAATAGCACTCTGTCATCGCAGGATCGATCTTCTCCAATATAACGGACAAAGCATCGTTTGAAGCCTCGTAATCGCCCATCTCCGACAGGATGCCTGCCATATTGCAATGATTGACCGGATTATCCGGTTCATACTCTACTGCTTTGCGAAAATACTTCAATGCCTTGTCATAGTGAAAACGATCCAACGAAGAGACAGCTCTCTCAAAGAAAAAGCCAGCATCCATAGATATAGGCAGCACTTTGGACCTGTTGCTTCTCCCAGGTTGCCTGGTCTCCTTCAAACAAGGCACCTCCTTCTTCATTCATTCTTGTAAAATACTTGTTCAAAATGACCTATTCTTATAACTATCCATTTCACAGTATAACACAGCCAGCCCCGTCCTCCCATGATAAATACTGCTGGAGAATTACGGGTGTTAACTGAAAAGGCATGATAAATCTAATATTTAAGCGTTGTAGCCCAACCTAAATGGGAAAATAATTATTAGCCATAGATTTATTAGAAAGGGTGGAATAATTTGTGGTAGAGGTCTTCTGGGGAAATATAATTATTATTCTAATCGCAATCGCGTTCTTAGTAGCATGTATGGGTGGCTTGGTATACTGGCTAGTAACTATTTAGAAATATATGGGGGTTCCAAAAATAGCGGGGATTTTTACGGCAGCGATATTGCGATAATCAGCACTATTGCTACGGCCCGGATTCTATACGATTCCAAAGAGGAATGAAGTCCACTAAGTCCGGGAATCGAATACTCTACAATACTTGTATTCGATTTCATAATAGAACATGCCAGATTTTACTGCAAAGCCCAGGGTAGGCTTATATGTCAGCTTATTATATGCCCTGGTCTTTGAACAGCGTAGCGATCGAACCGCCATCAAGAATATATTGCGTTGCCCGCGCCAGCATGGGAGCTACGGATAGGACAGTAACATGCGGACCATGTTGATCCGGTTGAGCAATCGAGTCCGTAACAACCACTTGGGAGATCCAAGGATGACGCAGCCGCTCTTCCGCATGGTCTGAGAACAGGCCGTGCGTCGCACACACTATAGCTTCGCTTGCTCCGCGATCCTTCAATCCCTGGGCCACATTGACAATCGTTGTACCCGTATCAATCAAATCCTCGATAATGATGGGCGTATAGCCCTCTACATCACCGATGACATGCGTAATGACCGACTCGTTATGAGCTGGACGCTTCTTGATCATGATCGCAAACGGAGCATCAAGACCGCTGGCCAGTTTCTCTGCCATCGAGGCTCGTCCTGCATCCGGAGATACGACGACCGGGTTAGCGATATTTTGTGACTTCAGATAATCTGTCATTAAATCCAGCGCGGTTAAATGATCGACAGGAATGTTGAAGAAGCCCTGGATGGCCGCCGCGTGCAGGTCGATAGTTACAACCCGACTTGCTCCGGCTGTAGTAAGTACATCGGCTACCATCTTGGCCGAGATCGGCTCGCGCGGAGCCGATTTGCGCTCCTGCCTCGCATAGCCGTAATAAGGCATAATGATATTGATCGTTCGGGCCGATGCCCGCTTGGCAGCATCTATCATCACGAGCAATTCAACAAACAGCTCATTAATCGGATGCGCCAGAGATTGGACCAGGAACACATCGCAATTGCGGATGCTCTCTTCATAATGAACATAAATCTCGCCGCTCTTGAAGCGGGACAAAGTGATTCTACCTGGTTCAACCCCCAGCCGCTCGCAAATTTGCCGCGTCAGTACCGGGTTGGAAGAGCCTGCAAAAATCCGTAACTTGCCTTCCATAATGCCCTCCTAAAGTTCATTGAATTGCTTGCTCCATGTCCTTAAGCTGTACCACTATTATATCACTACTGCCGAACATTATTATGGCCGTTCTTGAGCTGCAAGGGGACCATCACCCTCTGCCGCTGTTCGAATGTCGCCAATTCGCGGACTCCCAGCTTGCACAATGTATTTCGAGCGATATCCAGGTTCTCGCTCAGCTTCTTCGGATCGTGGGCATCGGAGCCGACCGTTAACGGAATGCCTAATTCTATCGCAGCCTGCAATATTCTGTTGCTAGGAAACATCTCTGCGCACGGCTTCGTTAATCCCGAAGCGTTCAATTCCATCGCTATCCCCGCCTCAGCGATAGCGGTGAGGGTCTTTTGCTCCAGTTCAACTATCTCTGACTGATGCCCCTCCGGCTTATAATTGAACCGCTTAATCACGTCCAAATGCCCCATGATATCATAGAATCCCGTTTTGGCCGCCTTTTGCACAGCGTCATAATAGGTCTGGTATACCTCGAATATGTCCCGTCCTTCCCAATGATGGACTTGACGAAAATCCGAGACATCCCATTCCCCAAGGAAATGCACCGAGCCAATGACGTAATCCCACGGGTAATCATTAATGATCTTCGCAATCTCGTTCTCCCAGCCTTCAATATAATCGGCCTCAAGCCCAACTCGAACTGAAATCGAAGAAGCGTATTTCTGCTTCAGCTCAAATGCTTCCTCCACATAGTTGGGCAGTTCCTCCATTGGCATAGCCATCTCCGGATAATAAGCCTGCGGGTTCACATGCAGAAGCGGCATATGATCGGATACGCCGATCTGGGACAAGCCGATTTGGATACCGCGCCGGATGTACTCTTCAAGTGTTCCAACGGCATGCCCGCAGCGGGCATGATGCGTATGGTAATCTATAAGCATATTGCCTCACCTCTGCCTTTAGTCGCGGCGCGGACGCTCATGTCGGCGTTCCAGCTCAGTCATAATATCATCCAGGGGCAGATTCCTCTCCCGCAGCAGCACCAGCAAATGATAGATGAGATCACTGACCTCGTATCGCAGCTCGTCGTTATCCTGATTTTTAGCGGCGATAATCGATTCCGCGGTCTCTTCGCCTACCTTCTTCAGAATCTTATCAATCCCTTTTTCAAATAAATAAGTCGTATAAGCCCCTTCAGGACGTTCCATATAACGCTGGGCGATCAGGCTTTCCAATTCAGCTAAGACGGCAAAGCGGCGATCTGCTTCTACTTCGGAAATGCCTGAGGCTGCCTGTGACAAAGCATTTGAGGTTGGTCTGGCCGACGGATTCAAGCTCCCCCTCATCGAACCCTCTGTTGCTATTCCCTCTTGATCTGCAACAGCCAACGACCGATAGAAACAAGTTGTCTCCCCCGTATGGCAAGCTGGACCTTGCGGGTTCACAAGTGCCAGAAGGGTATCCCCGTCACAATCATAATTCAGCGAGAGTATTTGCTGCGTATTGCCTGAAGTAGCCCCTTTATTCCACAGCTCGGAACGAGAACGGCTCCAGAACCAGGTTTGGCCCGTCTCAATGGATTTCTGCAATGACTCTTCATTCATATAAGCGAGCATCAGCACTTCCTTTGTTGCAGCGTCTTGGACGACCGCAGGGACAAGCCCATCCGCATCCCATTTTATATTTTGCTTCAGCTCTGTGTAGGATAACGCCAATTGCAGCGGCTGATTCATCGTCATCTTACTTCCACCCCTCTGGCCTTCAAGTCTGCCTTAAGCTCAGGTACTGCTATTTCTTTATAGTGAAAAATTGTCGCTGCCAGCGCAGCGTCCGCCTGTCCTTCCGTGAATACATCGAAGAAATCCGCCAGCTTGCCAGCTCCGCCGGATGCGATCACCGGTATGCCAACCTGGCTGCTGACCGCCTTTGTTAGCGCAAGATCGAAGCCATCCTTAGTACCGTCCGCATCCATACTCGTCAGCAGGATCTCGCCCGCTCCCTTCGCCTCTGCCTCCTGAATCCAAGCTAATGCCCTCATCCCTGTAGGCTTGCGGCCTCCGTGAGTGAATACTTCCCAATCACCCCAATCTGCATTGTACTTGGCGTCTACAGCTACTACAATGCACTGCGAGCCGAATCTTCTCGCTCCGTCCGAGATCAGCTCGGGATGAGTTACAGCGGCGGTGTTGATGGCAATCTTGTCAGCTCCAGCCCTCAAAATTCGCTTCATATCGTCCACATGCGATATGCCTCCGCCGACCGTGAAAGGAATAGCGATCTCGCCAGCGGTCTGACGCACTACCTCAATCATCGTAGCCCGACCTTCATGGGAAGCGGATATATCCAGAAATACGATCTCATCGGCTCCCTCCCGGTCGTAGAGAGCAGCCAGCTCCACGGGATCTCCAGCATCGCGAAGATTCACGAAATTAACGCCCTTGACTACCCGGCCATCCTTCACGTCGAGGCAAGGAATAATACGCTTTACGAGCATGTTCATCGCTCTCCTCTCCAAATTTTACGGTGTATCAGCCAGCCTTGTTGAGCACGCACTTACAATGCAGAGACTGCCTGAATGGCCTTGGCCAGATCAATATTGCCGGTATAAAGCGCCTTGCCGACAATGGCCCCGCCGATACCTTGCTTGGCATAAGCTGCGAGCTTCAGCAGATCATCCTGTACCGTCACCCCGCCGGAGGCGATCACCGTCCGTCCTGATACTTCAGCCAGGCGGCGAATCGCTTCTACATTCGGTCCCTGCATCATACCGTCGCGCGATATATCGGTAAAAATAAACGTCTCGGCTCCTTTGGAGGCCAATTCCTTGGCCAGTTCCTCTGCCTTAACCTCCGATGTCTCCAGCCAACCGCGTGTGGCAACAAGTCCGTCCCGGGCATCGATGCCAATCGCCACTTTATCGCCATAAGCACCCAGCACCGACTCGGTAAACTCCCGATCTTCAATCGCTGCCGTCCCGATAATGACCCGGCTAACCCCAAGGGACAGCAGGCGTTCCACATCCTGAACCGAGCGCAGCCCGCCTCCAACCTGAACCGGAACCTGCACCGCCCGTGCGATCTCGCCGATCAGCTGGTCGTTCACCGGATGACCGGCCTTGGCTCCATCAAGATCAACCAGGTGGATGAACTGTCCGCCCTGCTTCTCCCATGACTTGGCCACTTCAACCGGACTATCGTTATATACTGTCTCCTGGTTATAATCGCCCTGAATGAGGCGAACGCATTTACCGCCACGGATATCAATCGCCGGGTAAATTATGAATGATGACATTTTCCCTTCCCCCTGCACTGGTTAGTAGATTCTAAGCAACAATATAAGTTCAACTTGACCCTTCGGTCTCCGCACCAATTTACCTCTTTAGCTTATCGCTGCACCTGACGCAACCAGCGCAAGGAAATTGCGCAGCAGCGCCATGCCGAGCTCACCGCTCTTCTCGGGATGGAACTGCATCCCGAACACATTACCGCGACCTACAATCGCGGTAACTGGCTGGCCGTAATCGGTCACGGCCAGAAGATCCTGCTCCCGCTCTGGCAGTACATGATAGGAGTGAACGAAGTACACATGTCCTTCGTCCAATCCTGACAGAAGCGGGTGCTCCGGCTGCTTGAACTGCAGCCGGTTCCAGCCCATGTGCGGCACCTTCAGGCCGCACTCCGGGCTGAAGCGCACGGCATGGCCGGGCAGCAGGCCCAGGCCGTCATGCAAGCCATGCTCTTCGCTGGCGGAGAAGAGCAGCTGCATGCCGAGGCAGATACCGAGCAGCGGCTTGCCGCTGTCCGCAGCCTGCCTCAGCGTGCCATCGAGCCCGGAGGCGGTTAGCTGCTCCATCGCGTCGCCGAAGGCGCCGACTCCAGGCAGCAATATGCCGTCCGCAGCCAGAAGCACAGCTGCCTCGCCGCTCACGACGGCCTCGTAGCCAAGGCGCTCGATAGCTTTGGCAACGCTATGCAAGTTGCCCATCCCATAATCGACAATCGCGAGCTTCATAACTAGAGGACTCCCTTCGTCGAAGGCACGCCGCTTACGCGCGGATCGATGCTCGTCGCCTCATCAAGCGCCCGTCCCAGAGCCTTGAATACCGCCTCAATCATATGATGGGTGTTCTGTCCATAATGTACGATGACATGCAGCGTAATCCGCGCTTCCAGAGCCAGCTTCCACAGGAACTCCTGCACAAGCTGTACATCAAAGCTGCCGACGCGATCCGAAGGATATTCGGCCCGATATTCAAAGTGCGGGCGGTTGCTGACATCGATGACTACCTGAGCTAATGCCTCATCCATAGGGACGAATACACTGGCATACCGTTTGATCCCCCGCTTGTCACCCAGCGCATGATATAGACATTGGCCCAGACAAATTCCGATATCCTCCACCGTATGGTGATCATCGATTTCAATATCCCCCCGGGCCTGTACTGACAAATCAAACTGGCCGTGCTTCGTGAGCAAGTCCAGCATATGGTTCAAAAACGGAACATCCGTCTCCAATTCGGACTTGCCGCTGCCATCCAGGCCAAAGCTCAGCTGAATCTGCGTCTCATTCGTGACACGGCTGATCTCCCCTTGCCTTACTGCTACCTTCTCTTTATTTGTCGCCATCGTATGCCCCCGCCTTTCCTTCTAATGCAGTGTCAGATTGTATTTCTTCCTTGCGAAGCCGGACCTCAATTGCTCGGGCGTGGCCCTCCAGCCCTTCGCGACGCGCCAGCTCCATAATGGTCTCTCCGTTCGCAAGCAGAGCTTCCTTGCTATAGTAAATCAAGCTTGATTTTTTCATATAATCATCCACATCGACTGGCGACGAGAAGCGAGCTGTACCATTGGTCGGAATAATATGATTCGGTCCGGCAAAATAATCTCCAACCGGCTCCGAACTGTACGGTCCCAGGAAAATTGCGCCCGCATTCTCTATCTTGCCGAGGTGAACAAGCGGGTCTTCCACGATCAGCTCAAAATGCTCCGGTGCGAGCCGATTTATGACCGCGATTCCCTCATCGATCGAGTCTACTATAATGATCGCGCCGTAATCCGTGATGGAGGCCGCCGCGATATCCCGGCGCGGCAGCTCTGCCAATTGACGTTCCACTTCAGCCTGGCAGGCGGATGCGAACGAAGCGGACGGTGTGACCAGAATAGCTGATGCCATCTCGTCATGCTCTGCCTGGGACAGCAAATCCGCGGCAATATACGCCGGATCGGCGCTGTCATCGGCCAGCACAGCAATCTCGCTCGGACCAGCGATACTGTCGATATCTACGACTCCATACACTTCCCGCTTGGCCAAAGCTACGTAAATATTGCCTGGTCCACAGATTTTATCTACCGGGGCGATCGTGTCCGTACCGTAGGCCAATGCAGCGATCGCCTGTGCGCCGCCAATCCGGTAGATCTCATTTACACCAGCCTCAGCCGCAGCAACGAGAATGTAGGGGTCAATTCCTTCCTTTCCGCCTGTTGCAGGCGGAGTTGCCATGACGATCTCGGGAACGCCGGCGACCTGGGCAGGGATGACGTTCATCAGTACAGAGGATGGATAGGCCGCCTTGCCGCCAGGGACGTATACGCCCACCCGCTTCAGCGGGCGGATGATCTGTCCAAGCAGACTGCCATCCGGCTGTAGATCCATCCAGGAGTTTCGCTTCTGTCTGGCATGGAACGCGCGGATATTTGCGGCAGCCGCAGATATCGCCGTGACGAACGAAGGCTCAACGTGATCGTATGCGGCCTGCAGCTCAGCTTCAGTAACCCGCAGCGCTCCCGCGTCCAGTCTCACCCTATCAAACTGCTCCGTATATCGGAGCAGCGCCGCATCGCCTTGCAGCTTCACATCCGCAACGATTTGACGCACCGCAGCATTCTGCTCTGCTGAGCCATACTCCACTTCCCGCTTCAAATCAAAATCCTGTGCCCTTACGATCTTCATCCTGGCTCCTCCTCATCAATACTGCTTCGCATTCATCCTGCCCATGGGGCTGAAAGGTCTCTGTTACTATCTATCCCAATCGCTCGAGCGGCTTCCTATTCCCGTTCGATCACCAAGGCCAAAGCATCACATAGAGCCTGGATCTCGGCGTTTTTCATCCGATAACTGACCCGGTTAGCAACAAGCCGACTCGTAATTTCAAATATACGCTCCATTTCAAGAAGTCCGTTCTCCCGGAGCGTCTGCCCCGTCTCTACCATATCCACAATCCGGTCGGCCAGTCCGATCAAGGGAGCAAGCTCAATCGACCCGTTCAGCTTAATCACTTCTACCTGCTGCCCCTGTTCCCTGAAGTATCTCGAAGCTACGTTTGGATATTTGGTAGCCACCCGCTGATGGATACCCGGCTTCCAGTCCGGCAGCCCGATAACCGACATCCGGCAGCGCGCAATGCCCAGATCGAGCAGCTCATATACGTCACGATCCTCCTCCATCAGCACGTCTTTGCCAACGATACCGATATCTGCTACACCGTACTCTACATAAGTGGGCACATCTACCGGCTTGGCGAGAATAAACTCCATACCGATCTCCGGCAATGGAATAACCAGCTTCCGGGTCTCATCCACATCGTTCGGGATATGGAAGCCCGCCTCTCTGAACAGTGCCGAAGCTTTTTTATAGATACGCCCCTTAGGCATGGCAACCTTAATAATCTCACTCATGAAGACCCGCCTCCTCTCATCAGTACTGCCTTATCTCAAATTGATATTATCTCAACCTGGTCAAGTTCTACTCTAACCTGAAATGCCAGCCTGTTTAAAAATCTACCCATGTTATAACGTCGTCCCCAGTCCTTAATTCATCAGGCCCAGATACAAGCCGCATCCGCACGCTTTTCCCCTCACTGCGCAGTCGCTCGGCCTCTATATAAGCCCTTCTGCGATTAGATGCATCATACTGCATCAATAAAGGCAGCTCGCGTCCAACCTTCAAACCATCGACCCCATCCAGAATCCGGTTCGTCTTAAGAGAGAAGCCCGTGGCTGGGGCTGGGCGGCCAAATTGTTGCAGCAGCTTATCATAACGCCCCCCGCCACAGACAGGGAAGCCGATATCGGCCGCATATCCCTCAAAGATCAACCCTGTATAATAAGAGAAATCCCCAATCATCGTCAGATCGATGATGACATGTCTGGCCACATCGAAGTCCTCCAGAGCCTCCCACACCGCACTCAAATATTCAATCGAGCTCCGAACGAGTGAATTATTGCTTAGCTCCAGCGCCTCACGGCAAACTTCCTTGCCGCCGCGCAGCTTCAGAATGCCAGTCAACTCGTCACGCTGGCCTGCCGATAGATCAAGCCGGGCCAAAATCTCACGATATCCTACGAAGTCCCGTCCCAGCAATCGATCCTTTAGCTCCTGCTGCACATCCTCACGCCCCGGAATCGCCTCTTCCAGCAGACCATTCAAGAAACCAACATGCCCGAGGGCAATCTTGAAGGAAGATACCCCGGCAGCTTGCAGGGATGCTACGGCAAGCGCCACCACTTCGGCATCCGCCTCGGCGGAGTTATCCCCGACCAGCTCAACCCCGGTCTGATAGAACTCCGCTTCCTTGCCCGCTTCTTCTTCAATAGAGCGGAAGACATTCGCATGGTAGGACAAGCGCAGCGGCAAAAGCTCCTCCTTTAACAGGGAAGATACAACCCGGGCAATCGGCGTTGTCATATCGGAACGAAGAACCATCGTCGTCCCCCGATTGTTAAGCAATTTGAACAGCTTTTGATCCGACGTAGAGCTAGCTACCCCAACCGTGTCATAGTATTCCATCGTTGGCGTCATGATCTGACGGTAACCCCAGCCAGCCATGCAATCCAGCACGCGACGCTCAATCTCCCTTAGCTTCTCGACTGCAAACGGTAAATAATCCCGTACGCCAGCCGGTTTCTCAAAGCCCTTCGGTTTTGACAATGTCCTCACCTCTCACTCGCTTAAAATAAAGCCATTATAAGTTCGTTTATTTTATCGCATTAAAGTACTACCATACTACCAAAATAAAGAATATGGCATATCTTATCATACTTTATCTGGAACCGTCAACGATCAATCCCCTGAGTATTTTAGCGTCAGGCCCCTAGCATATTATTGCAAAATCCATTAAATTTGCAGGTATTTTATCCTTATCAGATTATAGCGGTTATAAATAGATCATTAACTCCGAATATATCAATTTTACATAAATATAGTGATATATGCTCATTATTTTTCATCTGTATAAACAAATAGCCGGCTGGGATTTCCCCAACCGACTATTCTTTTTATCCATTCATCTTCACTGTACGGTCCTGGCCAGGTCCGTGCATGCCCGGTGCTTTCTTCTTTTTCTTGAGTGAATATGGAACACTGCCCAAGAAAACAGACGCAAAAGGAAGCCTTCTGAAGCAAACCTGGGTAAAAACCCATGAAATGGCCAGCGCACACGCCGAACCACCGATGATGTACAGGAAATACATCGCAGAGTCGCCAGGGATCGTAAAGTGATCCCTTAGTTTCCGGTAGTAGAGCAGCACAACCGGATGGAATAAATAAACGGCGAAGGATAACTCGCCCAGGCGAGTCAGCGCCTTATTCCAGAATGCTGAGCCCTTCCGCTGAATCAAGAAGGAGGCTCGCATCAATACTAGTGCCGACAGCAGGGTATGAACATTCCACAGCACTTCAAACCAGGTAGAGTTCGGACTGCTCCAGTGCTGGCGATAAGAGAACCAGATCTGGACATGGGTAAAGGCGACAATCAGCCAGCTCCCCCATAGCAAGCCGGTCCACATTTTCTGCTTTCCGGACATATCCTTCCAGTCGCTCTTCAGCCAGCCTTTGAGATGTTCAAAATAGATAGCGATGCCCGCCCCCATGAAATAGTAGGCCATATAGGACGGAGCATAGCTCCCTTTATTAGGAATATGGAGCTCAACCTTGTTCCAGAAATAGAAGCCGTACTGAATTGCCAAGCCAAGCGGTATGATTAAGGCTAACAGTATCTTGCTCTTCCGGAACGATTGGAATAGCCATAACAGCAGCGGGAACAGGATATAGAATTGAATGCTGATGAATACGAAATACAAATGCGTATAAGACGTACCCGTGAGCAGCTTCATGCCAAGCTGCTGCAGCTCATACATTTTGGAATTGCTGGCCAGCTCCCCGCGCTGCCAAGCGACCAACAAGAAATAACAGCAAGAGACCAATATATAAGGGAGAATAATATACGTAAGACGTTTCTTATAGAAATGTCCAATCAGTTCCTTGTTTACAGGTCGATCATAATAGTTATAGAACAATACAAAGCTGCTTAGAAAGATAAAGCAAGGGGTACCAATTTTGAAGAAAATATTCATCCAATTATAAAAATAATAGATTGGTGAGTTCAAGGCTTGCTCCGCTGCCGCAAAGGAAGAAGAGTGTACCTGAATAACACAGAAGATAGCCATCGCCCTAAACAGATCAAGCTGAGGCAGTCTCTCCTTTTTGATGCTTTGACTCACTGTATCAACTCCCGGTAATCATAGTTTCCATCGTCTTGCTACCATCCTTTATGATACCTTATCTAGGACGAGTTGGGGAGAGCGTTTGCAATATTACCTCATTTCCCATTTCTTCAGCACGCTGAAAATCTCAGTAAAGCCTAATAAAAATAAGCAATTAGAGCGCCTGTTCAGACTGCTCCAATTGCTTATTTATTGCAAGTATCTGTGCCTTGTAACATTCATCTGGATATTCTATCCGTTATTCCTGACCTCGGATTCACGGACTCCCTCCGGGCTTTTACGCTCGATTTCTCGCAGCGGATTCCCGCCAACGAAGCTTCCGGGCGCTACATCCTTGTGAACCACCGAGCCGGCTGCGACAACTGCACCATCTCCAATTGTTACACCCGGCAATATCGTCGTGTTGGCCCCGATCATCACTTCATTACCGATATGGACCTCCCCAAGTCGATACTCGCGAATTAAGTATTCATGGGCCAGGATAGTCGTGTTATAGCCGATGACCGAATTACGACCGATCGTCAGCTTCTCCGGGAAGAAGACATCCACCATAACCATCAGGCCAAAGGCCGTATGCTCTCCGACCTTCATCCCGAGAATATGGCGATAAATCCAGTTCTTCAGCGATAAAATCGGACAATATCTGGCGATTTGTATGAAGATGAAGTTTTTGACGCCCTTCCAGGGGCTGACGGTCCGGTACAACTGCCATAACGCATTTGGGCCGTTCACTGGATAACGCTCCACTTTCCTCACTTAGTTCCTGGCTCCCATCCTCACAAGATCATATAGATCAGTCATATCATGAAGGATATAATCCGGATCATACTTCTGCAGCTCCTTAGCGCCTTTCAGCGACCATGCTACCGCCGCAGAGCGTACGCCTGCCGCGTGAGCAGACTTCAAGTCCGCGGCGCTATCTCCAACCATCAACGTGCTGGCTGGATCTGCATCCAATTGACTCATCGCCGTTAGAATGGGTTCCGCATGCGGTTTAGGATGCTGGACATCCTCCACAGTAATGATCGCATCCATATATTGTCTCAGATCGAACATCTCCAAGGCACGCATCGCCGTTCGCCGAATTTTCGTCGTCACCACGCCAAGCTTGATGCCCTTCTCATGCAGCTCGCGGATCACTTCCAGAACATGAGGGAACTCCTGGATCAATTCATCATGATGCTCGCTGTTATAGGTACGATACTCCTTCACCAGATGGCTTACTTCCTCGTTGCCTGAAAATATCTGCAGCTGCTCCTCCAGCGTCATCCCCATGTAAGGAATAATCTGCTCACGCGTATACGGCTTGTCCAGATGCTTGTCTATTACATGCATAAAAGTCTTAATAATTAACTCATTTGTATTTACAATTGTTCCATCCAAGTCAAATAATACTGTGCGTATCATGCAGTCTTTTTACTCCTTTTTATCCTCTGTACTCTCCGGCTCATTCAGCGTATTCGCTTCTTTAGCCGGGGTTGTACCGTTGTCTTGCTCAGCAGCAGTCTTAGCTGCCGGAGCAGGCATTTGCAGGGTAGCGCTATCGATTTCCGCAGCCTTGATCGATACAATCGGGTCAAGATAATGCGGCAAATTCGGGATCGTCTTGCGTCTAACAATGATGAACAGGGCGGCAGCGACTACAATTAGAAGGGCCAGCAATTGCGATATCCGCACATTCCCATAAGACGGTGCCAGATATCCCTGTTCAAATCCGATCCATTGCATCGGAGCCCACAGGCCGTTCACAAAGGATGCCAGCCAAGCGGCACCTTGGAAGGCCAAGCTGTCCGTACGGAGTGCCTCAATGAAGAAGCGACCGATCGAATACCATATAAAGTAGGAACAGAACAGTTCTCCGGCACGCAGAAATTTGCGTCTGCGCAAGACTAGAAGCAGGAGCAAGCCTACCAGGTTCCATACTGATTCATAGAGGAATGTTGGATGACGGAAGATGCCCTCCACATTCATTTGATTTACAATAAATGAAGGCAAGTGCAGATAATCTCTCAGGAATGCCTCTGTTGTCTCGCCGCCATATGCTTCTTGGTTGACGAAATTCCCCCAACGGCCAATCAATTGACCGACGAGCAATGACGGTGCGCAAATGTCCGCTATCCGCCAGAAGTTATAACCGCGCTTCTTCACGAAGATCAAGGCGCAGATAATGGCCCCGATCAGCGCTCCATAGATAGCTATGCCACCGTTCCAGATTTTAAAGATATCCCAGAGATTATGCTTATAATCCTCCCATTTGAAGGCAACGAAATAAATCCTTGCCCCGACAATCGCCGATGGAACCCCAAACAGAAGCAAGTCCATGAAGAACTCCTGCGGGATTTTGAATCTCTTCCCTTCCCAGATGGCGAAGAGCAAGCCCATTAGCGCACCTGTTCCCAGGATCAGACCATACCAATGCACTTCCAATGCACCGATAGAAAAAGCTATCGGGTTTAATAACAAGGTACCCATCGTTCACGCTCCTAATCTAAATCATCGATATCTTCAGCAATCGTCTCTGTCAGCTTTGATGTAAACTGCAAGGCCGCATTATAGCCCATTCGCTTCAAGCGGAAGTTCATGGCTGCTACTTCGATAATGACCGCGAGGTTACGCCCAGGACGTACAGGGATCGTTACTAACGGTACGTCCGTATCGATGATGCGCGTCGTCTCTTCATCCAGTCCAAGCCTGTCATACTGCTTCTCTTGCTGCCAGGCCTCGAGCTTGACGACGAGAGTAATTCTCTTATTGTTGCGGATGGCTCCTGCACCGAATAACGTCATAACATTAATAATACCGACGCCGCGAATCTCAAGCAGGTGACGAATCAATTCAGGCGCTGTACCATGCAGCTGATTGTCCGATGTTTGGCGAATTTCAACGGCATCATCCGCAATCAGTCGATGGCCACGCTTCACCAGCTCAAGCGCTGTCTCGCTCTTCCCGATTCCGCTGCTGCCTGTAATCAGCATACCTACGCCATACACATCGACCAATACGCCGTGAATCGTGGCGGTAGGAGCCAGCTTCTTCTCCAGGAAGCTCGTAATGCGGCTGGACAAAATTGTCGTAGCCATACTGCTGCGCAGTACAGGAAGATTCTTCTCTGCACTGATCTCGATCAGTTCCTCAGGCACCTTCCATGCTCTCGTTACAATAATACAAGGTGTCTCATCGTTGCTGCACAACAGCTGCATCCGTTCCCGACGCTGTTCCATCGTCAATGTCTCGTAAAAAGCGAGTTCCGTCTTACCTAAGATTTGAACGCGTTCTGGTGGATGGTATTCAAAATAACCGGCCATTTCCAGACCCGGACGATATAGATCGTCAACCGTAATCACACGTTTTAGCCCTTGTTCACCGGAAATGACCTCGAGTCCAAATTGACCCACCAATTCCGATACCTTAACCTTTTTTGCCATGGTGTTCTTCCTTTCCTATCAGGCATCCGGGCCCAGGGGGATCTACCTCTGAACAGGATGTCTGCCGATTATGTTAAGCTGTAAACAAAATCCAATTTATACCGTGCTAATGTATTCATCGTAAATGAAAATGCCTCGTAAATCAATCACAGCTGCGGACTGAACTTGTAACTATAAACAAAAAGCCGCCCTAGGGGACGGCTCTTTGAGAGATAATCCGAGGATTACCTTATTTGTTAAAGAATTAGTTGTAGAAAACGTTTTGTTCTGTTTCCTTGTCAAAGATATGAATCTTGTTCATATCGATAGCAAGTTTAACCTTGTCGCCTTCACGAGTGTTGGAACGACCGTCAACGCGAGCGATCAGGGAGTCAGTACCTACACCGTTCAAGTACAGTTGCATTTCATGACCAAGGTTCTCAGTCAAATATACGTCTGCAGTGAATGCAGTATGTGGAGAAGCTTCCAAGAATACTGGCTCTTCATGAATGTCCTCTGGACGAATACCCATAATTACTTCTTTGCCAATAAATCCTTTTTCTTTCAATACCGTAGCTTTGCCTTGTGGAACCACTACGTTCAGGTTAGAAGTCTTGAAGCGAACTTCTCCGCCTTCTTCAGACAATGTACCATTTACAAAGTTCATCGTAGGGGAACCGATAAATCCAGCTACGAAGATATTATTTGGTTGGTTATACAATTCTTCCGGAGAAGCAGCTTGCTGAATGATACCGTCATGCATAACAACGATACGGTCACCCATGGTCATAGCCTCGATTTGGTCATGTGTTACGTAAATGCAAGTGGTTTCCAGACGTTTAACCAGCTTTGTAATTTCCGCACGCATTTGACCACGAAGTTTAGCGTCCAAGTTGGAAAGAGGTTCGTCCATGAGGAACACTTGAGGATCGCGGACGATCGCGCGGCCCAAGGCAACCCGTTGACGCTGACCACCGGAAAGAGCTTTTGGCTTACGATCAAGCAAATGCTCGATATCGAGGATCCTAGCAGCTTCGCGTACGCGTTGGTCGATTTCTTCCTTCTTCACTTTGCGAAGTTTCAGACCGAACGCCATGTTTTGATACACGTTCATATGCGGATACAAAGCGTAGGATTGGAATACCATCGCGATGTCACGGTCTTTCGGAGCTACGTCGTTCACGACGCGGTCGCCGATGTACAATTTACCTTCTGTAATTTCTTCAAGACCAGCGATCATACGAAGAGTTGTGGATTTACCGCAACCGGAAGGACCTACGAGTACGAGGAACTCCTTATCTGCGATATCAAGGTTAACGTCCATAACGGTTGCTTTATCAGCACCTGCATATTTCTTGTAAATGTGTTCTAAGCGTACGCCTGCCATTTGTTTTCCTCCTAATATAAATGATTTATAAACTGTCTTTGCTTAAATGTAATCGGATACAACTTCTGTATATATAGTAACCCATAAGCCCAATAGACTACCATCCACAAACTGCACAAAAATACTATAGCCTTTTCGTAACTTTATACAATAGGATCCTCAGCTTCACCAGAACCGCATCCTGAAAGCTTCTGACATCAAGCCCCGTCTCTTGTTTGAACTTATCCAGCCGGTACAGCAAGGTATTGCGATGGATATACAGGCGCTTTGCTGTCTCGCTTACGTTACAATCCAGCTGAAAGAAAGTCTCAAGTGTAATCAGCGTCTCTTCATCCTCAAGCAGATGGGAGCCAACCCCGCTCTCCTCAATAAATTGCTGTCTCCGGTCGTCCGGTATATGGTATATAAGCCGCTCAAGCTCCAAATCCCAAGGCAGATAGATATGCTCTGACACCTGGAAGATCCGCCCGAGCAGCATTGTCTCTTGCAGGGCGATCGTCGCCGATACAAGCCGCCCCTGGTTGATCAGCTTGTCCCCTACTGTCAAGCGGAATCCTCCTCCGCCCCATTCGTTGGCGATTAGCTCGTACAATCCCTGACAAAGCGCACCTAACATATCGCGTTCTGTCTCAATCCCCTCATTGCTCTCATCCTGCACATCCAGCAGCAGAGCCTCCCGAACCAGGACAAGCCATGATTCCGTCATCGGAACGAGGACAATCTCGCCCCCAAAATAACTGCGCAGTAATTTGTTAAGCTTGGAATATTGGACATCCTGACCCAGGCGATCCTCGCAGCTTAACAGAAAGGGGAATAAGTTCTCCGCTAGTTTAGGCTTAATCGCCATATCCTCCGGGATAGCACTTTGCAGGTTGCCGCTACTGATCTGTTCCCTCAGCCATTTGCCCAGCTCGATGCAACGGGATTCATCATCTCGTTTGGACGAAAAAGAGGGATGGTTCGATTTCTCACGGGCTGCTGACAGCAGAAGATCAATTAATCTAATTTCCCGTTCGCTTAACGGTGTCTCGGCCACAAAAACATGGACCTTGGAGGAATCTGTTTTCCATAACCATCGAGGCTGGTCGTGCAACCGAGCCATTCCGGAAGCGGGTTGATCCAAGCTATTGTCATTTGCCAAGCCAGTCCAAATCTCTGGATCCATCTCTAATAAAGTTAAGGAGGATCCTATAATCTCCTCTAACTGTTGCTTCAGCTCTTTTATATCCATACCTCGATTGCCTCTCTGATCTATAGGTTTTGGTTGTATAAATTCATTGTATCACAAACAAGGCGGCAAAAATTTCCTCCGGTTTGTAATTGAAATCACAAAACACCCTCTAGCTCAATCCTATGCTTGGAGTGAAAAGATGAACGAAAGGAGAAGGAGCATGAAGAACAATAAAGCTCAAAACTCATTTTTAAAAGGTGTATTGATATCCACCCTAATTATATGCTTCACTGTACTGATTGCCGGCGGATTCTGGATTTTCAAATCCCAGGCCCCTATCCCGCTAAAAGTAGTAAATAGCCAAGGTGATGTGCTTACTACGCAGGAACAAATCACCGGCGGTCAGGCAGTATTCCAGAAATACGGGCTGATGGACTATGCTACGGTGCTTGGATATGGTTCCTATCTCGGCCCGGATTATACTGCAGAGTCACTTAAAATTATGGTCGATGCAATGCATGATCAGCATGCCCAAGCCGAATACGGGAAACCTTATGCAGAGCTCACTCAAGATCAACAAACATCGATATTCGATCAAGTAAAGCACGAGATGAAGCAAAATCGCTACGACAAGCCAAGTCATACCTTAACCCTGACAGATGGCCAGGCAGGAGGGCTAGCCCAAATAAGGGCCTATTACGAAAAAATATTCACGCAGGGAGACGGACTGGGCGTTCCAGCGAATCTGATTAAAGATGTTGATGCTTCTGAGGACAGCGCTGCCTATATTGCCGCTGGCGATATGAAGCAGCAAATGGCCGACTTCTTCTTCTGGACAGCATGGGTTTCCGGTACAGAGCGGCCAGGCGATACCATCACCTATACGAACAATTGGCCTTATTTTGAAGACGCGGGAAATACCATGTCCTACTCAGCTCTCTTATGGAGTGGCGTTAGTGTCACCTTGCTGTTATTAGTCCTGGGCTTTGTACTGTTTGTATATAACCGGTATAAGCTTCATATGCATGAGGCGTATACGCCGGATCGGTTCCCGGTCTTCAATCTTGATAAGCAGCCAGTTACACGAAGTCAGGTGAAAACGGGCAAGTTCTTCTTGGTTGTTGTGCTGTTGTTCCTGATTCAAGCTGCTTTTGGCGGCCTGCTGGCCCATTATTATTCTGAACCGAATAATTTCTACGGTATGAACTTTATCGCCGATCTGTTCCCCTTTAATATCGCCAAGTCATATCATCTCCAGCTGGCTATTTTGTGGATTGCTACTGCTTGGCTCGGGATGGGGATTTATGTAGCTCCACTGGTAGGTGGCAAGGAGCCTAAACGTCAGGGACTGCTCGTTGATATTCTTTTCTGGGCTTTGGTTGTTCTCACTGCCGGCAGCTCTATCGGTGAATGGCTGGGTGCAAAGGGCTATCTCAAAAAAAGCTGGTTCTGGCTTGGTCATCAAGGCTGGGAATATCTTGAGTTAGGCCGCTTCTGGCAGATCCTGCTTGTGATCGGAATGTCCATCTGGTTATACATCGTTTATCGGGCAATTCGTACGGCGCTGAAGAAAGAAACGGATAAAGGCGGTTTAACACACCTGCTGTTTTACTCCGCAATCGCTGTTCCGTTCTTTTATATCTTTGCATTCTTTTTAATCCGAATTCATCATTTACTTATTCTGATTACTGGCGTTGGTGGATTATCCACCTTTGGGTTGAGGGCATCTTTGAAGTGTTCGCGGTTGTAGTTATCGGCTTCTTGATGGTACGAATGAATCTGGTTACGAAACAATCGACGGTACGCGCCCTATTGTTCCAGTTCACATTGCTTATGGGCGGCGGTATCCTTGGTATCGGTCACCATTACTATTACAACGGTTCCTCCGAAATTTGGATCTCCCTTGGTGCGGTGTTCTCCGCACTGGAGGTTATACCGCTTACCCTTTTGATCATGGAGGCGTACGATCAATACAAAGTCATGAAAGACGGCGGAACGAACTTTCCGTATACTTCGTCCTTCCGTTTTCTGGTTTCAACTGCGGTTTGGAATCTACTCGGCGCCGGAGTGCTGGGCTTCCTGATCAATCTGCCTGCGGTTAGCTATTTTGAACATGGATCAACGTTAACCACTGCGCATGCCCACGGCTCCATGATGGGGGTTTATGGTATGTTTGCCGTTGCCGTCCTGTTATATTCACTGCGCAATATTGTGAAGTCGAATGAATGGAATGATAAGCTATTGCGTCTCTCCTGCTGGGGGTTAAATATCGGATTGACCGGCATGATCGTCATTACCCTTTTGCCTGTCGGATTTATGCAACTCAAGAGAGCTTTTGACTTCGGCTTCTGGTCTGCGCGTGACATCTCATTCTATCAAGATGGGACAGTTAACCTGCTGCTCTGGATTCGGATGATTCCGGATACTATCTTTATCGTTCTTGGAATTTTGCCATTGGTGTATGTAGTTGCCCGCTCCATGTTCCATTTACGCAAGCCAAATGTTAATGAAGAAGAGAACTTTTAATAGAAAAAACCACCTTTCCTTGTAGTCAAAATGGAGGGGTGGCTTTCTAATATTTAAAAATGTAACCATTTTGGATTATTTGCTGTGACCCCCCTCACGATTCACTCCCTTTCTACGTTTTTATAATGAAGTAGTAAGGTTCTTTTTAGCAAAAATACATTTGTTGAGGGGGTATCCTCATGGATATTACTATAGATGCACTTCGGTCGGTCAATCTACTCCATGACCTTAATTCTGATGAATTGGAGCGAGTCCGAAGCATGGGTGCTACCCGTACCCTGCCTAGAAGATCTACCATCTTTCGTGAAGGAGAAGAGGTCACCTCCATCTACTTCATTATTCATGGACTCATTAAAACCCATAAAATTGATGAAAAAGGCAATGAACAGATTCTCTCTTTATTAAAAACAGGAGATATGTTTCCCCATACCGGGCAATTTGGCTCTAACCCTTACCCTACCACGGCTACTACTGTCATTAACACAGAACTGTTTACATTGCCTATTTCTTCTTTTGAGCAAATTTTGGCGGGCTCGCCGGGTATTGCCTTCAAAATGATGGCGGTTATGGCCAGTGAAATTAGAGAGTTGCAAAATAAACTACAAGGATTTACTTCAAGAAATCTAGAAGATCGAGGCATCTCTTTCTTGATTAAATTAGCTGAGGATTTTGGTATCAATATCGAGGGAAAGGTGCTGATTCATGTTCCTATGACGCATCAGGAAATTGCTAATCTGATCGGATTCACCAGAGAATCGGTCACCCGTTTATTAAGCAGCTTGTGTAAAGAAGGACTACTGGCCGTTAATCGCAAAGGTTTTCTGATCCACAATCTTCAAGCTTTGCGAGAGCGAGTATGTGTCAAGGAGAACTGTGCCTACTGCCGCGAACACAAACTATATGAGCGATCATAAGCAAAGAACCCTTTCCTTGTAGCATAATAGCTACTTGGAAAGGGTTCTTGTTGGAATGAGCCATGAAGGACTCGAACCTTCGACACCCTGATTAAAAGTCAGGTGCTCTACCAACTGAGCTAATGGCTCATAAAATGGTGGAGGCTGATGGATTCGAACCACCGAACTCGTAGAGAGCAGATTTACAGTCTGCCGTGTTTAGCCACTTCACTAAGCCTCCATATATTATGCCAGCTTTAGGCTTGTCCTAAAACTTGCAAAGTGGCTCGGGACGGAATCGAACCGCCGACACGAGGATTTTCAGTCCTCTGCTCTACCGACTGAGCTACCGAGCCATATGTAATTTGGTCAAAAAAATAATGGGTAAGTCTTGATAACTTTCCCACTTCTTGGTGGAAACATTCATTTAAAATAAATGGCGGAGCCGACGGGATTCGAACCCGCGGTCTCCTGCGTGACAGGCAGGCATGTTAGGCCTCTACACCACGGCTCCGCGCTGTGATACAAATGGTGCCGGCGAGAGGACTTGAACCCCCAACCTACTGATTACAAGTCAGTTGCTCTACCAATTGAGCTACACCGGCATATAAAATTAAAATGGTGGAGGCTAACGGGATCGAACCGCTGACCCTCTGCTTGTAAGGCAGATGCTCTCCCAGCTGAGCTAAGCCTCCAGGTAAATATGGTAGCGGCGGAGGGGATCGAACCCCCGACCTCACGGGTATGAACCGTACGCTCTAGCCAGCTGAGCTACACCGCCATATTATAATTTATAGCTTGTATACTAATGGCGGAGAGAGAGGGATTCGAACCCTCGCACCGCTTACGCAGTCTAACCCCTTAGCAGAGGGTCCCCTTATAGCCACTTGGGTATCTCTCCAAAGCCATAAATTCAAGGTTAATCCTTGAAAACTGGATACGAAACTCATTTTGCATATTTAGATGTTTTTTGGATAAGCCCTCGACCGATTAGTACCTGTCAGCTCCATACATTGCTGCACTTCCACCTCAGGCCTATCAACCTCGTCGTCTTCAAGGGGTCTTACTCATTGGGAAATCTCATCTTGAGGGGGGCTTCACGCTTAGATGCTTTCAGCGCTTATCCCTTCCGCACTTAGCTACCCAGCTATGCTCCTGGCGGAACAACTGGTACACCAGCGGTGCGTCCATCCCGGTCCTCTCGTACTAAGGACAGCTCCTCTCAAATTTCCTACGCCCACGACAGATAGGGACCGAACTGTCTCACGACGTTCTGAACCCAGCTCGCGTACCGCTTTAATGGGCGAACAGCCCAACCCTTGGGACCTACTTCAGCCCCAGGATGCGATGAGCCGACATCGAG